>JACQXK010000048.1 GCA_016208765.1 Candidatus Omnitrophota bacterium
AATAAAATTGAAAAACCAGAAGAAACTAAAATTCCAAAAAAACAAGGGTTAAGCCGAAGAAAAATATCCCTTACAAAAAAGCCAGTTGCTGCTGCAGAAGAAACTGTGGTAGGCTTGTATAATTTAAAAGCTCCTTTGGGAGCGCATAAAAAAAAGAAACTGCTTGGCAGAGGGCCAAGTTCAGGGCATGGTAAGACATCAACCAGAGGAAGCAAAGGGCAGACTTCCCGCGCAGGAAGACATTTTTATGCAGGTTTTGAAGGCGGAACATCTCCTTTGATCCGTAGGATGCCAAAAAGAGGCTTCACAAGCAAGTTTAAAACTGAGTACCAAATAGTAAATTTACGCGATTTAAATAAAATCAAAGATTCAAATATCAGTTTGGTGCTTTTAGAAGAAAAAGGCCTGATTAAGGACAAGGCTAAATTAGTCAAGGTCCTCGGCGAAGGAGAAATAAAGGCTCCTATAACTGTGCAGGCGCATGCTTTCTCCCGGAAGGCTTCAAAAGAAATTATAAACGCAGGCGGAAAAACTGAAATCGTGAATGTTTAGCGCACTGGTTAATTCTTTTAAAATACCAGATTTAAAAAGAAGGCTCATAATTACAGGGGCCTTAGTTGCTGTTTATAGAATCGGTTGTTATGTTCCTACCCCCGGCATAGACGGATCCGCACTTGCTGAATTTTTCAGCAGGGTTTCAAAGACAGCCGGCGGAACGCTCTTTGGCATAATTAACATGTTTTCAGGTGGAGCCATGGAGCGCTTGACTATTTTTGCCTTGGGGATTATGCCTTACATCTCTTCCTCAATTATCATGCAACTATTGACTGCGGTAATTCCGGCGTTAGAGAAAATGGCAAAAGAAGGAAAGGCCGGTTACGAAAAAATTAACCAATTTACAAGATATGGTACTGTTGCGCTTTCTTTGATTCAGTCATTTTTTATCGCCCTCTGGCTTGAGAATCCAGCCCGTTTTGAAGGTCTAAAGATCGTTATGCAGCCTGGCTGGGGGTTTCGTATCCTAACTGTCTTAACATTAACCACCGGAACTATTTTTATCATGTGGTTGGGAGAACAAATACAGGAACGAGGGATTGGAAACGGCATATCGTTAGTTATTACCGCAGGTATCATTTCTCGTATTCCAACGGCAATACATCAGCTTTTTGTCTTGATTTCTCCTTTTGCGCCAAGCCGAAGGCAAATTCAGCCTTTTACACTTTTAATCATGGCCTTTCTTTTAGCTGCTGTTGTGCTTTTAGTTATTCTTGTTACGCAGGGCCAACGAAAGATACCGGTGCAATACGCCCGCAGGATCGTCGGCAGGAAGATCTACGGAGGACAATCTACATACATACCGTTAAAAGTTGATACCTCGGGAGTTATCGCGATTATTTTTGCCCAGTCAATTATTCTTTTTCCGGCTACACTTGCATCATTTATCCCAAATCCGGGTTTTCAAAGGTTGGCACAGGGCTTGATTCGGGGGCATGTGCTGTATACTGTTGTATATGCTTTATTAATAATTTTCTTTTGTTATTTCTACACGGCAATTGTTTTTAATCCCCGCGACTTATCTGAAAACATGAAGAAGTACGGCGGTTTTATCCCAGGGATACGCCCGGGAACTCCTACAACAGAATATCTTGATTTTATTATGACCAGGATCACTTTGGCAGGAGCAATATTTATAGCTTGTATTGCCATATTCCCTGATTTTATTATGGCTTGGTTAAAAGTTCCTTATCTTGTGGCATCGTTTTTTGGAGGAACAGGTATCTTGATTATTGTGGGAGTTATGCTTGATACATTAAAACAAATTGAATCGCATTTATTAACACATCATTACGAAGGTTTCTTAAAAACAGGCCATATTAAAGGAAGAAAATGAAAATAATTCTACTGGGCCCTCCGGGAGCAGGAAAAGGTACGCAGGCAAAAAGATTAGCTGAAGAATTAGGCTTACCGCATATTTCAACAGGAGATATTTTAAGGAAGAATGTAAAAGAGGGAACTCTTTTAGGTAAAATACCCAAGGACCATTAACCAGGCAAAAACGCTTGAGGAAATCCTCAAGGCAAAACATATAGATATAGATTTTGTATTTTACCTTGATACAAGCGATAAGGTTATTATCCAACGTTTGACAGGAAGATTGGTTTGCAGCGCTTGCGGGGCTAATTTTCATACAACAAATATGCCTCCAAAGAAAGCGGGAATTTGCGATAAATGCCAAGCAGCTTTATTTCAGCGCACCGATGATAAAGAAGAAACGGTTAAAAAGCGCATTGAAGTTTATAAAAATGAAGTTGCGTCTCTTGTTGAATATTACGAAAAAATCAATAAATTACAGCGTTTAGCTGCGGATAAAGAAGCAGGCATAGTATTAAAAGAAATTGTCATGCTTGTCCGTGCAAGAAATGATTCCCTTAAAGTCTGAAAGCGATCTTCAGGTTTTACGTGCATCAGGAAAAATCTTGTCCAGGGTGATGCAGAAACTTAAAGACGCTGTAAGAAGCGGAATCACAACCGCAGAGATTGATAATTTGGCAGCAGATTTTATTCAGGCTGAAAATGCCCGTTCGGCTTTTAAAGGTTACCGGGGTTACCCTGCGCATGTTTGCACTTCAATAAATGAAGAAATTGTGCATGGAATTCCGGGAAATCGGGTTTTAAAGGACACGGATATAATCAGTTTAGATATAGGCATAGATTTTAAAGGATACTTTTCTGATGCTGCTATAACTTTGGCAGTCGGGAAAATTGATCCATTGACAAAAAAGCTCATTGAGGTTACTAAAACAGCTCTTGATGAAGGCATAAAACAAGCTAAGACAGGAAACCACCTTTCTGATATTTCCCATGCCATCCAAAGCTATGTGGAAAGAAACGGTTTTTCAGTTGTAAGAGAGTTTGTCGGGCACGGAATAGGTTTTAAATTGCACGAAGAACCGGAAATTCCCAATTTCGGGCAACCCGGTGAAGGGCCGATCTTAAAAAAAGGCATGGTACTCGCGATTGAGCCAATGGTGAATTTAGGTAGATGGGAGTCAGAAATACTGACAAATGGCTGGACCGCAATAACAAAAGACAATCTGCCTTCAGCGCATTTTGAGCACACAGTAGCAATAACCGATAAGGGAGCAGAAATACTGACAAATTAATATGGCTAAAGAAGACCTGATAGAGACTGAGGGCAGGATCATTGAGGCGCTTCCTAATGCGATGTTTAAAGTTGAACTGGAAAATGGGCATGTTGTTTTAGCGCATGTTTCCGGAAAAATGCGCATGCATTTTATCAGAATTCTACCCGGAGACAAGGTCAAATTAGAGTTAACGCCATACGATTTAACAAGAGGCAGAATTACTTTTAGGGTAAAATAGACGGAGGCTAAACCGTGAAAGTCAGATCATCAATTAGAAAAGTTTGCGATAAATGCAAGATTATCAAGCGAAGAGGGGTTGTGCGGGTAATTTGCGCCAATCCTAAACATAAACAAAAACAAGGTTAATTGAGGAGAAGAGATGCCAAGAATATTGGGTGTAGATATTCCAAAGGAAAAAAGAACTGAAATCGCTCTGACATATTTATATGGCGTAGGCAGGTTTTTATCAAATAAAATTCTTAAAGATGCCGGAGTTGATCCAAATAAACGCGCGAAAGATTTAACAGAAGAAGAACTTTCGCATAGCATTAAGACAATGCAAAAAGGCGGTGACAGGCTTGAGGGTGACCTGCGCCGTGATATTTCTCAAAATATAAAAAGGCTTATGGATATTGGTTCGTGGAGAGGGTCGCGACATAAAAAAGGCCTTCCTGTAAGGGGCCAACGCACCCGCACAAACGCTCGTACCAGAAAAGGCCCGCGTAAAGGCGGAGTAGCAGTAATTAAGAAACCTGAGTCATCAAGCAAGCCTGCAGCAAAACCTGCGGGAAAATAATAAAGAAAGCACAGAGGAGTTAAAATATGTCTACTAAAGATAAGGCAAAGAAAAAGAAAATTGCCAAAGGTATCACATCGGGGATCGCGCACATTCAGGCAAGTTTTAATAATACAATTATCAGTATTACTGACAAGCAGGGAAATGTTTTAGTCTGGTCTGCTCCGGGAATTGTTGGTTATGGCGGTTCAAAGAAATCTACTCCCTTTGCAGCTCAGATAGCAGCTACTGATGCAGCAAAAAAAGCAAAAGATATAGGTTTGAAAGAAATAGAAGTGAGGGTAAAAGGGCCGGGCTTCGGCAGAGAATCTGCCATTAGGGCGCTTCAGGCCGCAGGATTGATTATTACAACAATAAAGGATGTAACTCCGATTCCTCATAACGGCTGTCGTCCTAAGAAGAAAAGGAGAGTATAAGCAATGGCTAGATACACAGGCGCTGTTTGCAGGTTGTGCCGCAGAGAAGGAGAAAAATTATTTCTTAAGGGTACAAGGTGCTCTACAGAGAAATGCGGAATAACCAAAAGAACATATGCTCCGGGTCAGCACGGGCAAAACAGGATCAAATTGTCAAATTACGGGATTCAGTTGCGTGAAAAACAGAAAGTCAAAAGGATTTATGGAGTTTTAGAAAGACAATTCCGTAAATATTTTGAGGTTGCCGCAAAAACAAAAGGTGTCACCGGAAAAGTTTTGCTGCAATTGTTAGAAAGAAGGCTTGATAACGTAGTTTTTCGCATGGGCCTGGCAACTTCAAGGTCGCAGGCGCGCCAGATAGTAAGGCATAACCAAATCTCTGTGAATTCGCGCAGGGTAAATATCCCTTCATTTTTGGTTGAGAAGGATGATATCGTGCAATGGAAAGCCAAAGACAAGGCGAAAAATAAGATAAAGGATAATCTTGAGATTTCCAAAGATAGGACAGTGCCATCATGGCTTGAATTTAATGCAGGAGATTTAACTGCAAAAATATTGCGGTTGCCTGAAAAAGATGATATACAACATCCTATTCACGAACAACTAATCGTTGAGTTGTATTCTAAATAAAATTCACAAAAGCTGTTTAATATAATTAGGAGGCGAGATGGGTATAAAGTGGAAGGATTTTCAATTACCAAAGCGCTTAGAGTGCGATGAGTCAACCTATACGAATACCTACGGGAAATTCTCTGCGGCACCTTTTGAAAGAGGTTACGGGGTAACATTAGGCAACTCTTTAAGAAGAATACTTTTATCTTCAATTGAGGGCAGCGCTGTTACCTCAATAAAGATTGCCGGAGCAGAGCATGAATTTTCTGCGATTCCTGGCATCTTAGAAGATGTGCCGGAAATAATCCTGAATATAAAGAATCTTGTTTTGAATTCACATTCAAAAATACCCAAGACCATTTATATAAAAGCTGATAAAAAGGGAGAAATCAAGGCAAAGGATATCATCGTTGATGAAACAATAGAAATAATTAACCCGGAGCTTCACATAGCCACATTGACAAAAGATACAAAGTTTAATGTAGAAATGGAAGTTGCCCGCGGAAGAGGCTACATGCCGGCAGAATTAAACAAAAAAGAGGAAAAGGTCATCGGGGTTATTCCGATAGATTCAATATTTACTCCTGTAAGGAAAGTAAATTATTTCGTTGAAGATACCCGCGTCGGCCAAAGAACAGACTACGATAAATTGATAGTTGAAATTTGGACTAACGGGGCAATTACCCCCAAAGACGCGCTTTTGTATGCTTCAAATATTTTACAGCGCCATCTGGATATTTTTGTTAATTTCGGCCAACTACCGGAAGATATTGCAGAGGAAGAGCTGGAAATGACCAAGGAAGAAGTTGCTCTCTATGAGAAACTCAGGCTTCCGATTTCAGAGCTTGAGCTGTCTGTAAGAAGTTCAAATTGCCTTAGAGAGGCAAATATCAAGACAATAGCAGAACTTGTAAAAAGAAACGAAGAAGAAATGCTTGGGTTTAAGAATTTCGGTAAAAAATCTTTGACTGAAATAAAAGAGCTTATTACCGGAATGGGTTTAACGTTAGGCATGCAAGTTGACCCTAAAAAGCTGAAAAAGGTGTAAAAGATGAGACATAAAAAATTACGACATCAATTGAATCGTTTTACCAGTTGGCATAAAGCAACGTTAATTAGTTTAGCAAGAAATATCCTGATTCAGCAAAGTATAAAAACTACTGTCAGTAAAGCAAAGGCTGCTAAGCCATTAATAGAAAAGTTGATCGGTCTTGCCAAGCAAAATACTCTTGCCGCAAAACGAACTGCTTTTAGTATTTTAAGTGACCATAAACTGGTTGTGAAATTATTTAATGACATTGGCCCGCGTTTTTCCGCCCGCTCGTCTGGATTTACAAGAATCCTTCGGTTTGGGCAACGCCGCGGAGATAATGCCAAAATGGCTATATTTGAATTAACAGAGATTAAAAAAGAAATCAAAAAAAGCAAGAAAACAAAAGAAGAAAAACCAGAAGAAACCGTTAAAACAGAAACAGTAAAACAAGAACAACATAAAGAAGAAAGACCTCCAGTTGAGAAAGAGAAGAAACCGCAGAAAAAGTTTTTGGGAGGTTTGAAAAATATATTTAAAAAAGAACGGGACGCTTTATAATAGTCTCATGCGCATAGATACAAGGTTGGCAGATCGCCTAAAGAAAATAAATCCGTCTTTAACTCTTGCCATAACCGCAAAGGCAAAAAAGCTAAAAGCAGATGGTTTTGACGTGCTCAACTTTGGAGCTGGCGAGCCTGATTTTGACACTCCTGATTTTATTAAAAAAGCCGCTATTGAAGCAATCAATAGCGGCTTTACCAAATACACCCCCACCACCGGCATACCGGAATTAAAAAAGCTCATTGCTGAGAAATTTAAGAAAGATAACAGCCTTGAATACTCTTTTAATCAGATCGTTGTTTCCTGCGGTGCAAAACACAGTATTTTTAACGCGCTCTTCGTTTTGTTAAATCGGCACGACGAAGTATTAATCCCCCTGCCTTATTGGGTAAGTTACCCTGAGATGGTAAAGCTTTGCGAAGCAACCCCACGCTTTATTAAAACCATGCCTTCAAATGATTTTAAGATCACCGCTAAAGACCTGGAAAAACACATTACAACAAAAACTAAGGTTTTAATTTTAAACAGCCCGTCAAATCCGGCGGGGTGTGTATATTCTTCCCAGGAGCTTAAAGAAATCGCAGAAGTTTGCGTTAAAAAACGGATTTTTGTTTTAAGTGATGAAATATATGAAAAAATAGTCTTTGATAACACAAGTCATGTCTCAATTGCAAGTTTTAATAAGGAAATCTACGATTTAACAGTTACGGTAAATGGCTTGTCAAAAAGTTATTCCATGACTGGTTGGCGTATCGGATATCTTGGGGCACCCTTAGATGTAGCAGAAGCAATTTCTAATCTTCAGGATCATTCAACTTCAAATCCAAATTCAATAGCTCAAAAAGCTGCGGTTGCCGCTTTAAGCAGCTCAAATGAAGATTTCTTCAAAAATGTTTGTTTAGAATTTAAAAATAGAAGAGACTATGTTATTTCAAGGCTTAAGGGCATGAAAAAAATCGGTTATGTTAATCCACAGGGAGCTTTTTATGTCTTCTGTGATATTGGAAAAACTAAACTTGATTCTATGACTTTTGCCAGCCGCCTGCTTGAAGAAGCTTATGTAAGCTTAATTCCCGGTAATGGATTCGGAATGGATAAGTATGTAAGAATCAGTTTTGCTACAAGTATGGATACTATTAAAAACGGTATGGACAGGCTTGAGCAGTGGCTCAATAAACTTTAGAAGAAATACTTAAAATTATGGGAAAAACAATAGCAGAGAAAATATTAAGTAATCATGCAGGCAAGGACTTAAAAGCCGGTGATTTTGCAGTTTGCAAAGTTGATTTTACTTTTGGCCAAGACGGCACTTCGGCAATTATTATTGACCGGGTAAAAGAACTGGGAATAAAGAATTTAAAAACAAAATTCTGCATGGTAATTGACCATAGCGCTCCATCTCCAAGCGAAGGCGTGTCGCGAGTGCATAAAAAGATGCGTGATTTTGCCAAAGAGTTTAGTACTGATTTTTATGATATTGGCTGCGGTGTTTGTCATCAGGTTATTCCGGAATCAGGAGAGATCCTGCCTGGCTCTCTTGTTTTAGGAGCGGATTCCCACACGTGTACTTATGGGGCATTGAGCGCTTTTTCTACGGGTGTTGGTTCTACAGACCTTGCTATTGCTGTTTCTACGGGTAAGAGCTGGTTTAAGGTCCCTGAAACAATGAAAATTATCATTAAAGGCAAGATCCCAAAAGGAATTTTTGCCAAAGATATCATGTTGCATCTTATGGATAAAATA
>JACQXK010000059.1 GCA_016208765.1 Candidatus Omnitrophota bacterium
AAGCAAAATATTTTATTTGTGCCTTTGTTATTCGTATTATCCCAAATTTTGCCTGCCTGGCTGGCAGACAGGCAATAGCAAAATTTGCCCATAGGGTCGACCGAGCTTGCTCGTGTTTGCCCCGGGAATTCTCCGAATTCCCGGGATAAAGTCCTCGCAATTCTTTGAATTGCAGGGGATCGAGGTAATCTCGAAATTTGTTCGCACTTTTTCGCGCAAATAGCTTTCGTCGCAAAATGATTCCTACTGCAAATTTTGGTAGAGGGGTGGTAGAGGGGGTAGAGAGGGGGGTAGAGAGGGGACGTTCATCAAAACATCAATTTATATTAATATCTTGATTTCTCCGCCTAACCTCTTTATCTCTTCTTTGCCTTTTTCTAATCCCATGCTTGCCGCAGGCTGCTTTATCCCCAGCTGCCTGCCTAATTGCGTCAAACTTTTAGATAAATATTTATTCCCTAAATATAAATACACACACCTGGCTGCCCTCACTTCTTTCGTCGGCCTTGCGATTATATCTTCTTTTTTCCGCCCATAAAATCGGCTTATCTTATTTAATAATTCGTCCGAATCTTTTACCTTTACCTGTTCCTCTGCTTCTAACTGCGCGTGCACCTGCTCGACAAAATATCCATCCCCTAAGATTCTCTCATCATACATTTCCTGCTCATCATATCGCCGCTTGATCACTTCATCTAGGCCTCCGGCGCTCCTGATCAATCCCCCTCCTTCGTAATCTTCTCTTCCCCCTATCCCGTCTATTATAAATTCTTCATATTCTTTTAGTGCTTGCTTCTGTTTTTCACCAAAATACTTAAGCACTTCTTGCCGTTCTATTAGGCTTTCCGCTTCTTCTCCCTTGCCTATTAGTTCCTTATGCCCAGTCCATTGATATTTATTCAATCCTTCAATTTTGACAACATTTGCTTTAACCGGATTTAAATGAATATATCTTATCAGCAATAACAAATATCTGTCTTTATCGCAGATTATCGATTTATACCTGTTTTGAAATAAATGGCCGCTGCGTTATACTTTACATTATAATAAACCGCGTAACTGGTCAACAATCTTCGCATAAACTCCGCTAAGCCTGTCTTGCCGGTTTCCAGTAATAAATGAAAATGATTATCCATTACGCACCAGGCATAACAACGCATACTGCTTTTGCTCAGATTGTCTTTGATTCGCTTTAGAAAGGCGGATTTATCGGCTTCTTCTTTGAATATCGCTTTCCGCTCTATCCCTCTGCCGATGGTATGATTTAAAGCTCCGGGGTAATCTATTCTTGCTTGACGCGGCATACCCTATCTTTACCATATTCGTTCCCACTTGTTGATGTTTTGATGAACGTCCCCTACCCTACTTCAAATAGATTTTATCATTTTCTTTTTTTCTTTGTCAATGTTTTTGCTTCCCAGTAATTACTTTCCAAGATATAATAAAATCCTTTATTCGGGCCGGAATCAACGTATCCTGGTTCGCTTTGAATTTCGTTATCAACATTATAAAATCCCTCCCCATGCCCAACCCTTCCATCCCACGCCGGAGCAGCGACTTCTTGTGCCGAAGGAGGAGCAGCCATTTCCCAGTTCCTGGAATTCACACTAACATTTATTGTTTTGACAAACTGCGCCCCACCAAAAATAGCTGTTGCTTCTATGGTTCCGCTTGTAACTATCGGCCCGCTCCAATTATTATTAAAACCGGTTTCTTCCGTTATTATTTCCGAAGTATCCGAGGAGAAATTGGTATTCGCGCTGTTCGGGCTGGAAAAGGTTACGTTTCCCGGCCCGCTGGCTTTGCTGTTTTTTGATTTATAATTTATTTCTTAGGCAGGTTTTATTTTCCTGTTTGTTTTTGTTCTACATTGAGGCCGGATATTGCTGTTTCTGCAAAATATTTCCCGTCTTTCTCCACAACTTTTACTCCAAAATTTGCCAGCATAGGGGGGATATTATCTAAGTAAATTTTACTATCTTTATTTTCATTAAGCAACTCTAAAAGAGCTGTTATCTTCTTCTCTTTTTCTTGAAAACCTCGCCAAACGCATAATTTTTTTACTACCTTAATAAGCTCTTGGGGATCGCTGATATCATAGCGTTCTTTTAGAATTTTAGATTCTAAACTTTTCATGGAAAAATCTAAAAGAATAGCGCTTTGCCAACCTTGGCATGCCTCATAAACTGTTCTGGCTTCATCCAGCAAAAAATATTCTCTTGCTTTGGCACTAATATCTACTTTTTTTAAAAACACAAGATCCTGTGGTACTAATATATATATATTACCAGGGACATCATTACTCATATTTTTTATTGTTAACTCTGGGGAAAAGATATCATTAAATATTATTTCTGGATTAACCAATGAAAGCAATCTGAATTCATGCCCCTGCTCTGATTTTACATATTGGATTTCTCCGATTGCTATTATATCTGCTTCAACTATAGACCTGTATATTTGTAATTGGCTAAAGATTCTCATGTCTCCATAATATGCAAAGCACGTTGTCGTTACAAGAAATGATAGATAGCAAAAAATAATAATTTTTTTTACCATGGCAGATACACCTCTACTTCTAAATAATTTGGCTCTACTGCATTCGACTGCGTATGCGCATCATATTCTGCTAATTCTGTTTCAAACTCCATTTGTTGTATATCAAAAGAATTTTGATTATTGATTTCCGTTCGAATTTTATCACGTAAATCCTGTTCGCTAACATTCGATGTTAATGAACTAAGTACATCATTGTACAATGCATCCGCATCCCAAAGAGTATGCAAAGTTAAGCCTATAACAGGCACGCCAGTAGTAAACTGATACACATGACGGCCTTCGTGCACTGTAACTATCTTATTATAGAATTGGCTTGCGCTTGATATCCTTGAAACAATTTCTGGAGCAGTGCGATAAAGAGTTCCTCTGCCAGTTACATACCACTGATTTTGTCCGTTTACTTGGCGAAGTCCAAGAGTAGGCATTCCGTCAATCTGTGGAGGTTCAGTTTTTGCCGCAGGAGTTGGAAGATAAACGCCCCACTTGGGTTCTGTTACATCTTTTAATATTTGTGAATTTATTGTTATTTCGCAATTAATAGTATACTCACAATCAAATCCAGTATCTTGAGCAAATTTGCTGTCAGGATAAGCATACCAATGCGCGTTATTAACAATTGTCGTTTGTTGATTAGGCGTGCTATAATTCACGACAGGATTATTCCCCGAGCCTTCAGGGGCTTCCCATGTCCATTGGTATGAATCAATGCTTAAGCTGCTCGGTTCAACATTAACGCTAAACTCATTTGAAGTAGTACCATCAATAGCATTACTCGAAGGCGTCACTTCCACCCCCACCACCCAAATCTCCCCGCTCTCCACAGTATAACTAGAAGTTGCTCCGCTGGCAAGGAATTCGCATTTTACCTTATAAACTCCCGGAGTATCGGAGGAGAAATTGGTATTCGCGCTGGCTGGCGCGGAAAATACCACATCCCCCGGCCCGCTGGTTTTGCTCCAGGAGTATGTTCCGGTTGTGCCTTGAGAATTTACAGTAGTGCTTAAATTAACTCCCCCATTAATTCCAACCTGAGCAGGATAATGAGGGGATTGACCAAAGAAATGATTGCGTGATATATAAAAGCGCAATCCGAGGAAATATAATAGAGGGACACTTAGCATCAGAGTGATTTATTCGCACTTGATTATCATCTCAAGGGATGACCCCATTTGTCAAATTTAATTTTTTCTGCAAAATATTTCCCGTCTTTTTCCACAAGATTGACTCCTAGAGTTGCCAGCATAGGGGGGATATTATCTAAGTAAATTTTACTATCTTTATTTTCATTAAGCAGTTCTAAAAGAGCTGTTATTTTCTTGTCTTTTTCTTGAAAACCTCGCCAAACGCATAATTTTTTTACTACCTTAATAAGCTCTTGGGGATCGCTGATATCATAGCGTTCTTTTAGAATTTTGGAATCTAAACTTTTCATGGAAAAATCTAAAAAAATAGCGCTTCGCCATCCTTTACATGCCTGATAAACCGTTGTGGTTTCATCTAATAAGAAATATTCCCTTAGATTACGATTAATATCCGCTTTTTTTAGAAATACCAAGTGCTGTTCATTATCCCTAAATAGCGGAAGCTCAAAAGAGCTATAGTTGGGAGCTATTATAAATAATTTATCCTTTGGAAGATTTAGCTTCTTCAAAAAGGACTGTTCCGCAGAAAATACGTCAACTATAATATTTGTAATAGTTAAAGATAATAACTTAACATCACTATCCTCTTCAGATTTTAATCGTGCAATTTTACCAGCAACAATTACATCAGCTTCCATAATCTGTGTATATATTTGTAGTTGAGTGTAACTTTTCGGGTCATCAAAATAAGATCCTAAACAAATTGTTACTGAAGAAAATAATATTAAGCAAAAAATAATAATTTTTTTTATCATGGTAGAGATACCTCCACTTCCAAATAATCCGGTGATACAGCAGTTGACTGCGTATGGGCGTCATATTCTGCCAGAGAACGTTCGCGCTCTGCTTGCTCATAATCAACCCTATTTTTGTTATTAATTTCTACCTGAATCTTATTAGTCAAATCTTGCGCGCTAATATTGGAAGTTACGGAAGTTAGCACATTATTATATAATGCATCAGCATCCCAAAGGGTATGCAAAGTTAATCCTATATCAGGCACGCCGGCAGTAAACTGATAAACATGACGGCCTTCATGAACAGTAACTATCTTATTGTGAAACTGGCTTGCCTCTGGGATATATGACCTAACGTATGGGGCGCGTCTTGCCAAGCTGCCTTTTCCCATCACATACCATTGATTCTGCCCATTAACTTGCCTTACTCCAATCGCAGGCATTCCTATAATTGTTGGCCAAATAGTCTGAGCCGCAGGATTTGGCACAAAAACCTGCCAAGTTGGATTTAATGCATCTCGAAATGTCTGTCCATTAATAGTGATGTTACAATTAACCATATATTCACATTCAAAACCTGTATCACTGGATAGTCTGCTGTCAGGAAAAGCATGCCAATGCGCGTTATTAACAATTGTCGTTTGTTGATTAGGCGTGCTATAATTAACGGCAGGATTATTCCCCGAGCCTTCAGGGGCTTCCCATGTCCATTGGTATGAATCAATGCTTAAGCTGCCCGGTTCAACATTAACGCTAAACTCATTTGAAGTAGTACCATCAATAGCATTACTCGGAGGCGTCACTTCCACCTCCACCACCCAAGTCTCCCCGCTCTCCACAGTATA
>JACQXK010000060.1 GCA_016208765.1 Candidatus Omnitrophota bacterium
GATTACCTTCTTTTAAATAAACTATGCAGAAAGGACATTTTCTAAAACAGCCTCTTGTGGTAAATCCCAAGTTGATGCGTGGCTTAACTGCTTCAATCTCCGACGGGAGCCTTTTTTCTATTGAATACCCGCTACCACCAATTTCTGCGCTGTTAAATTGCGCTGCTCTATGTTTATTCCAATCAAAAATACAAGAAACATACGTCTTATCTACCTGTCCATAGAGTAGTCGGTTATGCCAAATAACCTCGTCTCCGCGGTCTAAATGATATTTCTCAATCTTTTTAAGGGCGAGATTGGGAATTTTGCTATCTATATCAATTAAAAGCACTTTCATTTTTTGACCTCTCTATCTAAACATTCCAAAGACATCTTGTAATCTCTTCTCCGCTATCTCTATGTATTTGGGATTTAATTCGATACCATTCTTGAAGGGGCTGCTCTTGGGACCTGCGAATAGGAAGGTCGCGGTATCTATAACGCATTGGTTAAACCCTCCGGCATCATCCGCTTGAGAATGTCTTGCAGGTTCTCCATATCGCCACCGCGGAAGGATGCGCCGCCGGTTTTTATCTGTAAGTGCTCAGCGTCTTGTTTATTTACCAACCACTCCGTAGAGGATTTTGAGATTGCGGAAAGAACCCAAGGAAAGTGCTCGCCTTTTATTCCTGACCTGTTTTTAAGATAACTTTCGCATACACGGATTAAGATTTCATCCGGTAGCTGATAGTCCTCTCCAAACATAAGTAGCTGTTTCTTTTTGGCCTGTTTTCTGAACTTACCAATGACCTGGTAAATATTGAACCCTGACTTAAAAACATCATCCAAGAGTTTTTTTAATTCGGGGGTTACAGGGACAGGCTGCTTTTTGCCTGTCTTTTCTTTAGGTGGGTTAGGTAGGTCCGGTTGGTTAGGTGGACGGTCTAAAGTCTGACTAAAGTCTGACTTAGCCTTCTCGTGCTTGGCCTTGATGGCTTTAAGCCGTTCGGGATTTGAGGTTCGATACTTCACCTCTAAATACCTCCCGGCGTAGTCAAGCCAGTCGTGGATTATACGCCCATCAAGCCATTTGTGCTTTTGGAGCAGTTGGACGAACTTATGAGGGTCGCCAGAGAAACCGGCGGAATCGGCAATAAACTCATCTGTCCAATGAGAGAGATCGCCATCTTCGGCCTGTTCAAGGGCAACGTGCCATAGTGCGTGTAAGTGTCCCAGCACATAAACGGGTTTAAGGCGTAAATCAAATGCCAGAGGCTTAAGCTTCCTGTGCCTCAACAATACTGTATGAGATTCTATCCAGGGCATACCGCTTCTTCCTTTTGCGTTGCGGGCGCGACCTCTACGGGTTTATCTTCTGCAAGAATAGGCGCGCCGGTATTGATAAGATGTTCTATGGTTCGTATGAGCTTAGTTGTGTTTTGGCCGCGATACTGCACGGCTCTATCGTCTATGAAAACGTGATATATCGGCTTCTGCGATGTGTCCGGCGGATTGTGCTTACAGGAGTTTATGCTGTCGTAGGGGACATTGTTACGGATTAGGTATGCCTTTAATGCCGGTGTAACTTTCCGGGTGGTCCAGATGATGATATGATAGCCTTTAGCCTTAAGTTGCTTCATTGCATCGATGACGTCCCAGTTAGGTTTCTCAAAAACATCTACTCCTTTCCATATTTCGTAATGCGCGATGACCCCGTCAAAATCAAAAGCTATGACCTTCATGCAACCTCCATTGTTAATTTGTTGATTAGTCGGTAACTGTTGGCGTGTTTGAAATGACCCATATATGACGCGACCATATCGTGAAATTTCCTAAAGTCCTTTTCCCGCGCCTGGCGGAACTGCCGGATCTTCTCTTTAAGGTTATTTATTACCCTCCGCCGGACCAGAACGTATGTCGGTCGGATGATGTAGCCTAAGAAGTCTATGCCGTTTGAGATAGACGCAAGTTTACGGCGTTTCGGGTGAAGGCGTAGCTTGAGCCTACTTAAGAGGAATTCTTCAATCTGAGCCTGCCAAGTGCGTAATTGCGAGGCATCTTGGGAGAGTATGACAAAATCGTCTACATAACGCAGATAGTAGTGTGCCTTAAGGACGTGCTTAACGTATTGGTCGAGTTCATTCAGGTAGATATTGGCGAAGTATTGGCTCGTTAAGTTGCCTATCGGCAGGCCGCTTCGGTTTTCTTTGCCAAAGAGGCTTTTGTTCGTGGGGATGTTAAAGAGAAGCTGCTTGTCTCCTTTGTGAACGTAGGACGTGGTGCAGTCCCAAAAAAGAACCTTCTGCGTAAGCCAGAGGATGTCCGGGTTCTTTACCTTGCGCTGAATTATTATAAACAATAATTCCTTGTTTATGCTGGTAAAGAAGTCCTTGATATCCAGTTGGAGATAGTAGGCGCGGACGTGGCCGTTCTTGGTGATCTGCCGGGTAAATTTCTCCAAACGTTCTTTGGCCGCGTGCGTACCCTTTCCATCCCGGCTTGCGTAGGAGTCATGAATAAAGATTGGCTCATAGATTTTCTCTAAAGAGTTTACAAGGATGTGATGTACTACGCGGTCGGGAAAATCTGCGGCGAATATCTCCCGTAGTTTTGGTTTCTTGGCGGCAAAAAGAATTGAGCGCGAAGGGTGGTAAGTCCTATTTTTTAATTCATATTCGAGTTTAACTAAATTCTCTCCGTCGTTTATCTCGAATTTAAGCGCGTTAAAAGTATTGCGCTTGTTCTTCCGACAATCAAGATAAGCTTGGTATATTTTTCTAAAAGAGAATATATCGTTTTGTAAGCCATTGGCTGGCTCGGACTGGCCGCACATAATATTTGTTGTCCTTATTGTTGTAGTTCACGTTGCCGTTGTCATAATTCACTATCCGGACGTTGCTCCTATTCCAGGCAACCTTTACTTACACACTTATCGTCTCCCCGGGGAGACCCTCAGGAGCAGATCCGTTAGGTACCGCTCCTTGTGTTCTTATGCCGTTTAAGGTGGCGTAAGCGCCCAGTGAGTTACAAAATCGCACACTTCCTCAAGGTTTACCGCTTGGGGAATTCTGACTCTTCCTTCCACCCTTCGCACTGTTTTAATACCTCAATTACTAACTTAGTTGAAACTTCAAAACTCTTAAACGAATTAAAAGCTTTGGCTTCTTTTGCGAGGTTTAAGATTATTTTGAGTTCTTCCAGTTTATCTATAGACTTACCGAGTAATTCTATCCTTAGCCGTCTGGTATTAGCCTTGGCTATGAGGACGAGAATTTCCCGTGCAAGCTTTCTAATGTCTGCTCCGAGGTTATACTTGTTATATCTGTCGAAATGCCGGACTATTTCCTCAAAGTAGGTTGCCATGTCCTTAGCTTTTTTATAAACTTTAAGATCTTCGTAAAAACTCATCTTAATTACCTCGCTTAAAAATTGTCAAAACGTCTAATTCACTGGCTGGCTCGGACTGGCCGCACATAATACTTGCTGTCCTTATTGCTGTAGTTCACGTTGCCGTTGCCATAATACACTACCCGGACGAAGCTCCTACCCCCGGCAACCTCTTCGTTCGTCCAGTAGCCGGCTTCCTTTGTGTCCTTAAAGATGGACATATCAATCTGGGGGCCGGTGGGGTTATTCTTCACTAAAGAGAACCCTTGTACTGGTGATGGTAAAACCCAACCCTTATGACCGGCAAAGCTGAGTTCTGCGCAGGCTATCTTGAACTCTTCCCAGGGCATACGCTCTTTGAAGTGGTTGGGCAGATCTGTGTGTGGAAGTTTAACGATGTAGATATTGTGCCAAGTGTCGAATACTGTGCCGTCTTTGTTGTCAATGTACCGCGGCTCCGGAAAATCCTTAACCCTGATAATCTTTACATTCTGCGCTGACAGCTTTGCAAAGATGTCCTTTGACGCTCCTTCCAGGTCAATACGGTCTTTTAAGATGTTTAATACTTGAGTTTGTTTCATGCCCCTTCCTCCTTAAATTAAAAATTGTCAAAACGTCTAATTCACTGGCTGGCTCGGACTGGCCGCACATAACATTCGTCGTCCCTTATTGCCGTAGAACACGCTGCCGCCGTCATAATTCACCTCCCCGAACGCTGCCCCTAACCCCGGCAACCTCAGTCTTGGTTGCGTAGTAATCATCCGTTTTGGTATCGGAAAATATCGGGAATAAACATGGATCGCCTTCAAAGTTAATAATTGCTGCGGCTTCGGCAGCGGTTGGTTCTTCTCCTCCGAGCTTGGCGCAGAATTCCTTTCTTCCCTCTTCGTTTAATATCTCCTCCGAGCTTGGCCCATAGTCCTTTCCTTGAAGATGATCCTTTATCCAGCCATCCGGAAGTTTCTTAAACCTGTTTGGATCAGTTAATACGCTTACCGCAACCGCTTGTTTCTCCATGTGTCTCCTCCTTGTTAAAAAGTTACGCAGGTGTTTGCCAAGGCGTAGGCTAACCAAAGCAACCCCCTGCGTATGTCCCCTGTGATTAAATAGACTATGCCTGCGCCTATACAGGCCACAATTACCAGAAGCGGAAATATCCTTTCTCTTGTTATCATGCGTATGCGAATGTCCTTTGACTTTCCGTAGTAACCGGCGTGTTGCGCGAGATAAAAATACGCACGGCTTCTATATGGCTACAATACTTATTTTTGTGAAACCCCTGACAGTTGCATCTGTAAGTATCATCCGGGAGCTTTTGAATTGTGTAAGTGTGGATGTTATAACCTAAAATAGGTTTACATATCCACGCATTATCTCCGTTCTGCTCAATACAACCACGCTCTAAAAACTTATTCGCTTTATCGTTCATCCTTTGCCGTGACTCCGAAGTTAAAAAAGCCTGCTCTTTCACGTCTTACCTCCTTTCTTAGGCTTGAGGTTGCGGCGTATACTTCTCCCACTTCCCTTTTAGGAAAAGAGCGCCTTTAGGTTGTTTATACTCTCCGAATGACTGCTTAGCTTTGCACTTCGGGCAGTAGAGTTCAACGTAGATATATTTGCCGTCCTTAGTCTGCCTGGCTTGAAGGATTACCTTGTCGTCTCCGCAAGCGCCACAGGTCCCGCTCATTTGCATAAAGGGCGTTGCCTTGAGGAGTGCCTCTTTCAGGTCGCCTTCTTCATCAAACTTGATACTGATTTGTGTGGTTGGGTTTATTTTCTTGGTTACTGTGATTTCCATAACTTCCTCCTTTTGCTTAACTAATTCCTATACAATGAGCAAATGCGATAGCCTCGCTCACTGTTCCCTGCGCGCTTCTTCCGGCCGTCTGTGGTTCAAGGTTTGCGTCATACACAACCCAAAATCCGTTTTCACCCTTCGCAAGAAACCACCCGCGAGGCAAACTCATTCTCGCAAGTAATCTTTGTATGCTTCCCATATCGCTCTCCATTCCTTAAAGACCGTAAACTTGGTAAAATATCTTTCTGTCTTTGATAAAATACTTGAAGTAGGTGTCTACATCCCTCTCCACGATCGGCTTGCTGAAACCGCATTTGTTGGTTGGGTTAAGAGGGATAATCACTACCTGCTTTACCTCTTCATACCCTTTACATTTTGCGTATGCCGACATCTGCTTCTTGAACTTCCAGACCTTATGCTCCGGGTAATTCTTGCAGGCTTTAAAGTCTGCGATGGCAGGTTCATCTTTATATAAACACGACCAGTCAATATGACCGTGATATCGGAACTGCTCATTGAAGCAAGCTTCGTCGTTGAAATCGACTTTCCAAGGTTTGAAGTCTTTGCCGTATTTATCCAAGAACCCTACGAAATTGCAATCCGCCCAATTTAGTTTAAGTTCGCCCAAGGCGAGCGTTTTAAAATCCAAGAGCATACGCGCCATTTCCTCTCGTGTGCGGGGTATCTTGAGAAGGTTGCGCTCCCAAATTCCGGTGCGAAGAAAGTATTTACTCTGCGCGTCTACTATGGATCCGCGAGCTGCGTATTGCCTGAGCTTATGTTCCGGGAAGTTAATAGGGTATATGGCCGATAAGACGGATGTTACTGAGGGGAATTTCTTACCTTCTTTTTCAACTACCCGCGCGTCTTTTGGCAACGGAAGATATTTCCTGGTTTCTTTGGTTAACTTCGCCTCTACAGGTTTGCGTCCGTTAATATTATTGTTATTTGGCTTCAACTGGTTTTTCCCCTTTTCAAAAAAAGTTTATTGCTTAAATTTAAAAAATGTATGCTTTCCTATTTTTACGGTTCTAACCATAGAACGCGCCCACTTGGGCATACCATAAGTTTCAACCGCTTCATAGTGAGTCGCTCCGCGCGTAATATCTGGCGCACTCTGTTCAAATACTTTCTTAACAATATCCTTTGCAATAAGCTCAGCCGACCGTCCCTCTCTTCTGACAAATTCATCCAGCCTTCTCCTTTTTAATGCCATAAGTCCTGTGTTCATTCCCATATTAAGACGATTGCGAACACAGCAGGCCACGGCATACATACCTTGATAACCACCAGACACATCCTCTGCAATTAAACCTTTCCATAGATTAGTTGGATAAGATAATTCTGCCCGCGCAGGTTGAACATTACAGGAAAGACAAACAATACAGATGATTAATAAAACTATTGAAACTATTACAATTCCTATTAGCCTGTTCTGCTTGCGTTCTTGTGCCAAACGTTCAGCAATTCCAATGAATGTATTCTCCACCTTAACCCTCCTAACAAAAAAGCCCCAGTTGCCCGGCAAGGCATAAAAAGTCCGCAGATCTTCGCTAAAAGAACTGCGGACTTAACTGGGGTATTGTTAGTAAATTGATTATCCTTGCCGGGTCTTTTCATTTATCTTATCCTTGTAATGTAATGATCATTTTTTCATTACGTTTGTATTGGAAAGATAAACAAAAAAACCGGACCGTTGTATTGACGAATCAATACTACAGTTCGGTTTTTCCGACGATAATCGGATTATTACTTTATCCTGCTAACCCAGGATATATTATAGGAAGTTGCATAAGAGTGAATTTTCCCTCTTTTTAACCCTGTTTTTAATACCTTTGTTACTTCTGTCTTTTATTTTATAACTGATTGCTGGGCAGGTTTCTAATCACGTGAGCTAATTACGTACTGTCCCCCTTGAATCTTTATGGTGGCTCCATTAATTAAAGCCGCTACCAAACTTTTTCGCGCTCTCTTAATGATCCGGCTAAAGGTCTGCTGTGATATATGCATGGATTTGGCTGCCTCTTTTTGGCCAAGGCCCATAAAATCAGCAAGACGCATAGCTTCAAACTCATCCATTCCAAGATTAACCTCATCAGGCCTACCGGGCCTGCCCCTTGGGCTAAAATGGCTTATTTTAGGGTCATACTTGATAATCCTGTACTTTTTAGGCCTTCCGCGTAATTGCATATAATATTATGTATTGAATAAGGCAACTTACCTGAACTTACCTACTTTTAACGCCATAGTTTAAATGAGTACATACTCATAAATAGTTATCTTAAAAACCCAGGAAAAACAGTAGCGGACGTTTAAACGTCCGCTACATCAAGGGCCTTGATTAAACTTTAAATTTCTGTTTCTTTTACAAGTTTGCGGTAATACTCAATGCACTTCTTACAAACCTTTGAGTCATTATTCCATTCAGGATGATCTTTGCGTATTAATTCAATTAAATATTCTTCTGCTTTTATATGTGCAATACTTACGTAATCGTCAATGTCTCTGTCGCAAATCTGGCAATGATATTTCATTTCAGGCAATCACTTCTCCAGCAGCAAGCCAATTGGGCGCAATTCTTGCCGGAAGTGCCAAAACAGGCAAAATTACCCTCAGCGCTCTGGATACTACGAATCAAGTCTTTTTTGGAAAACTTCCAAGTATCTTTTATCCCTACGTTCCTTGCCTTTTTTTCAATTTCTGAAAGTCTCATTCTTTAACGCCCTCCCCTCTCTTACTTTGGATTAAATTTTATAAACCTTATCCTGCTTTCTGACCCTTGAACTAACCAAGAGCCCAATTTCTTTGCCTTTTCCCGCTGAATTTATTGTAACGTGATCCAATTGCATTGAATCAATGCTTTGAGTTAAATCAGTAGTGTGGCCCTTTATTTTTATATTGTCTCCTGAAGATAATTGTCCGCTAAGCTTAATTGCTGCTGCGCTGACCTTAGGAAAATAATGCGTAACTACCCCAACGATTTTTCCTTCAACCAAGTTAGCGTTTTCTTTCTTAACAACTTTTTTTGGTTGAGCGCGTTTCTTAGCAGGTTTCTTTTTTGCTACGACCTTCTTGACTATCTTTTTTTTAGAGACGATTTTCTTTTTGCTCTTAATTTTCTTCTTTTTTAAAACCATGCTCCACCGCCTTTCAAAGGATAACTTTTTCTGCAATGCGCGAAACAAAAGGGATTTTAATACAATTTCCTTTTATCGCATTAAAAATACCCCACAAGGACACCAGAACAAAAACCGAGAATCCCAATGTTTTAATTAAAACTTGCAAAAGCGGAATGACCGAAAGAATAAAACTAACCACCTCAATAACAAAAAGCACCAGCCCTTGCTTGGCATGATAAAGAACAAACTTATTATCTTTCTTTAAAATTAAACTTACAACGCAGAGAAAACTGATATAAGAAATTACGGCAAAAAACTTGCCTTCTTGAATTTCTTCATTTACTAAAGGATCCGACATAAACGCCTGTTAAGATTTATTTAAACCCACCTCAATCAAAGAATCCATTGTGCCATAAGGGTTGACTTCTTTAGCAGGATTACCTGAATCTTCCGTCCATTTTCCATCAATCACAAAACGATAATGATATTTTCCAGGAATCAGGTTCACTTTCTTACGCCAAGTACCATTCTCAGCTTCCATGCGATTCTTGGTATCAGTAGACCAGTTATTAAAATCACCAACTAAGAAAACTTCCTTTGCCCCAGGAGCTGATACTGTAAAAAATATTTCGTTTAATTTAGGCAACTTCTCTTTTATAACTTCCTTCATCTTTTTCTCTATTGCAGCAGGGGTAATTGCAGCTGGTGCTAAATGCGGAGTTTTTTCTTCGGTAATAATCTCACGCGAAAGGCTGAAATAATCTTTCGCTCCACGGCAGTATTTATCAAAATTAAAAATATGGGTACCTTGATTCTGGGCTTCCTTAAGCTTGACGTTAACATGGATAATATTGCTGAACATTCCTGCCTTGAAACTTGATTTAATCCGTTCAAGCATTGTAAAAGAATGCCTGAGGCGAGAATCAAAATTAGTCACTAAAACCCGGAAACTTACAGAATGGTTCAACCTGTCCTTAACTAAATCCATTATGCTTAAAAGCTGCGAAAGGCCTTCCAAGGAGAAGCGGCTTGCTTCTACGGGGATGATCACCTCACTTGAAGCACGGATAGCATTGATGGTAAGAATACCTAAATTTGGCGGACAATCAATTAAAACATAATCATAGAAATTCTTAAGATTATTCAGAGTATCCCAGACACGGGATTCCCTGCCGATTTCCCCTGCTAATTCCTGCTCAAGCGTGCTTAAAATAATGCTTGATGGGGCAATATCAAAATTGTCATCTACTTTGCGAATAATATCATCCAGGCGTGCTTTTTTATTGGTAAGCTTTGAAAGGACATTGTAAATACTCAGTTCAGTCTTAATATTCAACCCAAGGGTTGCATGCGCCTGCGGGTCAAGGTCAATTAATAAAACTTTTCTTCCATTATTTGCCAGTGAAGCCGCTAAATTTATTGCAGTGGTCGTTTTTCCGCATCCGCCTTTCTGATTTGTAATGGAAATTATGCGCATACTCTTGCCTCCTGAGGTTAAAAGTTTTATTTTAGCAACCTGATGTTATCTATATAAACAACACCCTTTTTGCTCTTCGCGTTCCACTCTTCAACGCAAAATGAAAGGGTAGCCATTTCCGACCAGTCATGGATATGCTTAAAGTCTGCCAGGTTTATCTTAAAATCTCCCCAGTTCCGCGGAATATCTTTTATATAAACCTCAGACTTTTCTTTAAAAACATTCACAAATTCAATGCGCAACGATAATTTTTCTTCAAAATTAATGTTCTTCACGGAAAAACCAAGGACATTATATCTATTAAGGTTTAATTTGTTTAAATTAAGGGAGAATATTTCTTTTTTGGCGGGATCAAAATTAAAATTAATCTTTGTCGGGCTTTCAGATAAGAAAAGCGCAATTTCCTTATGATAAGCCATCCCCTTGACAACATTTCCAAAATAAATTGCTCCAACAGAAATAAATAAAACCAATAATAGCACAACAACTTTATGCTGTTGAAACGTAAAAGGCTTTGCCTTTTTTTTCTTTTTAGAGGAAGCGTCAAGGTAAATCTTTGCTAAATGCTCATAAATATCTTTTTTATCCATTTTCCCTCAAGTATTTTACTTTTTATAACATAAAAGCATATAGCTGTCAATATGTTATTGCAATTCTTACATTAAATAGGATAATTCAAATAATCTGGTATTTCTTTATTTAATATTCTATAAAAATTTGATAAATGCATACGAAAAAGTTTATCAAAACTTCCGTTCGGGTCTTCCCCATACCACCAAAACCAATCGCTTCCTTCTAAAACATACATTTGTTTCCATGCCAATTCCAGCTTATCGTTTATCCCTAACCGCATATCGCTATTTAGAACTTCCTGAAATTCTTTGCGTGCTTTTGCAAGATATTCCCAGGCCTTAACCTTCTGTGGATTTCCGATCCACTTGCCAAATTCTCCATAAATCCAGGAACCGGCGGCAAGGCGCTTGATTTCAAATTTAGGCGGAAACTTTTTTAAATACTGGCTGGGAGTAATGGTTGTAATTAATTTTGATTCAGACAACCTTGCATAAAGCAAATTTAAGAAATCATGGCCGTCATTTATAAAATATTCCCAGGCATTCTCTCCGTCCATTGCAATCGCAACAAATATGTCTTTACCGACAAATGCCTTAGCGGTTTCTTCCAAATGCTTCATAAAATCATCTACTGCATGTTCCGGCTTCCAATTGCTATACGAAAACCCGATCAAATCAGAAAGGTTCCTATCACGAAAGATAATATTCAGTTCCCCTTCTTCTCTTTTTAAAAGATGAGGTTGATACAAAAGCTCAGTATCCCTTTTCTTTCTTTTTAATGATCTAAACAGGATGGCTTCGTCAGCCACAATCCACTTAATACCTGATTTAATTATAAAAGGCAGGATATGCTCGCTGACAGATTCTTCCGACGGCCACATACCAAGCGGTTTTGACCCAAATTTATCCTGAAAATATTCTACCGCGTTATCAACCTGGGCCTTAGCATCTTCAGGATAAGAAAAATTAACCTTTGGAAGCACAGCTCGCGGGTTTGCTTCTTTAGCAGTGTTTGTATTATAAAGTAACGGCAGGATAGGATGATAAAACGGGGTAACCGTAACCTCTACCTGTTCTGATTGTGCAGCCTCTTTATAGGCCGGGATTATTTCTTCAAGTATAACTAAATGCTTATCCAGAACCGCACGTTTGTCCTCTTCATTAAAAAACCTTGCCTTGCTAACAACCCTTTTTAATTCCGGTAAACTCTCCCTGAAAGATGGATCAATCCATGCCAAATTGAACCAAACCTGCAAATCAAGAAAATCCTGCTCGGTGAATTCCTTACCGGCTTTCATTTTAGAATAAAGCTCGTGATATCGCGGGCTAAAAGCAATTACCTTATCAGGGTTAATTGAGAAAAAGTTATTTAAAATAAACTCTTTCTCTTCTAAGGTCAATAGCTTTGCCTGTTTGTAAGAAAGCTCTAAGAATTTATCTTTGATTGTCCTGTGCGTATAATCTTCAATCTGCTCCAATAATGAAGGCACAAGATTAAATGTCTGTTTGATCTTGGGGTATTTTCCTAAGATCTGCAGCATATCCAGATAATCTTTTGTACCATGCAGCCTTACCCAGGGATAATCTGTTTCCTGTGTAAGCAGATTAACATAGTAAGGCTGATGCATATGAAAAATGAAAGACAGATATAACATATTTTAAGAAATCCGGATAGGCCTATAATAAGGGTGTTAACAAAAAACCCTTGAGGGATTACTCCCCCAAGGGTTTTTTGCATACATAAACTTGCTTAGAATGTAACTTTCATTGAACCAATAACTTCACTTGCGGTGTCGCTGTTGGCTTTTGCAAAAGAAGCACCAGGTAAAAAGATGCCTCCCATTAAACCAAACTGCACATCTTCAGTGTAGTCATAGGTAGCTGTAAGATCAACTTCCTGTCCGGCAAATCTTCTGCCAGTCATATTGTAGTTATCTGTGCCGTTTCTTGCGGTGGCTGTAACTACGTTTACGCCATTTGGATAAGCCTTTGCCCACCAGAATGCATAATATTCACCTTTTAAGGTCACATCATCAACTGGTTTCATGGAAACGATACCACCGATAATATGAGCATTGGTTTGGTTAAACAAAGCATTGGCAATATCGCCAAACTTTTGGTTCTCAAACATTGGATCCCAGCCGCGCCATGCGCCGTTGTTGTTATCAACAACATTATTCTCATGATCGCCGCTGAAATACGCATAGCAAAGCGAAGTAACTGGATTATACTTAACTTTCTTCCAGTTATAAGTAAGCATGGTTTCCAGTGCAAAAGCCCTGCGGTCTACTGCATGAGTAGGAGTAGCTGCTGTATAATTAGTATCTGTCGTCTGAGGTACTCTTGTTCCAAACTGAAAAGCACCTTCAACCTGAGCGGTTAAATTCTCAATCGGCTCGCTGGACACCCTTGCGCCGACGGTATTAACTGTATCAGGAGAACTCTTTCTGATCGTAGGATCAGTAGCGGCTCTTCCGGTGCGTTTCTCCCAAAAATAACCTTCAATAATAGTGTTCTTTTTCCCTAAATTGTAGTTAAGGTTTACACCATAAAGATCCATATCATCATTTGGCTTTAAACCAGTCTCATTTATTTTTGCGGCAACTATATCTACAACCAGAGGATCATAATTCAAGGTTGCGCGAACAGCATCAAATGACTTGCGTGCTGTTAAATCACGGTCAGCACCATTAGCAGCCGTACCGAAAAACGGGCTGGCAGTTGTAACCTGGTTATTGGTATCAGGATCACCAAGGATCATATCATTTCCAAAATGCAGTTCCTGACGGCCAACGGTCAAGGTCAATGGTGAATACAAGAACTCTTTCATTGTTACATAAGCTAAATCCAGATTAATATCTGTATTTACGCCACTAGTACCAGAATTATTGGTTTCATTACCCCAATATCTTTCATTGAGCAACCTGACTGTAGCAATAACATTATCTGTAAGGTCGGCATCAATTCTTACTCTAGCAATGCTTGCTAAAGCATTTTCTGTTGCCTGATTATTGCCACCTCTCATTGCCAAGTTACGGCTGATTCCGTAAACGGTTAAATCACCGCTTACTTTTACATTCTGCACTTCTGCGTATGCGGCAAAAGCAATGCCGACTACGAAGGCTAATGTCAGAATTAATATTAAACGTTTACCCATTTTGAGTTTCCTCCTTTAAAAAAACTTTAATATATTCAACTAGGTTAAAAATGTCCTAGATAATTTCTATATATGTATATCGCCGGATTTTCCTGACTTCAGGCTGCTTTTATCTTCACCTCCTTTTCACCTAAAATTAAAGCCATTTCCAGCGGTATATCCAATTGACTTTTTTTAACACATAACTCTTTATTTGTCAAGAGTTTTTTGAAAATAACTACTTACGGGGTTTTATTTCTACGGGGGTCAACTTAATATAATTATCCTTAATATCAATGACAAAAAGCTCATTTGGCCTCAAATTGAGCTTTTTTACGACGGAATTTGGAATTGTAAGCTGATTTTTTGCTTTAAGTTTGGCAATTGTCATATCCACTGCCCCCTTCCATATAAAGTATAACATATGTAGGAAAGTTTGCAAGTTTGACTATGCCAATATGCGATTTTCTAACTTTTTGATTAAAAGAAAGGTTTATTTTATTGCCTTTTCGCTTCTTTTTGTTACCTGCGATTTGGGGCCCAAAGTAATACCAAGAATTAAACTGCTACCTTTGGGGATCAACCTGACAATGCAGGTTTCAGTATCGCGGTCAAAATTCAGAAGGCTGTCGCCAAACTCAACGACATTTAACAAACGCCAATTATACATAGGCATTTGTTCTTTATAAAAATTAATGACCTGATCAGTAGAAGCCTTTCCGGTATACCTTAAGACACCTACACGAATACCAGAGCTTTCAAAAGAATATGAATCTTTATAATCCAGATTAAAACCGGCAGGTATCGGAATATCAGAGAACTTTACAATCGCCTGCGGTTCAAGAAAAGCGTTTTTCCCTGGTCCAGATGCATTATTGTTCAATCCGGAGCATCCTGATATAAAAATAACAGAACAACCTGCTAAGATAAGAGCCAAGAATTTTGATATCATTACCTCTGCCTCCTTTTTAAAAAAGCCGCCACTTCTTTAAAAGTAGTTTCTATCTGCTCCCGGTTTAAACCAGCCTCTAAACCCACATTAATTAATTCGGCAGGCGTGATTATATCCTCTGGGACATGGCTGTCATGATTTAAAATTAACTTTGCCCCTGTCTTTAAAGCAATCTGCGCTACATGAGTATTTGTATTAGAATGCCCTTTTCTACTGGTAATTTCTAAAAAGACGCCTTTCTTACTGGCAATAGCAGCATCCTCCTCACTAATAAGGCCCGGGTGAGCCAAAATATCAATATCAGCTCCTAATGCCGCATGATTAGTGCCATTGATTACCGGCTCAACCGGAGATTCACCATGGGCAACAATAATCTTAATGCCCTTTCTTCTTGCATATTTTGCTAATGGGGAAAATTGTTCTGGAGGCAAATGAGATAATTCTACTCCGGGCAAGACTGTTATCGGGATTTTATTTTCCGGCCAACGTTTGCAAAACTTCACAATGGACTTAACTACGAATTCAATATTGCTGTAATCAACATGATCGGTAATTGCAATTATTTTGTAGCCGGCATGCAAATAGCGCATGCTGATTTCTGATGGGAGCAAAACTCCGTCACTTAGCAATGAGTGGGAATGTAAATTATACATTAATTAGCATAATCAATGCCCCTGGCAGGAATCGAACCTGCCACACACGGTTTAGGAAACCGTTGCTCTATCCTTATGAGCTACAGGGGCAGTTATTCTCCGCGAAATTTAATCAATGAATAAACTGGAAATTCTTTAAGCTTCTCTTTGCCCTTAAGATCAACAAGCTCAATCAAGAAAGCAATGCCTACAATTTTACCGCCAAGCTGCTTGACTAAATCAGCAGCAGCCCTGACCGTCCCGCCGGTAGCCAAAAGATCTCAAAACCCTATCATTTGGCTTTATGGCGTCGTGATGCATCTCTAATGTGTCTGTGCCGTATTCCAAATCATAAGTTACAGAATTTGTCTTAAAAGGGAGTTTCTTTGGCTTACGCACAGGAACGAAACCTGCTCCGATTTTATGAGCAATGGCCCCTCCAAATATAAAACCCCTTGCTTCAACTGCCACCACCTTATCAATTTTTTTATTCTTATATTTCTCCGCCATTACATCAAGCGCATGTTTAAATGCAGTTTTATTTTGAAGCAAAGTT
Organism: Candidatus Omnitrophota bacterium; assembly: GCA_016208765.1. Taxonomy (GTDB): domain Bacteria; phylum Omnitrophota; class Gorgyraeia; order Gygaellales; family Profunditerraquicolaceae; genus JACROS01. The sequence goes on from JACQXK010000060.1 coordinate 15,609, forward strand.
GTAACATCTCTGAATAAAATACCGGGCTTTGGAAAATCAGGTATACTTCTGATGTGTTTTTCAAAATCAAATTTATTTTTCATTGCTATCTCTCCTGCTGCTGAGCCAGTTTTTTCAGTTTAGCTAAAGCTGTTTCTTCTATTTGGCGCACCCTCTCGCGAGAAACCCCGAGCTTCTTGGCAACTTCTGCCAATGTATGCGCCTTTATGCCCTTAAGGCCAAAACGCATACCCAAGATCTCTTTTTCTCTCTCCGGCATCATATCAAGCAAGCTTTTTATTCTTTCCTGATCAAAAGCATCCTCTATCCCTGCATCAGGTGAAGCTGCATTTTCGTCTTCAATTAAATCCGAGACCTGGCTGTCGCTTTCCTCTCCTATGGGGGCCTCTAAAGAAGAGGTAGAGCTGGACATCCAAAAAGTAATCTGATCAACCTTATCTTTTGATAAACGCAGGGCTTTTGCAATTTCATCATTATTAGGGATCCGGTTCAACTTCTGGCTCATATGCTCCTTCTTTTTCCTCCACTTCGTGATCAAATCATTCATATAAACCGGCACACGAATCATCTTTCCCTGATCGGAAATTGAACGAGTAATTGCCTGCCTGATCCACCACGCAGCATACGTGGAAAAACGAAAACCTCTTTTAGGATTAAATTTATCCACAGCACGCATTAAACCAAGATTTCCCTCTTCAATTAAATCCAACAAGGGAATCCCTAAATGAATATATCTTTTGGCAATGTTAATCACCAGACGTAAATTGGAACGAATCATTTTCTTACGAGCATGTTCGTCACCTTTTTGCACCTGCTTGCTAAGTGATATTTCTTCCTCAGCGGTCAACAATGGTATAACACGAATTTCTTTTAGATAAGTCTTTAAGGCTTCCATATTTTTGGGTTACTTGGGTTACTTGGGTTACTTGGGTTTAATCTCTTAACCCAAAAACTCAAGCAACCCAATAACTTTTTATTTTTTAGTTTTATCTTTTAACGCTGCCTGTGCTGCTGCAAGCCTTGCAATCGGCACTCTGAACGGCGAACAGCTTACATAATTCATGCCTACGCGATGGCAAAACTCAACTGATTTTGGTTCACCGCCATGCTCACCGCAGATACCGACTTCAAGATCTTTACGGGTCTTGCGTCCACGTTCAATACCAATTTTTATCAACTCACCAATACCTTCCTGGTCAATGGATTGAAATGGGTCTTCCGGTAAAATACCTTTTTGCAAATAATCCGGAAGAAATCCTCCGATATCATCACGGGAAAAACCAAAACCCATCTGGGTCATATCATTGGTCCCGTATGAGAAAAACTCCGCTTTAACCGCAAGCTTATTTGCAATCAAACTTGCGCGAGGAATCTCAATCATGGTTCCAAACATAGTTTTAATTTTCTTCAGATTGTATTTCTTTAATGTTTCGGCATAAACCCTGTCAACAATAGCCTGCTGGTCTTCTAATTCTTTTTCAGAACAGACAACCGGGATCATAATCTCAGGATACGGTTTTTTGCCTTCTTTGATCAGCTCTGCGGCTGATTCAAAGATTGCCCTAACCTGCATCTGGGTAACTTCAGGATAGGTTACGCCCAAACGCACTCCTCTATGGCCCATCATCGGGTTAGATTCGTGCAAGGCATCCGCTCTTCTGGACAACTCCTGCATGGAAACATTTAAATCTTTAGCTAACTGCTCCAGCTTTGCCGGATCTCTTGGCACAAATTCATGCAAAGGTGGATCCAGTAAACGAATTACCACCGGAAAACCATCCATTGCCTCAAGAGTAGCCTTGATATCTTTTTTTACATAAGGAAACAATTCTTCAAGGGCTATCTCCCTTTCAGCCAGCGTAGAAGACATAATCATTTTACGCAACCTGAATAGCGGCTCATCAGAACCTTTTCCATAAAACATATGCTCAGTCCTGAACAAACCAATGCCTTCAGCCCCAAACTGTAAAGCCTTCTTGGCATCTTCCGGAGTGTCAGCATTAGTGCGGATACCAAGCCTCTTGATTGAACCACAAATCTTCAGGAAATCGCTCAAGAGCATGTTTTCTTCGGTAGCATCCATCATCGGAAGCTTGCCTTCATAGACATTTCCTTTAGTTCCGTTTAATGTGATCCATTCCCCTTCTTTTATGATTTTTCCGTCAACTGCCATTGTTTTCTTATCATATTCAATATGCAAAGAACCGCAGCCAACGATACAGCATTTCCCCCAACCGCGGGCAACTAATGCAGCGTGGCTGGTCATACCGCCTCGTGCTGTTAAAATCGCCTGAGCTGCACGCATACCTTCCACATCTTCAGGATTAGTTTCCTCGCGCACCAAAATTACTTTCTTACCCTGTTTTGCCCCTTCCACGGCATCATGCGCGCTAAAAACAATTTGCCCACAAGCTCCACCCGGCCCGGCCGGCAAACCTTTTACAAAAGGCTTAAGCGCCATCTCAGCTTTTGGATCAATAATTGGATGCAACAACTCATCAAGCTGCGCAGGCGTAACGCGCATCACTGCTTCTTCTTTTTTAATAAGCTTTTCTTTAAGCATGTCCATGCTCATTCGTACAGCTGCCGGGCCATTACGTTTTCCGACGCGGCACTGAAGCATAAACAATCTGCCTTTTTCAATGGTAAATTCCAGATCCTGCATATCGCGATAATGTTTCTCAAGGCGATTCTGGATATCAAACAACTCCTTGTAACAAGCAGGCATGGCCTTTTCAAGAGAAACCAATTCTTTATTGTGCTCTGATTTGGAACGTTCATTAATAGGAGCAGGCGTACGGATACCTGCAACCACATCTTCACCCTGCGCATTAATTAAAAACTCTCCGTAAAAATAATCTTCACCGTTCCCGGGATTTCTGGTAAAAGCAACACCGGTTGCAGAATCATTCCCCATATTTCCAAAAACCATGGTCTGCACGTTTACGGCTGTGCCCCATTCATCAGGAATGTTTTCAATCCTGCGGTAGCTGATTGCTCTTTTACCTTGCCAAGAAGAAAATACTGCTCCGATCCCGCCCCATAATTGCTCATATGGATCATCTGGGAATTGCTTTTTTAACACTTCTTTAATTTTTGCTTTAAACAAAGTACAGAGCTTCTTTAAGTCTGCGACTGTGAGCTGGGTATCACTGGTATACCCATTTTCTTTCTTGATCCCAGACATAATCTTCTCAAGCTGTTTCCGGATTCCCGCCTCATCCTTTGGCTCTATTCCAGCCGCTTTTTCCATAACTACATCTGAATACATCATAATTAAACGCCGATATGCATCATAGACAAAACGCTCATTGCCGCCGCTTTGCTTGATTAAACCGGGAATTGTTTTCTCTGTCAGGCCGACATTTAAAACCGTTTCCATCATTCCCGGCATTGAACGCCTTGCGCCTGAGCGCACAGAAACCAAAAGCGGATTATTCTGATCGCCAAATTTACGGCCCATCAAATTTTCCACTTTAACCAAAGCCTTGTTCACTTCTTCCTTCAAAACCTTGGGATATGTCTTTCTATTTTGATAATAATAGGTGCAAACTTCAGTAGTTATAGTGAACCCGGGCGGGACGGGAAGTTTCAAATCTTTATGCCCGGCCATTTCAGCCAGATTAGCGCCCTTGCCGCCTAAAAGATTTTTCATGCTCTCATTGCCATCCGCCTTGCCGCCGCCAAAACTGTAAACATATTTCCTTGCCATTTGTTCAACATCCTCCCTTTAAATGAGCAGATAACTTACGGAAGTCCGCCACGGGCGGACAACGTAAGTTATAGACCGTAAGGCCGTCTGCGAATTTATCCCGAGCCTTCGCACTCCGCCAAACCCTCTACATCAGACAGGTGTTTAGGCGAGGGATCACTTATTAATAAAACTTATCCTGTAAATATTCTTTCAAACTCTCAATATTAACCCTATCCTGTAACATTGTGTCACGATCACGCACTGTTACTTGCTTGTCCTCAAGCGATTGCACGTCAACCGTAACACAGAAAAGCGTGCCCACCTCATCCTGGCGGCGATAAAGCTTGCCTATCGCCCCTGTATCATCATAAACAGTCACAAAAGATTTTTTTAAATCTGTAGAGATCTTTTTTGCAAGATCCACAATCTCAGGCCTATTCCTTAAAAGCGGCAGCACAGCCACTTTCACCGGAGCAAGATCTTTATTAAACTTCAGCACAACACGAGTGTCCTCTCTGACTTTTTCTTCATGGTATGCATCAACTAAAAATGCAAGCACTGTCCTATCCACTCCGCCTGAAGGCTCAATGATATAAGGATAGAATTTCTGCTTTGCCTGATCGTCAAAATATTGCAGGTCTTTCCCGCTGAACTGCGAGTGTTGTCTCAAATCAAAATCAGCCCTGTTTGCAATACCCTCTAATTCCGACCATGTCCCTTCAGATGAAGCACCTCGGGTTACAAATGGAAACCTGTATTCAACATCTACGCAAGCTTTAGCATAATGCGCTAATTCATTTTTGTCATGCGGACGCAGCCTCAAGTTATCTTTCTTTAGCCCAAGGCTTAAGTACCAATTAAAACGAAAATCAATCCATTGTTTTAGTTGCTCTTCAGCTTCTTCCGGGCGAACAAAGTATTCAATTTCCATCTGCTCAAACTCTCGGGTACGAAAAGTAAAATTACCGGGAGTGATCTCATTACGAAACGCCTTTCCAATTTGGGCCATGCCAAAGGGAAGTTTTGGATGCCGAGAGTCAAGGATATTTGAGAAATTTACAAACATTCCCTGCGCAGTTTCTGGACGAAGATAAACTATGTTTGAAGCTTCTTCAACCGGGCCTTGATGTGTTTTAAACATCAGGTTAAACGGGCGGGCTTCTGTTAACTCCCCCGCACACTCAGGGCACTTATTTTTATCTTTCAGGTCTTCTGCCTTAAAGCGTTTACGACATTGCTTACAATCACTCTTTAAATCAAAAAAATTCTCTACATGGCCGGATGCCTCCCAAACCTTAGGGTGCATCAGGATTGCCGCATCCATTCCATAAATATCATTACGCTCATAGACACACGCCTTCCACCATGCGCGTTTGACGTTGTTTTTTAATTCAACGCCGTACGGCCCGTAATCCCATGTATTTGCAAGGCCTCCGTAAATGTCGGAAGACTGGAAAATAAATCCCCTGCGTTTAGATAATGACACTATTTTATCCATTAAATTTTCAGTCATAGCCAATTATTTTTGCTCAAATTCATTAAAAAGTCAAGGATTAACTACCGTTGTCTTAATTTAAGGCGTGGATTGTTGAAGCAATCGCAATTACCTTTTCCAGATCAAGCTGGGCCAAGGGATCTTTAATATAAATTTTAAAAAATCCTTCATTTAAACTTACTAAGCTACAATCAAAGAAATTGCCATTTTCTGAAAGGTAATAATTAATAAAAGCCCGCTTATCACCAAAATTTACCCTCACCATTTTCACGTGATTTTGGTCACTGAGATTAGGAACAAAGATGCTTTTCATGATCACAAAAAATGCATCTGTAACATCGTTAACTGTGCCTAAATTTGCATACATTGTCCGGGTCAAAAATTCATAATCGTCCTCAACACCGCGTTTTCTGATATCAGGAAAAAGCGTGATAAAAAAATCAACTGGCTCATGCAAAAGATAAATTGTAGCTCCTTTATCCATTCGCTTATGCTTTTTATAATAATACTTTCTGATTCGTTCAAACACCACATTGAACTGGCGTGGGATAAGGATTTTAGTATCGGGAAAACGATATTCAACCAATGTATAAATAAATTCTTTATTAACACCAACTTGCCCTAAATCTTCCTGCGGCATTTTGCAAAGTATGGGAATCCTATCGCAATTCCCAATACCAAACTGCAGGTATGCCCTTAAAAACTGTGGCAAGCCAAACTTCCAAAGAAATAAAACACCCACGAACAGAATCACAGCTATCAGAAAATACTTAGTAATTACCTGCTTAAACCGTTTTTTCATTTAATATTTTTTTAAGCTCTTCTTCTTTTATGCCAAACGAATGTTTAACATCCGGGAATTCACCGCCAACCACTTCTTCTTTATATTCTTCTATTGCTTTGGAAATAAGCGGTGACAAATCAACATATTTCTTTACAAATTTAGGAGTATACCGGTCAAACAATCCCAGCATATCATGAATCACCAAGGCTTGCCCGTCGCAATATTTCCCTGCGCCTATACCAAGGGTAGGAATTGTAATTTTTTTAGTAATAAGTTCGGCCAATTTATCCGGGACACACTCTAAAACAATAGAAAAACAGCCTATCTTCTCCAGTGCCTGAGCCTGTTCAATTAAACGCAGAGCCGCCTCAGCATCTTTCCCCTGTACTTTAAATCCACCGATTTTTTCTGCAGTTTGCGGAGTCAAACCAATATGCCCCATTACCGGAATCCCTGATTTAATTACCTTTCGTGATACTTCAAGGCACTGCTCAAACCATTCTACTTTTACAGCATCGCACCCTGCCTCTTCCATAAACCTCTTGGCATTATTTAACGCATCTTCAGGATTAAGCTGATATGCATCATAAGGCATGTCTCCGACTAAAAGAGCATGTTTGACCGCGCGCTGAACAGCCTTGGTATGATGCAGCATTTCAGGCATTCCCACCTTTTTGGTAGAATCTAATCCAAGCACAACATTTGCCAATGAATCACCAACTAAAATAATATCAATCTCTGCATTATCCACTAACCTTGCCAAAGGATAATCATAAGCGGTAAGCATGGTAATTTTACGCTTGTTCTTTAATCCTAAAATGTCTTTTACTGTTATCTTGCCTTCCATATCTGTATGCCGTAGCGAAGGTTTAAACATCCGCTACGATCCCCATCAAAGTCATTCTGGATGACGTATCTATAAATTTTTGGAAAACTACCCTTTCAAATCCTGGATTACTGCTTTTACATATTTATCCATCTCAACCGCCGCCTTCTTACCCGCGCCCATTGCCTTAATTACCGTATCTGCTCCGGTAATAATATCTCCTCCTGCAAAAACTCCCGGGATTGAAGTCATCAAATGATCATCTACACGGATAGTCCCATTAGAATTTGTTTTTAATCCCTGAGTCAGTCTTGTTAAAAGAGGATTAGGATTTTGGCCGATAGCAATTATTACGGTATCAACATTAAGGATAAAACTTGAACCTTTAATTTCATGGGGTTTTCTTCTGCCCGAATCATCTACCTCGCCTAATTCCATCCTGACACATTCAAGCCCATTCACAAAACCATCTTTATCGCCAAGAATCCTTACCGGTTGAGTAAGAAAATTAAATTTTACACCTTCTTCTTTTGCGTTCTCAATTTCTTCAAATCTCCCCGGCATTTCTTTTTCTGAGCGCCGATAAACCAAAGTTACCTCTTTTCCCAAACGCAAAGCAACACGGGAAGAATCCAAGGCAACATTCCCCCCGCCGATAACCGCAACCTTATCGCCAATATTTACAGGAGTTGAATATTCAGGAAACTTGTATGCCTTCATCAGGTTTATCCGTGTTAAGAATTCATTGGCAGAATAAACCCTGTCTAAATTTTCTCCGGGAATTCCTAAAAATTGCGGAAGGCCGGCTCCGGTTGCCACAAAAATAGCCTTAAAACCATCCTTAAACAAATCTTCAATTGAATAGGTGCTGCCAATAAGCGCGTCTGTATGTATACTTACACCTAAGCTTGCGATATAATCAACTTCATTTTGAACAATATTTTTTGGAAGCCTGAACTCAGGTATACCGTAAACCAGGACTCCTCCTGCTACATGCAGAGATTCAAAGAGGGTAGCCTGATAACCCATTTTTGCAAGATCGGCTGCGCAAGTAAGCCCCGCAGGGCCGCTTCCTACAACTGCCACTTTTATTTGTCGCCTGTCGCCTGTCGCCTGTCGCCTGTTTACTGCGAGCCCTGCCAAAGAAACTCCTGTTTCAGAAGCATACCTTTCCAATGCGCCAATATTAATCGGAGCTTTCTTCTTATTCAGCACGCAAAGCGCCTCGCATTGATCTTCCTGCGGACATACTCTGCCACAAACCGCCGGCAAATTATTCTTTTCCTTGATCTTCTCCAGGGCCTCTTTCTGCTTGCCCTCATTTATTAATTTAATAAACGCAGGGATGTCAATCTCAACAGGGCACCCCTTTACACAAGCAGGATTCTTACACTGCAGGCAACGCTGGGCTTCTTTGCGGGCTTCTTCTTCAGAAAAACCAAGACCAACCTCAAAGAAATTCTTTACCCGCTCGGAAATTAATTGTTTAGGAAGGCTTTTTGCCATCTGCTTTCTGTTCCTGAGTTTTAAACAACTTTGTCCTTTTTAAAAGTTCATCAAAATCAAGCGTATGCGCGTCAAAATCAGGCCCGTCAACACAACCAAAAACAGTCTTTCCCTCAACCGTACAACGGCAGGACCCGCACATGCCTGTTGCATCAACCATTATCGGATTGACACTAACAATAGTCCTGATCTTATATTCTCTTGTCAAATCTGCTACTGCCTTCATCATCAAAACCGGGCCAATAGCATAAACTAACTCCGGGTATTTTGTATGCGTAGACTTTTCCACTACATCCAACAGACCTCTTAAAACATCAACAACAAGCCCTTTTTTTCCGTATGTGCCGTCATCAGTAGTAACAAACAACTCGTCACAAACACTTTTCATCCGGGATTCTAAAATAATAAGATCTTTTGTCCGGCTTCCGATTATGCCAAGGACACGATTACCCGCCTCTTTAAACGCGCGTGAGACCGGATAAACTTCAGCAATACCTACTCCGCCTCCGATACAAACTACTGTTCCAAAATTATCTACTTTAGTAGGGTGGCCTAATGGGCCCAAAATATGTGCAATAAAATCTCCCGGTTTAAGATCAGCTAATTTCTGCGTGGTAAAACCTACCTTTTGAAAAATAAGCGTAATTGAATCTTTGTCCCAATCTGCAATAGTTAAAGGGACTCTTTCTCCTCTTTCATCTAATACCACGGCAACAAATTGCCCAGGCTTGGCTTTTTGAGCAATTTGAGGGGCCTCAACTTTTATCTGAATAATTTCCTTGGCTAATTCTATTCTCTCAATTATTTTATGCATTTTTTTCAACTATTCTCACAATTACTCCTGGATACTGTTTAATAAGAGAATCTGATTTTTCTTTTCCCATAACCATCATGGCTGTGGCCAGCGCGTCGGCAGTCAGGCCGTCAGGAGCAATCACAGTTACGCACATAACTTCGTTGTCAGCAGGATATCCTGTCCTTGGATCAAAGATATGCATGTAACGCTTTCCTGAAACCTCAAAATATGATTCGTAATCTCCAGAGGTAGCTACTGCCTGATCAATTAAATCAAAACTACCCTTACTACCCGGGCCGCGAGGATTTTGTATAACCACTCTCCAGGGTTTTCCGAACCTCTTACCCAAACAATAAATTTGCCCCCCGGCATTAACCAAACAACTCTTAATACCGGCTTCTTTTAGTTTTTCCACCGCGCAATCAACTGCAAATCCTTTGGCAATTGCGCCTAAATCAACCTTCACCCCGGGAGAATTAAATTCTACCACACTGTCAACCTCGTTCAATACAATTTTATCCGAACCAACAGACCGCAAAGCCTCTTTTATTTTAGACTTATCAGGCAACTTATAATTTTTGTCTGTAAAACCCCAAACATCAAGAAGCGGGCCAACAGTTACATCAAAAGCTCCATTTGTCTGTTTCCAGAATAAACATGATTTGCTTAAGACAAAAAATGTTTCCGGGCTTACCTTTAATTTTCCAAACTTGTTTAACTGTGAAATCTCACTTTCCGGATCATATTTACTTAATAATTTCTCTATCCGCTTAACCTCGTTAAAAACAATTGCAGCTGCCTCTTTGTCAGGAGAAATCACTTCCACAAATGTCCCCATCATAACCTGCGTGTCTTTATAGAGAGGCTGACTGCTACAGCCAACTAATAAGATTAGAAACAAGCAACTGGTAAATTGTAAATACAGTTTCTTTGCGACAGGCGATATGCGACAAGCGATATGCGAAGTCATTTCTTTATTACCCTCATTAATTCCTGCACCCGTAGCGTATTAACCACATCCTTAGCTTCAAGCCATGCGCGCCTTGCAACCGACACTCCAAAATGCATTGTGCCTAATTGCTCAACAGAATGAGAATCTGTATTTATAGCGATACCCACGCCCATCTGCTTGGCTATGCGCACATTATGATCATTTAGATCAAGCCGGTTAGGAAAAGAATTAATTTCTAAACGGGTATTGGTGCTTTTGGCCACCTTAAGAACCTCTTCCAAATCAATTTCATAGGCATCACGGGTTCCCCAAAGCCTGCCGGTAGGATGCGCAATTATATGTACATATTTATTCTTGCATGCTTTTACAACGCGTTTTGTAAGCTGAATTCTTGACTGCTTAAATCCAGAATGAACTGCCGCAATTACAACATCAAATTCTTTTAAAATATTGTCAGGATAATCAAGATTGCCGTTTGAATCAATATCTACCTCAGTCCCATACAAAATAGAAAAATCTTTCATCCCTTTATTTAGTTTCTCAATTTCTGTTTTCTTCTTTCTTAAGTCCTGGATACTCAAACCGTTTGCGATTTTCAAACTCTTTGAATGATCAGTTACACAAATATAGGAATAACCCCTTTTCCTTGCTGCTTGGGCCATATCTTTAATTGAACTATGTCCGTCAGACCAAAGCGAATGCACGTGCAAATCGCCTTTTATATCCTTTAGCTCTAATAAATGCGGTAATTTATTTTTAAGCGCCAGCTGAATCTCACCGGTATCTTCCCTTAACTCCGGTTCAACATAAGCCATTCCGAGGACCTTTAACACTTCCTCTTCGGTCCTGCCGCAGATAAACTTCTCCTTACGAAATACCCCATATTCATTGATCTTGAGGCCTTTTCTAACAGCCATTTGGCGGATCTTGATATTAAAGTTTTTTGAGCCGGTGAAATATAAAAGTGCCGCGCCAAAAGATTTTTCTTCAACCACCCTGCAATCAACCTGAACACCGCCTGATGTGCGAATGCTGGACTTGGTTTCTCCTTTTGCCAATATTTCCTTGACCGGAGCAAGGCCTGTAAATATATTCATAACTTTCCCGGGAGAACGCGAGGTAATTAAAATATCTATGTCTCTTACAGTTTCTTTTTTCCTGCGCAAACTGCCTGCAACCGTAATCTTTTCTACCTCCGGCAGATTTTCTAACGGATTAAGAAACTCATCTGCTATCTGCATGGCTTTTGACAAATGCATTAACTTGGTATCTTTTTTAACAAAAGCAATCCCTTTTAAGATATTTGCAATGGTTTTTTCTTTGATACCCGGAATGCCGGAAAGCTTTCCCGACTTAAGTACCTTTTCAAGCTGCCTGATATTACTTATTTTAAGTTTTTCAAATAAAAGTTTTGCGGTCTTTGGCCCGACAGAAGGGATATTTAAAAGTTCCAACACTCCTTCTGGCAGTGATTCCTTTAACTCTATAAAAGATTTTATTTTTCCTGTGGAAAGATATTCGCTGACCTTAGCAGATAAATCCTCTCCAATTCCTGCTATGCCCTTAAGGCGGTTATCTTTGGCAAATACTTCAATAGGCTCTGAAAGGCTATCAATACTTTCTGCCGCGCGCAGATAAGCCCGTATACGAAAAGGATTATCGCCTTTAATTTCCAAAATACTGGCAATCTCCCGAAATATTTCCGCAATTTCGTGATTTTTCATTAAAGGTTTTTATTTATTATTTTCCAGCTCTTTTACTACTTCATTCCCTGGGTCTAACTCTTTTGCCCGCTCAAGATAAAAATTATATTTCAATAAATCTACCTTGATCAAATATGCCTGCGCAAGGCGCGCATTAGCAGTGGCAAAATTCGGGCAAATCTCAACAGCCAACTCAAGCTCCTTAATCGCTTTAGCAAGGTTACCTCCGGCTATTGCCGGAGCAAGAAGATAAAACGAACCTAAAGCAACATGCACCTCTGATAAACTCGGGTCTGTTTCGTATGCCCTGATAAAATACCCTTTTATTTTTGTTCCATACTTGATCTTACTAAAAAATCCGCCTTTTTGAGAAAGCCGGCTGTTTATTGCGCCCAGCATAAGATACGCCAAAGCCTTATTCTGTTGGCTGATATTTTGAATCTTTAGCGCCTTTTCTGTGAGAGCGATTGCCTCTTTAAAAGAATCATTATTATACTCAAGGTAGGCAAGGCTTGTTAAAGCCGAGCCATGATTTGGATTTTGTTTTAGGATTTGTTTAAATATCTCCCCTGCTTTAAGAAAATCCCTTCTTCTTCTTAAAACTTCACCTTTTCCCCAAAGCGCATCAAGATTATCAGGTTCATAGCTAAGTATTTCTTCAAACATTTCCTCTGCCTTAAGATCAGACCTGTTTTGCAATAGAATCATTGCCTGATTAAGCAAGCTCCCTGTATCTATTGCCTTTATTTCAGTTTCAATAGAAGTCTTTCTTTTCGGGGATTGTCCGTTGTGTTTTTTAAAAACAAAAAACGCCCCGGTCAGGCCCCAGCCAATTATCAGCAAAAAAATCAGTAGTTTTCTTATTTTTAAACTATACATCAGCTTATAATATATTTATAACTTTCCTCAATTGTTTTAACCAAATTTACCAATATTGTATTTGTAAACACGGGGATCCCCATCTCCTGACCCAGCCTCACGATTACTCCGTTAATAAAATCAATCTCTGTGCGTTTTTTATTCAGGATATCCTGCAGCATAGATGACACGTTAGTTGAAGTCGCCTCGCAGACAGCCTCCACCTTTGCTAATGGATCATCATAAACCAGTTTTATACGCTTTCTTTTTGCTATCTTTGTTGCTTCAACCACTGCCTCGCGCATAATCTTGCGCGTTCCTTCGTAATCAAGCAATTTCCCGTTATTAAGCCGTGTTATTGCCGCAAGAGCATTGATGCCGGCATTGATAATTAATTTTGACCAAAGCAGGCTCTTTATATCGCGGGAAAATTTAACTTCAATTCCGGTCTTGTTAAAAAGTTCACGGATGGCGCGCATTTCAACTGGAAGTTTAGCATCAACCCTACCAATAATGGTCTCGCCTTTTCCGGCGTGCCGGGTATGCCCTTGCTTAACCAGCGTTGCGCCTAAATTCGTTACTCCCGCGATAATATTATCATCACTTCCTAAAACTTCGCTGATAATCTCAGTATTACCTATCCCATTTTGAAGCGTCAGGATCTGCGTTTTCTCCCCGATAAGCGGCCTTGACTGAGCAATTGCTTCTTTTGTATCATAAGATTTTGTGGCAATAATCACTAAATCGGCTTTTCCGATTTCCTTGGCATCTGTGCTGATTTTTATTGCCGTCTTCCAGCTTCCCGATACTCCCTCAATAATTATGCCTTGTTCCTTAATTAAGGCGGCGCGTTCCTTTCTTTTATCAAGAAGCCAGATCTCCTCTTTTGATTTAGATAGAAAAGCCGCAAATAAACAACCCATTGCTCCCGGGCCAACAATAACTATTTTCATAATAAAGCCTCCATTGGTGACGATACAACTCAACCAATTAACCAATTAAATGTTTTATGCTATTTCTAATCTATTTAAAACTCTCTGAGACTTTAATTCCCGTTCAAGATGGAAATTAAGAAAAGCGTTTAAGATTATATCCAGTTCTTTTTTTATCTGCGGGTTCATCCCCAATTTAAGGTTAGCACGCAAATCGTTCTTTTCAATATGCAGGATCGTGGCAATTGTCCCGCGAAAAATCAAGCGGGCAGCAGGATCTTTTACGCAACACTTCTCGCACAAAAGACCTCCGAGAACAAGGCTGAATTTAGACTGGCCCAAAATACGGATACCGCAAGAAACACAAGAATCAAAATGCGGCTTAAAACCTGACAAAGCAAGCATCTTGATCTTAAATACTGTTAAAATTCTCTCTGGCGTAAACGTAGATTTTAATTCCTGCAGGCAACTTATAGACAAATCAAAAACTTCCTCATTCTTATCTTCCTGCGGCATTACTGCTCCGATTAATTCCATCATGTAACTTGCCATTCCGGTTTTGACAATGTCCTGCCGGATAGCTTCACAGTTATCCCGCGCATCGCACTGGCTCACTAAATGAAGTTCAGAATTGCGCTTACGGTAGAAAATTATTTCATTATGCGAAAACGGTTCAACAGTACTGGCAAATTTCCTTGGTTCAGTCCTGATACCTTTTAACAACCCGCTGACCTTTCCGTGGTCGCGTGTAAAGAAATACGCAATCAGGCTGGTTTCACGAAAATCAAAACGCCTTAAAACAATAGCTTCAGTTTTATGAATAGACATAATCTTCAGTCGTCATTTCAATGACGCAATTATACGCTCAGCCACTACCTGCATTTGTTCCCTCTGACGGACGGTTGCATCTTTATAACCTAAAAGATGCAAAACCCCATGCACAACATACAGCTCAAGCTCATATCCAGGAGTTGTACCGAATTCTTTGGCATTAGATTTCGCAGTTTCAGCAGAAACCACTATATCCGCAATAATTTCTTTTCCGGGCCTCAGGCTTAGATCAAAAGCTAAAACATCTGTCGGAGAATTACGATGATGAAATTTATAATTTAACTCTTTCATCCTTTTATCATCTACAAAACAAACTGTAATTTCAGCAGATCTTTTTAAGCAAACTTCAGATAAGGCTTTAAGGACAAGTTTTTTTATCCTTATTGCAACGACGGGAATTTTCTTTTGGGAATTTATTATTTCTAACTTTAGATTGCCAACCCTGCTCACTTATTATGCTCTTCCGGGTAATTTATACGGCTGTGGTATATGCCGCCTAAAACACGCACAAACACTTCAGAGATCTTCTCCAGATCCTTTAGCGTCAAATCACACTCATCAAGTTGTCCGTCAATAAATTTATTATTAATTACCTTGTGTACCATTTCTTCAATCTTTCCTGCGGTAGGCTCTTTTAAGGCGCGGCTTGCCGCCTCCACAGAATCAGCCAAGAGGACAATAGCGGTTTCTTTTGTGGTTGGCTTTGGGCCGGCATAGCGGAAGCCTTCTTCCCTGACTTCTTTGTCCTCTTCTATTTTTTCCAGCGCCCGGCGGTAAAAATAATAAACCAGGCTGTTCCCATGATGCTGCTCAATAAATTCAATTATTGACTGGCTAAGATGGGATTTTCTTGCAAGCTCCACACCCTCTTTAACATGATTCATAATAATTAATTTGCTCATCTCAGGAGAAAGTGTATCATGCTTACTTTCTCTTACTTCCTGGTTCTCGCTGAAATATTCTGCTTTATCAAGCTTGCCAATATCATGATAATATGCTCCCACCCGTGCAAGCAGCGCGTTTGCGCCTACTGCACGGCATGCGCTTTCTGAAAGATTTCCAACCACAAGGCTGTGATGGTATGTGCCTGGCGCTTCCATTACCAGGCGCTGTAAAAGCGGCTGGTTAAAATCAGCCAGTTCTAAAAGGCTGATATTTGTTACCGTGTTGAATAAATACTCAAAAATCGGCAACACTCCCAAGACAATAATACTAGAGACACTACCCCGACAGCAATCCCTGCGCGTATCACCGTCGTGCGCTTACGGGTGCTTTTGGCAAAAATGCAACTTGAAACTCCTGCGGCAAAGAATAAAATCGCTACTAAAAACGAATTGTAAGAAACCAGTGCAACTGAAAATGAAATTGCCAGCGTTAAAAGCAGGGATATTTCAGGATTGTTAAATAGCAATATACTTAACAAGGGCACTAAAGAAAAGGGGATAAGATAAACCGGAAGATTGTTCTTTAAGATAAAATAGCCAGGCACAAAAGCCAGCAAAAAGAGCAAAATCAGATACAGACGCTTGGGACATTTTAAACAAGGGTGCCTGCTCTTTGAATAAAAATGCAACAACAACAAAACAAAAGGAACGCCAATATTGATTTTTGCAAAGAATGCAAAAAGAAAACCTGCTGCGGCGAAAATGTATATTTTTAAATCTTTTTTACCGGGCTTTGTCATAGGCTTCAATAATCCTCTGCACCAAAGCATGGCGCACAACATCAGAACCGGTAAAATAAATGAACCTTATCCCGTCAATATCTTTGAGAATATCCTGCGCCTGTAAAAGGCCTATAGGCTTTCCCTCAGGCAGGTCGCTCTGGGTCATATCTCCGGTAATCACGACCTTGGAATCAAACCCGAGGCGTGTCAAAAACATTTTCATTTGTTCGGCTGTGCAGTTTTGAGCCTCATCCAAGACAATAAAGGCATCGTTTAACGTACGGCCGCGCATATACGCCAGAGGAGCAACCTCAATAATACCGGTTTCAATATATTTCTCAATTCGTTCTGCTTCCATCATATCGTAAAGCGCGTCATAAAGCGGCCGCAGGTACGGAGATATCTTTTCATACATATCTCCGGGCAAATAACCAAGAGACTCCCCTGCCTCAATTGCAGGGCGAGTCAGAATAATCCTGCGCACCTCATGTTTCTTTAACGCCTCTACAGCACAGGCCATAGCCAAATACGTTTTTCCTGTTCCTGCTGGGCCGATGCCAAAAACAATATCAAACTTCTTGATTGCCTCAAAATATTCAATTTGCCCGTTTGTCCTCGGGCCGATTTGCCTTGCATCCGCCAAGCTCCTGTTCACACTTAAACTTGGAGGCTCAACAGGCAAGGCAGGAATACTCTGGACAGAAAGTTTTTCAGGAACTGCGCCTTTTTTAAACTTGTCAATCAACCCAGACAGGTCCATCATGCCCAAATCCGACTGCCCGGAGCGCACCGCGCTTAAAATATACTCTACTAAAGCCGATGCCTTTTTAACATTAGAAGTTACGCCGGTAATTTTGAGATGGTCGCCGCGGATACTCAGGGTAACATTAAATTCTTTCTCAATAATCTTGACGTTTTCGTCGCGCAAACCGCAAAGCACCTGCGCTTCCTGATGCGACTCTAATTTGACAATTTTATTCATTTAATGAGCGCATAACTTATGAAATCCTGCTTATTTTAAATTCTCTTTTGGTTCAACCATTGCCTCAGGAGCCTTAAGATCAGAAGTAACAGGAATATTCAATACTTGCCCCGGCCTTACTCTATCCGGAGACTTCAGGAATTCCTTATTCGCTTCATATATCTTTGTCCATTTTCTGGTTGTCCCGTAAAATTTCTTGGAAATCTTCTGTAAAGTATCATTCTTCTGTACGGTATATTTTTCAAATCCTTCGGAAACAGGCGTTTCTGTTTCACTTATCTCAGGGATAGAACTCTGAGTAAGATAACCCTGATTTCCTTCGGGATAAGTTTCTTCTATTTTGGGAGAAGTTCCTGGACAGGCCGCCTTGTCTTTCTTCATTTTAAAAGGAGAGCCTATCTCAATTTCAAAAACCTGGGTAGTACGATCCGTCTTTCTCTCTTTTTCAGAACCTGCCGGAGGCTGTCCCTGTAAATACCCACGGTTACCCTCGGTCAAACCCTGGTCAATCCTGTCTCTTGTTAAAGGATATGTCCGCACAGTACAACCTGACAAAACCAAAACTGAACCTAACCCAAGAACTGTTAAAGCGCTTGTTAACTTCATTTCTTCCCTCCTCCATTAATAATGTTAATAAATTCTAACAAAATCTATTTTGCCTTTTTTATTACTGCAATTCCCAATTCTTTTAACTGTCTTTCAGCTACATCTGAAGGAGCGTTGGTTAACGGACACGCTCCGGTGCTTGTTTTAGGAAAGGTTATTACTTCGCGAATACTTTCTTCTCCGGATAAGATCGTCAACAGGCGGTCCAGTCCATAAGCAACACCTGCATGAGGGGGTGCGCCGTATTGAAACGCCTCAAGCAAGAATCCAAACCTCTTGCGCGCCTCTTCTTCGCTAATGCCAATAATCTTGAAAATTCTCTCCTGTAAATTCTGGCTGTGAATTCTAATGGAACCGGAACCAATCTCATTACCGTTTAATACCAAATCGTATGAACGCGACTTGACCTTGGCCGGATCAGATTCCAAAGCTGCTAAATCTTCCATTGCCGGAGAAGTAAACGGATGGTGCTCGCTTTCCCAGCGCTTTTCCTCGTCGTTAAATTTAAAAAGCGGAAAATCCACTATCCAGACAAAAGCAAAATCAGAATTTAATTCCTTGCGCAAATCCGGCTTATCTGACTTGTACTTTTCCTGGGCCTGCGCATAGGTTAATCGCGGAAACGGTGTTTTAATTTCAATGCCTTTTAACTCTTTAAGAATAAGCTGCATTAACTCTTCACTGAGTTTAAAAATATCCTCTTCATCCACAAACGACATCTCCATATCCAATTGCGTAAACTCCGGCTGCCGGTCAGCGCGCAGGTCCTCGTCGCGAAAACACTTGGCAATCTGATAATAACGCTCAATCCCTGATACCATCAGGATTTGTTTGAATAATTGCGGTGATTGAGGCAGGGCATAAAACTGACCAGGGTTAAGCCGCGAAGGAACAAGATAATCACGCGCGCCTTCCGGAGTTGATTTAGTAAGAATCGGAGTTTCACATTCAATAAAATCCCTGGCTGATAAATAATTGCGGATGATCTTATAAAGGTTGCTTCTTAATTCAAGATTGTTGAAAACTTTTTTTCTGCGTAAATCAAGATAACGGTATTTTAAACGACTCTCTTCTGAAACATTAAGCTCTTCCTGAATCTCAAACGGAGGATTAAGGCTTGGGTTTAATATCTCCACATTCTTTGCCAACACCTCAACTTCCCCTGTTGCTAATTTCGGATTAATTGTGCCTTGCGGCCGCGGGTTCACAACACCAGTGACCTTGATTACAAATTCACTGCGTAAATCCTGGGCAATTTTATAACTTTCACCGGCATCTCTTGGGATAAAAGTAACCTGAGTCAAGCCGTATCTATCGCGGATATCAATAAAAATTAATTTGCCATGGTCTCTGCGGGTAGCAACCCATCCACAAAGCACAACTTCTTTCCCAACATCAGCTTTTGTTAACTGGCCACAAGTATGAGTTCTTAACATTTTAATTCCTTTAATAAATCACTAAAATTAACTTCTTTTTGCTCGCCCTTTTGCATATCCTTTAGCATCACTACGCCTTTTTTCAATTCATCGTCCCCAACAATCAATACAAATTTAGCGCCCAAGTCATTTGCCTTGCGCATAGCTGCTTTTAATGACTTATTCTCATAATCAATATCCGCAATAATATCATTTTTGCGCAATAAATCCAGCAATTTTATTGTTTCTTTTCTTGCTGTCTGGCCCAAAGAAATTATATAAACTAAATTACTCTTTTGCGTCTTAACCGCCGCGTTCTGCATACAAAGCAGCAGTCTTTCTACGCCAAAAGCAAAACCAATTGCACCGAGATCCGGCCCGCCTAACTCTTTAACAAGATTATTATATCTTCCTCCGGCACCCAGGGCATCCTGCGCCCCTAAATCAGGATGCGAAATCTCAAAGACTGTACCGGTATAATAATCCAAACCGCGCACTAAATAGGGCACAACCTCATAGTTAACTTTTAAAACATCAAGCCCTTCCCTGACTTTAGCAAAATGATCTTTACATTCCGGGCAAAGATATGTTTCATAAATATCCAGCCCGCGCACTATCTTCTGGCATTCTTCGTTTTTACAATCTAAAATACGTAAAGGATTCTTTTGATAACGCACCTGGCAATCCTCGCAAAGAGCATTTATCTTATCCTTGAGGGCACTTTGCAGGTTTGTGTTAAATTTAGCCTTATCTTTCTGGCAGCCTAAGCTGTTAATTTTTATTTTATAACCGGAAATACCAAAACGAGTAAGCAGGGTATTTGCTAAAGAAATTACTTCAACGTCTAAATCAGGGTCAAGTGAACCTATCACTTCGCAGCCGATATGATGAAACTGGCGCAGCCTTCCTTTTTGCGGCCGCTCAAACCTGAACATCGGCCCCACATAATACAATTTTAAGAAACCATTTGTCTTGTCTAAATTATTTTCAATGTAACTGCGCACCACAGACGCCGTGCCTTCTGGACGCAAAGCATAAGTGTCTTCTTTATTGTGGATCAAAAACATCTGCTTCTGGACGATTTCTGCGGATTCACCGAGGCTACGGTTAAACAAGGCAGCA
Source organism: Candidatus Omnitrophota bacterium (assembly GCA_016208765.1). GTDB lineage: Bacteria > Omnitrophota > Gorgyraeia > Gygaellales > Profunditerraquicolaceae > JACROS01. The sequence continues at coordinate 35,777 of JACQXK010000060.1, forward strand.
TCTTCAATCACAGGCGGGCGAATTTCCTTGTAATTATACAAAGAAAAAACCTGACGGATAGTTTGCTCAATTTGTTGCCACAAAACTACCTCATCAGGCAGAATATCTTTTGTTCCGGCGATTCTTTTATACATAAATTTAGTTTAACTGCAAAGATATATCAATAAGATTGCGCGTTCAGAAGGGAATTATCTAATTTTTTGTTTCATCTCCAAGCCAGATTTAAACACAACCACTTTTCTGGGAGGGACAGGAATTACCTGATTGGTGCGTGGATTCCTTCCGGTGCGGCTCTTTCTCTGTTTGATCTTAAAAACCCCGAAATTCCTTAATTCAATCTTCTCGCCTCTGACTAAAGCATCTACAATAGAATCAAAGGTCATCTGCACGACTTTTTTAACATCAATCTGCTTTAGGCCACTTGCATCTGAAACCTTTAAAATTATGTCTTTTTTGGTCATTTCTCTTACCTCCGATTTTATAAGTATAATAAAACCAAAAGCTTACGCTGTCAAGGAATTTTAGCAGGCGATATGCAATCTTCAAGGCGATACGCAGATAACAGTTGTAATGGCCTTTCTTACCTAGCTCGCGATGCTTGACTCGCAGATATCTTAACAACCTTGCCATTACGCCATACTGCAAGAGGCCGGCCAGACTGCTTGTGCTCTTTGATTACCTCGCGCACCGCTTCTTTAAGCGCTTTAAAAGCTCGTATTTGTAAAGTTTTCTTATCCATTCTAATTTACCTCAATATTTCTGTAATTTTCTCAAATAAATCTTTATTAATAATCTCCACCTTCCCAAATTTACTTTGCACGATCAAACGGGGAACAGCATCTGCATTATTAAATAGCAACCACGAGTCTGATAAAGGACTGTAGTGGTGAAGAAAATTGTATATCCCTCTGTAGAATCTTCTTTTTACATCAACAGCCGGCACATCATGTCCGCCGGCAGCTACCCTGTCTTTTATGCGGCTCAATGCAAGTTCTGGATTTGGGATCCAAAGAAAAAAGATGTTGATAGAATAACCTTTCTTTTTTAATTCCTGTAAAAAAGAAATATAAGATTTACCCGATAATGTTGTTTCAAAAGCAAAATCAATATCCTTTTTTGCTAAATCGTGAATTTGCTCAAGCACCAATCTGCCGGCTTTAATTGCCGCTGCCTGCGGAGAAAACGGCGATAGCCCCTGGGCAATGAAATCGGCATTAATAAAATTTTGGCATTTTGCGTAGTTAGGCAGGAATTTCTTGGCAAATGTAGTTTTTCCTGAACCATTAGGCCCGGCAATAATATAAACATTACGTTTCATAACTTAAATTATACCTTAAACAGAAATTCTCTGCAATGGATATATAAAGATGGCTGCATTGGTTGCAATAGTTGAATTAGTTGAATTAAAAAAATAGCTGTAGGGAAGATTTAAGCCTCCCCTACAGCCCCGTTATTATTTCGTCATTACTTGGTTTCTTTATCCTCTTCCCGAAAATATTTCCTTCAGCTCTTTTTCTGAAACTCCGGAATCAAGCACAACCAGCATATCTTTAAGTATAGGTGAAGAAACACAACATTCCTCTTCCTGGCTTCTTAAAGCTTCTGCTATCCACAACACTGCCTTCTGCCGCGCTTCTTCAAAATTTCCTGAATCAAGAGCTGAGGAAGCCTGCACAAATTCCTTAATTCGCTCTTCAGATGGTGTAATTCCTGCTTCAACCATCTTCTGAATCGCAAGGCATTCTTTGCTCAAACCGATATTATCCAATCTCACAATTGGCGAGCAGGCAATTACCGCTTTTAATGCACTACTTGAGTAGGTGACAATCGGCAAAGCGCGAAAATCAATACCGCCAATATCATTTTTCTGCGTCTGAATTGCTGAGCTTGATTTGCTGCCTTTAAATTCAATAATAATGCGGTTGGCACCGTTAGAATTATCAATTTTAATTTCTTCCGCAGGTAATGAAGAAACCTGTTTAAGCCTACTATAATCGCTTCTTTTGTCAAAACTGCCATCAAATTGCAAAAGTAAAAAATAGTCTGAATAATCAAAAGGAGCTTCTGTAAGCTCAATAACCATTCCTCTATCCAACACTATTGCCGGAATAGACACCTCGCTTTTTTTATTGACGACTATTAACAACTTCGCGCCTTCAAGTCCTGATTTTAGTTGACCTTTATCAGGAGTTAATCCTGCTTTTTGAATCAGTTTCCTTAATGTCTCAAGTGTTTCAGGATCATTTGTATCAATGGGTGCATGCCCGTAAGACATACCATTCGCAGCTGTTCCTACTTCTTGATGATTTCTTGTATTCAACCTGAGTTGAAATGTATCCAAAGATAATATCCCATCTCCGGCAGGATAATCAGCCTCAGTTTCAAAGTCAATTATTTCGTTATATGCATACCTATTGCCTATTTGTCCATATTGGCCTTCTAATTGAATTGTCCTTCCGTCATTTTCTTTAATTACACCTTCAGAATGAAAAGTACTGTATTCATCAGATGGCCCATATTCAGGAGTATATCTTCTAATAGTTAATTTGACGCGCATTCCCGGCTCAAGAGCCTCAAGTTCTTTTCTACTCACTGCCGAAGAAGCATGCAGCTTGCCTGAATAGTCGCCTTGATAATAAAATTGTATTTTCCCCAAGGCATATGTTGCCATTTCTTTGGCCTCGGCGCTTTTCTCTTCATCTGCCAAAACGCCATTTAAATATTCCACCATTGCCTCAACTTCAGTCCTGCCAACTTTTGGAGCACTTGTTACGCTGTCTTTTTTCCTTGGAACAAATATTCTCTTAAGCGCATTATCAACAAGATCCTGCTTCCCCTTCGTTATCGCAGCTTTAAAAGTACCAAAATAACTACTAAATAATATATCCACTCCAGATGACGCAGCGCCAGCCGGCGAGGCGGCGGCAGATCCACTGATAGCCTCTGTCTCCTTTAAAAAAGCAGGATAACGCTGATAAAAAAACTTTAGGTTTCTTTGTGCGCTCGTTTTCGGGTTTCCAAAACGATTTGACTCAATTACAGAATGGAAGGCATCCACTACCATTAAAAATTGATCTTTATCTGCTACTGGTAATTCATATAGCTCTCTTGTCAGGCTCTTTGTATCTGGATGATTTTGTAATGAGGATATTTTTCTTAATATACCTGCAATTGAATTAGCAAGCTCTTTATTTGTAAGGGCTGACGAACCGACCCCATCCGCTTTGACGGCTGGTTTTCTTTTGCACAAATAATAGGTAAAAGATGGCTTGGTCAGAATATAATTGCTCTCTACTTTTACGAAAAACAGATTAGCTGTGGAAAAATCAGTTATTTCTTCGGGGGCATAAAGTAGTGCGGAGACTTGGTAACTTTGACCAACGGCAGGCATTCCTGTGGGATATGTTCCATGACTGTCAAAACTCCAACTTTGAAAGCTTACTATCTTATTTCCAGTTTCATCAAGAAGAGTGAGTACTGTTCTTATTCCATTTCTTGTGGTAAAATCACCGGGTATAGCAGAAGCAAATTCAATAACTTTCGCATCTGGATGTTTCGCTAATAATTTTTTGACTTCTTCCGGATAATTCGTAGGTACGGGAAGTGATTCAACAGAATAACCGTAGCCTCGCTTCCCCACTAATGCATCACTAATTATACTGCCTATGCGATCCAGAGAATTTATGTCCTTGATAACAATAAATAAATCTCCTCCTGATTTTCTTACAGATTTATAATCATAGTTATATGAAAACTTTGATAACAAAACTACTTTTGCCTTAGGACAGTTCCCTCTAACCATTCTTACAACATCTTCCAAGGATAATGTTATTTTTTGCAAAGATACTACTACCACATCAGCATCTGGCCTCAGATCTGTGCTTACATTGGAGAACTCTTCACGTAACTCCTCGATTACCCATCTTCGTGAATTAAAATCATGGTCAACGTATACTAAATGCTTAACCGAACTAGATGCAGCTCCAGCCGGAGATGCGGTTTTACTCTGAAGTGGTCTTACTGTGCGAGCGTCGTAACGGTCTGCCTTGCCGGCTAACACATTCCGAATTATTTCTCCTAAATGTTCGTCTATATCGGGCATAATAACATAATCAGCTCCTAATCCTCCTAATTCCCTAATCTTCTTCTGATTATGGTAAACATCGGATAATAGAATAACAGGGACATGAGGAAAATACTTCTTAACTTCAAACATACATTTATTCAAATTTAAGGACCCACCTAAGCGTATAACTACTGCATCAGTAGTTGATAAAATATCTGTTGTTACTGTTTGAAATTCTTCTTTTAATAATGAAACTGTCCCTGACTTTGAAATACTACCCCTTTCATCAATATATAGCAGAGTATTAATTGGTCTTGACGAAACTGTTGCGCCAGCCGGCGAGGCAGCGGTGCCACTTGGCTGGGCGAAAGAAAGGTTTGATTCTTTTGTGAATTCAAGAAGATCTTTCCGCGTCCAGCCAGTTTCTCCTATCAATGTACCAGTTGGAGAACTTAAGACCTTCACTCTAATCCAATTTGCAGCCTGATCTAAAGTTAATTTATCTTCAAAAGGTTCAAGAGGCAACAATTTTAATCTAGTGCCGGCTGATAGCCATTTATTGCGCGAACTGTAGACATTATTAGCATAGACATATCCAGAAACATTAACCACAATAACATCGCCAACTTTTAAATCACTCTCTTCATCTACCTTCTCTGAGCTGCTGGAAACCTCTTCCGGAACAACCCCTGAAGAAGCAGCTGCACTTCTTAATACCTTGGCAATAGCTGCATGAATATACTCTACAGAAGCCCCTATATGCAAAGTACAAATGTAATTACCTTTAGTAAAGAAATCTACAAAATTAGAAGTATCATCATCATTCAGACGACGAGCTTCTATTCCAGTCTTTTCTTTTGCAAGAAAGTTCCAGTTTTGCATAAAATACTGAGCATGCGTTCCCTTAATCACAGTACCATCGCTTAGCGTAACCGTAACTAATCCATTAGACTCATTTTTCTTGACACTCTTTATGGCAAGCGTGTCGTTAATCGCTGAAGAGGATTTACCTTTTTCAGTGGTTCTTGCTGGCAACATTCCTGCATTGCCAATAGTTGTTTCTTCTTCAGTAAGAAGTTCCTGAATCCTATCCATCAGAATCTTCCTAACCTCAGGTTCAGAGAGATATAATGCATTGTTTCCATTTAAATTTATACGAGAAAACAACTCAATATCTTTCTCATCTTTTAAAATAACTGAAACAACCCTTGCTTGATAAGTGATTTCCAACTTCCAACCTTCGGGAGCTTTATAAGATATTACTCTCTTAATAATACCTCTTTCCTCGTGCGTTGAATCATCCTCCACCATCACTTCTCTATTGCCAAAAGCATGCAATATCTTAGGAATATACATAGGAGAACTTGAAAGCTCAAATCTTATCTCTTTAGCAGACTTCTTAAGTTCAATAGATCCGCTTTTATCGGACTCACCTGAAACAATCATAGATAAAGGCATTTTTGCTACTTCTAACGTTTTTAAGAATTCCAGGCTAACTTTTATAGTCAAGACTTTTACGCCACTTTCATTTATCTCAGAATATATTTCCCTGATATGCTGTTTTGGAACACTGATTGAGTGAGCTTCTGGATGACGGCCTGCGTCTGGAATATTTGTAACCGTAAAAGTGGTTTTATCAGGACCAAATTCAAGAGTGAAAAATCTTTGGGACGGCACATTAAAATCACTCCAAGCATCATCACGAGACAAGCTTCTCCATGCTTTGGATAAAGTGAAGCTACTCTTTTCCTCATTAAAAACAACTTTAAAAGTACCTGTAAATCCAATCTGAGGAATACGCCAATTAGGGTGTGTACGAAGAAGCTCTTGTAAAAGCGTTGGGCTAATAGTCATTTTTCCTGATGTTATCGGCGAGGCGGCTATGTTTGCTTGAAAGGAAGCAGATACAGTTTGTTCAAATAAATTTTGATTACCACTCCCGGCCAAGGGTGAACCTTTACCAAGAAAAGCAAATCCCTGGCGAGCTGTGCTCTCTGTTTGGATTATTGCACTACTGGCATCTAATTTTAATCCGCCGCTCATATAAGTTCTAATGCTTTGGCCACTTATACCATAAACCTGTTCTTTAAGATTATACTCACCTTGTGCAAATGACTTTTTGTAGGCTTGGAAATATGTATCTTTGGACCAGGATTGTTTAGAAGTTAGGTTTGTGAGATTTTTAGAGTCTATAAGTGCAGGGACAGTCCCCTTTGAAATACTCTGGGATAGCTTTGACGGGGACAGTCCCTGCTGCTTGAATCTTGACTTGAACCATTGAGCAAGTATTAGAGAGTAGTATACCTGTCTTAGCTTAGAGTATCTTTTAGAGGAGTTTACCTCTTTAGTCAGTTTAGGGATGATTAGTTCCTTGATTAGTTCTGTAGAGTAGGAGTTGAGTTCTTTAAGGCGTGGGTCAGTGAAGGAGTAGTCTGTTGAACCAGGGACAGTCCCCTTCGGGGACAGTCCCTTCAAGTAGTCTTCTTCAAGC
>JACQXK010000053.1 GCA_016208765.1 Candidatus Omnitrophota bacterium
CTGCTTCTGGTACGCTAATTTTGATTTCCATGGGTGCTCCTCCTTTTGATTTTTGTTATTTGCCGTAACAAAATATTCTATAGGAGGCGCGCCCTTTTTTACCCTATATTTAATTTCACACAATTGAGGTTACACTATCTTTTCAATAACCGCTTCATAGCTACTTTTATTCTCTGCGTTTATTTTATCAGAGTTTGCATCTACTGTTGAAATAACTAAAGAAAATATCATCTTATTCATAAGTTACCTCATTAACTTTTTCTAAGTTCTCTTTGATCAGCAATAAGAGATGTTGCCCAATTGCTTGTCTTTTGTCAAAAAGATCGTTTAGCTCATTAGGGTCTTCCTTGAGATTGAACATTATGGAGTTACCCTTATCAAGATAGTGAATCAGCTTGTAATTACCTTCCCAAACAGCAACCATTCCTTTAGTAATCTTGCCTTTTTGACTTGGGTTCGCCTGTAAAACCATCGAAAATACAGGAATAGCTGTTCTCTCTTTCCCTCTCATAAACGGCACAAGAGACCGCCCCTCCATCCATGAGGGGATAGGAATTTTGGCTAAATCCAATATGGTAGCAGGAACATCTATAAGGCTCGTTAGGCTATCTATGACTCTGCCTTCAGTTTTATCAGGCTCCTTAATAATAAGCGGGATATGAGTAACTTCTTCCCAAAGCGCGCCGCCATGCCCATAATAATTATGTTCTAAGAATCCTTCACCATGATCTGATGATAAAATGATTATGGTGTTCTTTAATTTATTACGCAACCTTAATTGCTTCATAAACTCTTCAAATTGCACATCACAATATCTTATAAATTCGTCATATCTGTCTCTTAAAGTTCTGTTAGTAGCCTCAGTATCTTTAACAAGATGCGGCTCACCTATATTGTTAGTGGCAAACCACATACTCCTAAAGGTTCTCAAGTTTTGTGAAGCATCAAACATCCCCATGTATGGTTCGGGCGGCAGATAAGGGTCATGAGGCGGAAAAATATGCAGCCACGCGAAAAATGGTTCTTTATGGTTTTGTTCTATGGTTTCCAAGAAGCTATTAAAAATTTCCTCTGGCGGTGCGTCTGTTTCGGAAAAATCATGAGAGATTCCTTGCAGAACAATAGAAAGTACAAAGTCCTCTCTAATAATCCAGTCATAATATTTTATTTTCCCTTCATATAATCGCGAAAGAAGTCTGTGGGCATTATTAATCACAAAACTGCGCAACGAGTTACGCAGCAACCTAAACACTATAATAGGAGGTGCGATATCGTATCCATTCCTAATTCCTAATGTATCTACAGAGGCATAATTATTTGACACAAAAGCTATAGTGTAATATCCATGCTTTCTCAACAATAACGGCAAACTTTCAATATCAGTTTTAAGCGGGCTTGAATTTGTATCTAAAAAAAATGCGCGGTGTAGTATAAGCTCCGTCAGATTTAGCACTTGTAAATAATAAAGCATCTTTTGCCCATTCATCAATAAACGGCGTTGTTTCTCTGTGGTAGCCATATAAAGACATGTGTCTTGCCGTTAATGCGTCAAAGGTAACCAGTATAATATTTGGCAGAGTATCTCCTGCTGGATATGTTTGTGCTGTTACATTATCAGTGTTTTTTTTGAAAGCATAATAAAACGCTACAGGGGTAGATAACAAAAATATAACTCCAAATAACCACACAAGCAGAGTAATGCGCATAAGAACTGCATTAATTAGTCGTTCAGCTTTATTGCGTGCCAACCATGTAGAGATAGTGACAACAAGGAAAATTCCTAATACCAACAGCAGTCTAATATATGGCTCTATTACTATGCTATGCCATACAAATCTTTTAATAATTACTAACATCACTCCTATAAAAACAGAGTTAACTGCAAATATTAATAAATGTTCCCATTTGATATTCAGTCCTATCCGCGCTAAAAAGCATTCAATCGCTTTCCATATCAACCATATTACTGTTGTTACTGCTAACGACAAAACACCCCATAGTATTGTTATTAGTGAAAAACTTATTAAGAATTCATAAAATGACCCATAATGCTTAAATGCATCCCAGCGGTAACCCGCATCTCCCAAAAGATACAAAAAAAACAGCACGAAAATAAGACGAAATATATTCAAGTAATGTTTCATTGTCTCGCCAATTCCTTTATTGCCAGCATTTGATTGGCGCTAACATTTGTTAACACCGTTTTATTTTTGTTTGGCCAAGCAATCTCTATCCTGTCTGCGCGAACTGCCTTGCCAAGTCCAAAATGAATAACGCTGGAGTGCTGAGAATAGCCTTCCATGCCGCCTGTGGCCTGTCTATATTGCATTTTATCGCCCGCATATAGCGTTATTTGAACGCCGAGTCCTTCTCTATTGCTTTTTGTCCCAATTAATTTTAATTTCACCCAGCGATTATTGCTGCCTCTATTTTTATACAGGACATTTTGCCCCTTCCGCCTTTCTTTTAACGGGTCCCAGACTATATACATTTCTTTATCATTAGTTAAAAACAAATCCAAAAAACCATCATTGTTATAGTCAGCATATGCAGCACTGCATCCTTTCCCTCTAATTTCCTGAATCATTCCGGTTTTTTCTGTAACATTAGTAAATGTTTTATCTCCGTTATTCATAAATATCGTGTCAATAAGGATGTCTTTTTCTATATCATAAGTATTCATATAAATATCAATATCTCCATCGTTATCGTAATCAAAAAATACTGCTTTATCACCGCCCATCTCGTTCTTAAATCCAGTTTTGCTTGATACCTCTACAAATTCTCCATTGCCTTTATTCTCATATAACTTTATTGATCCTCTAAAAATCCTCGCTAACATATTAAATTTATATCCTTTTATGGATGTGCGTGGAGGGATAGTTACAAGTAAATCATAATATCCATCATTATCATAGTCTCCCCATGCATATATTAGCCCTTTAAATGTCATAGTCTTTTTAAATGTCCCGTTTTGCATATTTCTATAAATACAAATCTCCCCTCTATCCCAACTTTTTTTACTAAAAGCAATTGTTAAATCCATATATCCGTCATTATCATAGTCTATCCAACTTGATTTAACCGTGTCGTCAATTATATTCAGCCCTGCATTAGCCGATACATCAAAAAATGTGCCGTCGCCATTATTCCTAAATAAAACAGAAGGTGCATCATGACGTTTGGCGTTAGCTATAAATAAATCCAAGTATCCATCGTTATCATATATCAACGTATGAAGCAGTTCTTCCCCTGCCCTTTGGATATGCAACTCCAGCCTTTGCGGCTATCTCCTCAAATCTTCCTTGCCCGTCATTCCTGTAAAGATGGCTTGCTTCTTCGCCTCTTCCCATTCCTGCCCCTGTGCTTACAAAGATATCCTGGTCGCCGTCATTATCATAATCTCCAACTGCACATCCATGAAAATCCCCTTCTCGTTTAATCCCGCTGGTAGAAGTCATATCCTTGAATGTACCATCACCATTATTTATATATAATGAAGGCGGCGGTTCAAAATGATTTACTACAAAAATATCCATTATACCGTCGCCATTAAAATCTCCCCAGCAGGCAGAATAACACATAGAAGTA
>JACQXK010000019.1 GCA_016208765.1 Candidatus Omnitrophota bacterium
AAGACGATAAAAAAAGGCCTCCGCTTACCTTTATATTAGCGGACGCCGTTGTCCATTACTAAATTAGATAAATAATACCATAAAAGATTACTCTGTCAAGAAAAATCTGGCCTTCGGCCAGAGGCTTAAAAACAACAAGGATAACTACTTTATCTCAATCGCATCAGCGCATTTAGGACAATGCAAATAACTTTGGCCATCAACATGATACTCCCTGCCGCCAGGCTTAAACTGATCTATGTAATCTTTAGGAACTTTGATTTGATAACGGCATTTCCAACAAGGATAAATAGCTATCCTGCTGGACTCTTCTTTGTTCTGTAATTTTTTCTTCCCCCACCACATAATCTCTCCAGTTTTCATCTCTAAAGATACTGTAGATAGTGCCGTGTTGAGGATGCCAAACTTCATAAAGAATGAGCTTCTCTCCACAGTTAGGGCATTTAAAGGGGTCTATGCCAAAACTATTCTCTAACCTCTCTCTGTAGTTTGTAGGTGAAGACGAGCCTAAAAAAGAAAAAAACTCCTGAGAGATAGTTTTCACGCATCTGAATATTCTATCGATTATCTCTTTGACCTTCTTAAATTTAACCCTGGCATAGAGGCCGTAATGACGGATGAGTTTTAGGCCTTTGGCTGGGATGTGCTGGATAATTAAGGCGATAAACTCAAAAGCAGAGACTTTAGTGAAAACTTGTCTGTCTGTGGGGTGTTCTCTATACCAATACTTAACATATTCGCCATCATAACCAGTGATACGGTATAAGGCTATCGGGGGCGAGGCGACATATTTGATAAGGTAGCCGATAATGTCGGTTTTGCGCACCTTTTCCTTCTTGGCTCGGGCGATAAAACCAAAAGAGGAACACTGCTTAAAGGTCTCATCAATAACCTTGAGTGCCTGTAGGTCAGTCTTGAGAGATTGCTTCAAGGAAGTTAAAAGAATATACATCCATTTCTTGCGTAATACCTTATAGTCAAAGTAATAAAATCTGTGCCAGCGATTGTTTTTATCTAAGCCGCCTTCGGTAACTAAAAGATGCAAGTGCGGATTCCATGTGGACCTACGGCCTGCGGTCTGGGTTATGAGAATTATACCTAACTCTATTTGTTTGCCTTTTAGGCAAATAGAAACTACTTCCTCTATTAACCTCACCCCACAGTCAGCAAGAAGCTTGAGCATCTGTTTGTTATGGAAATACTTCCAGAGGTTCCCTGGAACGGTCAGGATAATATGGCGATGCTCTACCTTGGCAAAAATCGTTTGTTTCATCTTGTTTACCCAGTTATCAATATAGACCTTCCCGCAGCGCAGGCAAAACCTTGATTTACAGCTAAAGGGGACTCTTTTGACATAACCACAACTACAACGGTATTCAGCATAACCATTTGAAAACAAACCGCAACCCATCATCTTTTGCACATTAGCCTCAATATCTTCATTCACAAGTTCAGGATGAAAACGCTTAAATTGCTCCCAATGGTCCTGGAATATCTGGATAAGCCTATTTTTGTAATAAATGGGCTGGTTATCTAACATAGCCAATATGCGAATTATAGCATAATTTAAGATTAAAAAGATTAATATAATTTCCTATGCTATCAAGAAAAATCTGCTCTTCGGGTCGAAAAAGGGGCCAGGCGCTTTTTTTATTTCTTATTATAGCTACCGCAGCGGGGGCAAATGGAAATTAGCTCTTCTTTAGTATTTATATAGGTATAAGAACAAACAGAGCAAAACCAGATATATTTAGGATCCAAAGACAAATCTTTATCTTTTTGTCTTTTATGAAATAACCAGATGATTAATATTAAAGCTAAAAAAACAAAAATATAAAATGCTACTGCAACGGAAAAATCTAAACTAATCACTTTCAATGAACACATAACTTACGGAACGACAGTGAACGTAAGTTATTGTGTGAATTGACCCTTGACATTTTGTAACGATTTTTCCGTCTCAAAAATGTCAAGGGTTAGTTCAGCCAGAAACTTATGTTCGCTT
>JACQXK010000057.1 GCA_016208765.1 Candidatus Omnitrophota bacterium
ATCCCAATGTCTTTTAGCTCTTCTAGTACATTACGGCGAAAGTCTTAGACCCTCTGTGATTGTGAAACCCATTGAACCACCAAGACACGAAGGCACAAAGGGAAAAAATAAAGAATCAACTTGGTGTCTTAGTGCCTTTGTGGTTGATCTGATAAAGGGTCAAAAATTTGCGCCCACGTGTACTAGAAACCCTCATGTTTTCTGGGTTTTCGAGAATCTTTTCATTTTAAATTTGACAATACCGTTTAATCAACTATCTCTATTAATAATAGAAGCTGATCGACTATGATCCAAGAAAACATTGATGTGGCAAGCCCTGCCTTGATACCTTAATTTACCAAAGTAAAAAATATTGTTACGCACCACAGGCAATGATTTATCGCAGACTGTGTTTTGGAGAACAAATGAGTGTTTCTGTTCACTCTGGACGTGATATCTTTTTTTTCAATTGGGAAGCGATTTCTTTTTTAAAATTGATTGTAAAGCTGAAAACCACGATTGGGGAGGAATAAATATTAAGGTGAAACTACGATTACTCCGCATAAGGGGAATTCCTACGGGAGTTATACAGGGTTAGGATAAACATGAGACGAATAGCCTTAATATTATGCATTACTTCCTTGACAGGGATACATTTGAAGTGGGCTAAGGTAAGGGTGGAACACTGTCCTGTAAGAAGGTACTGAAAAGCAGCGCTTAGCTTAATGCTAAACGCTTTAAGCCCTTCTCCACAGATAGATAGATGCTATTTGAAACTTCAACGCTACAACATTTACGCAATATCTTGACTCCATGTCAAGACAAATTATTGTTTCAGAAGATTCAATGCTGAAAGAATTGAAACCAACCCTATTTGCAACTCGTTGGTAACGGTTGATAGAGGTGATTCTTATGGCTCATGAAGCAGAATGGCTTACAGTGAAAGAAGCAGCGGATAAAGCGGGAATTACAACACAAGCCATTTACAAAAAACTAAAACACAACGGGTTGCAAACCAAGAAAGAAGACGGGCGAATTTATGTCCTTTGGGAAGATATTCAAACATGGGCGCAACCAGTTGCAAACAATGATACAACAGAAATTATAGAAGTCCTTAAAAATCAACTAGAATCCAATCAACAAACCATTAACTTGTTGCAAACACAGTTGCAAGAAAAGGATGCTCAAATTAACCAATTACATGTCATTCTGGCTCAATCTCAAGACATTATGAAACGCACACAACTGGCTTTAGAATCCGCCGAGAACAGGTTGAAGACACCATGGTGGACACGTTTTCTCAGAAGAAGGAAACTGTGCTAACGCTTCCGTAAGTCGTGCTTCTTGAATCTCTCTCGCTTTCTCCTCAAGAGTTCGCTGCTCTTCTTGTTGTGCTTTTTTCTGTTCAACTTGAGCCTGTTTTTTAAGCTGTTGTTCGCTGGGTTTGTAGTCATGTACTATCGCTTCTCTCAACCAACCAGCGGCGTTGGTGGTAAGTTCGCCGATGTCTTTTTGGTAATCGTGTAGAGCGATTTTTTCAAGAAGATAGTCTTCGGGAAAGCTGTCGGCAAAATCAAGCGCTACAGCTTTGGTGATGCCACGATTTATCAGTTCTTGTGCGATTGGTGAAAGCGCCTCTTCCTCCTCTCTATACCCCCCTTCTTTGAGTGGGGGTTGGGGGGGAGTCCCCCTTTTGCGGGTCACGCTTTGCGGACTCCGCAGGCGCGGAGATTCTACTGGTGTTGGCTTCGGCTTCGCTGGTTCCGCTTCTGATTCAGGCTCAGGCAAATATTCTAATTCAGGTTCTGGTAGTTCTGGCAGTTTAAAGTATGTCTTAGATTTCTCAATCTCTTCTCTTACTCTGCTTCCCGGATAATAGATTATCAGCCAGTCTCCTTTGGTTTTGGAAGTGGAGGGCCAACGGTAGTCCGCCAAAAACCCTGTCTCCTTAAGCTTTTCATGAGCTGGGTCAAGAATCTGCTTTGCTTTAGAACGATATTTCTGCCGAGTAGCAGGCAAAAGGTCACAAAGCGTTGAATATCTATAAGAAAGCTTTCTACCTCCTCTCATTATCACTCCGTAGAATTTAACACTCAATAACTCATAAAGCCTCTGAGCAAGAGGAGTTTTAAGAGATGTATAGTAGTTCCAATCAAGCGGTTTAACATAATTGGCGTTGATATTATCAAGATACCAGTTATTTAAGTAAAGGTAATTAGTATCAGCTATTTCGCCGTTCAACAATTTCTCCCCCCTGGAAATGAAGCGCTCATATAAATGAAAAGTATCTTCTATTAATTTTTCCTTTTCTTTACTATAAAAAGCACCTTTAGAAACTATTCCTGTAAGAGTAATTCTCTGCAATGATTCTTTAATATCATGGTAAATTTTCCCCCCTTGAGTTTTTAATTCCATTCTTTTACAGAGATTATGAAAAGACCCCAAAGGAATTGGATTCTGAATTGGCCGCGTCAGCTCACCGATGATTTGCTCAATAGCCTTGTAAACCTTCTTATCAAAGGGTCCCGGATAGCCAAATTTAGAGTTTGCCGAGACATTCCAAAAGATTTCCAGTCTCTTATTCCCTCTTTTAAGCACCGCTTTAAACTCTGTCTCGGTTCTCTTTTTCACATCCTTATCCCACAGCGCAAAAAACGGCAGCACAAGGAAATTAACCTCAGACCTAGCTACATCAGGCATCGAGCCATCTACTTCTACCACCAAAACCTCTTCTTCTTTAGGCAGTTC
>JACQXK010000058.1 GCA_016208765.1 Candidatus Omnitrophota bacterium
CTTTTAGGATATTCTTTAAGCACATCTTGGGCTTTGATAAGCGCTTCTTCGTAATTGCCGGTTTTATAACTTAATACCGCTATTTCTTCTAAAACATTCTGCCGAAGAGCGGTATTGTTTTTTAACTTTTCATATTCTTTTATCATTTGATTAAGAATAATATTCGCTTTTTCTTTATCTTCTTCTTCCTCTGATAACAATAAAACCTTTGCCTCGCCAAAATTAGCGGCAATTAGTTTTTCCTCCACACTGTCTACGCGCTTTACGTATTTGTCATAGTCAAAAGGCGGCTTTGCAGCAAGGCTTAATACCTGCCAGGATATAATAACGACAAATGTTGTAACAATAAGCAGTTTTATTGCGTATTTCATAATTATATATCCTCTAAAGGATCGGATAAGTCGTCCGTCGTTCCTTCCACGCCGTCCGGGCCGGATTTGCCGTGTTTCTGGAATTTTACAAACTGATTTGCCCTGGCCAGGTTCATATCCAGGCAGCGAAACGCCCTGTGTATAGAGTCTAATATCCGCTCCATAAATTCAGAATTGTCAAAAGGGCATAATTGAAAGGCTTTTTTATACGCTGCCAGTGAAGCCTTTATATATTCCTGTTTTTCCTTGTCCTTTATCTCTTCGCTAAATGCCTGCTCTAAATACATATCGCCTATATCCAAATTCGCTTCTGTTGTCTCTGAATGGAAATCAGGGTATATTTCAAGCACTTTCTTGTACTCTTTTAAAGCTGTGTCGAATTGTTTCTGCCTGCGGTATGCCCGGCCGATCATCATCTGCGCCAGGGCTTTTATGTAGGTGGTTTGATATTCGTCTATTGCTTTTTGGTATTCGTATATGGCTGCTTCAGGTTCGTTTAAACGGTATAGATAGATTTGCCCGATTTCAAATTGCGCTTTCTGGCTTTCAAACCATGCGGCAGGATAGGTGGATATTAGTTTCCGGTATTCTTGAAGAGCGCGGTTAAAATCACGGTTTGCATAGTATTGGCCGGCAAGGTAATACTGGGCTTGGGCTTTTTGGTCTTTGCCGCTTTGCTTATCGGATATTATCTCTTCCAAATTGGCTTCTTCGTCCCAGCCTCCCTGCCACCACTGATTGGGGACTCTTTGCTTAATGAGGTCTATTTTCTTTTGCGCGATAACTTCTCCGGCAACAAATCCCATGCTAAACACCATCAGCGCGAATACTAACACGCCCATAACAAAACGTGACAGGTTTTTCATAACATCCTCCATTTTGTTTGCTT
Source organism: Candidatus Omnitrophota bacterium (assembly GCA_016208765.1). Lineage (GTDB taxonomy): Bacteria > Omnitrophota > Gorgyraeia > Gygaellales > Profunditerraquicolaceae > JACROS01. The sequence goes on from JACQXK010000058.1 coordinate 1,261, forward strand.
TATTAAAAGAGCTCGAAATTTTATTATTAACCCAAATTTTGGGATTAAATAAATTTTAACATTTTCTTTTTTTCTTTGTCAATGTTTTTAAAAAAAATCATACCAGTAGCGCGGCTATCATAAGGACTATGGCCAGTATCAGAATAAACGGCAGATATATTGCCGCGCTTAAAAGCGGGGCATCCCATTTTGCCTTATACACAAACGGATTAACCCAAATTTTGCAACAGTAAAATTTGCCCGATAGGGGCGATAGGCTACCTGTCTGCCAACAGGCAGGAATCCGTTTAGGATTTAGCCTTGCCAGCGGCCTTGCCGCTAGGCAGGCTATCGAGGTATCCCGAATTTCGCTTGCACATTTTAATGCTGCGTTGCATTAGAGCAACTTGTTATAATTAATAAGGATAGGAACAAAACAGATACTCATGTGCAAAATTCGGGATTAAGCAGCACGCTAATCACCACTGTTAGCAGCCAGAGATTACCGGTGGTAAAAACGGAGAAAGTTAAAAAAGCCGGGAGAAATTCCAAACCCGCATCGGAAGCGGGTTCACATTTATTCAAGATAAAATAACGCTTTTTCTAATTTTTCCTTCTGGGAGGTAACCGTTTCTTTTTTTATCTCTTGTTCAAGAATAAACTTCGCCACATCTTTATCTTCGATTTTCATCAGTACAAACGCGCAAAGACGGATCATTTCTTCGTCACGCGCAAGCTTAATCTTATTTAATAAATTCAAGCGGGCTGAAGAAGCGCTGGTTTTTATCAACGCGAACCCTACCGGGAAATTAGACCAATTTAATTCCTCAAAACTTTTTCCTTTTTCACAGCCAAGAAAAAAGTTGTCAATTAAAACGTTAAGGTTATGATCCAATCCAAGTTCTCCTAATGACCGCGCCGCAGCAATTCGCCTATTTGTCGACTCTTCTTTTGACTTAACTATATCTAAAAGGATCCAAAAAACTTCAGATCTTCTTGGGAAAAAATTGGAAATCATTTCATCGATATTATCTTTTTTAAGTATCTCAATAACTCTTTCCCTCTTTTCTTGATCGATCTCTCTCTTGGCTGTTCCTATGGTGCTTCCCCCTTTTATATCCCGCACTTCACAATTAGAATTGCGGAGGGGAAAAATAAAAATACATATAAAAAAAACAAACCTTATTGTTATAATATATATCCCTCTATTCCTAATCGATGTCATCAGTTGCCTCCGTTACTTTTTGAGAATCATTCAGTAATATTGATTCCAGATCCAATGTTATTATATCTGCCCCTTGAATAATAGGTGTCCAAGTATATTGATAAGTAGAATTTTTTAGGTAAATATCCAAAAAATACCAACTATTATGAAACTGCACTATTCCCTCGAATGTTAACTGACTTATAGTAGTGTTCTCCGGAATCCATAACTGAATGGTATCGTTAAACAACTCCGTATCTGGTAATGTTATACCCGGCCAAGGCTTACATTCCAGTTTGCTAATAAGGTTGGAATAAAAAAATCCTCCTAACCCATCCTCATTTCTATCTATATGCATCCGTTCATATGCTCTGTATCCTTTGAGATTGGGGATTATACGATCTTGAATATCCTTAACATCAAATAAATACATATTACCTGATCCAATATCGCCAGGAGCAGCGTTCAAACTAATTACGTTTACACGAACTAATTTATCCGGCTTATGCACCTGCACCAGCAATTCTGCAAGCTCAACACCGCTTTTTTTTATTTTTTGTTTCGCCGTCTTTGGTTGTGCTGGAATTACCGTCTGTGCCTACATGGGCTTCTGAAATTTCAGTAGTTGTCCCATGCTCAAAAAATTCCACCCCCACCACCCAAATCTCCCCGCTCTCCACAGTATAACTAGAAGTTGCCCCGCTGGCAAGAAATTCGCACTTTACTTTATACATCCCCGGAGTATCGGAAGAGAAGTTGGTATTCGCGCTGTTAGAAGCAGAAAAGGTCACGTTTCCCGGCCCGCTAACCTTGCTCCAGGAGTATGTTCCGGTTGTACCGGAAGGATTTGCAGAAGCGGTTAAGCTTAAATTGTCATCCACACCAACATAGGCGGGAAATTCTGCGGGAGTGGTTATTGCGGCGTTGAAGCAAAATATTTTATTTGTGCCTTTGTTATTCGTATTATCCCAAATTTTGCCTG
>JACQXK010000072.1 GCA_016208765.1 Candidatus Omnitrophota bacterium
AGTTCTGTTGCCATCGATAAAAAATAGTCGGATGAATACTATACTCATCACATAAATTTGATACCGCTTTTTTCTCTACAAAATGTTGCTTCAAAATACTTACTTTTTCCTGTGCTGTAAAATTTTTCCTCTTTTTTTCATCCATATTATTCCTCCAATTAGATAAGCCTATAGATGCTAATTTTATCACTATCTTAATTATACACTATAGCTTATTTTAATGGAAGAAAATTATGTTTCCGGCTGAAGCAGAACACTTTCATCTGCTTTTATTACAGATAGAGATTCTGTAAAGTCGAAACGCAGTTTGCTTTCATCATATATTCTATCACTCATCTGTTATTACCTCTCCGAAAGTTGATGAGTATGTCCTCATATAATTTTTCGTCAGCTTCTTCTATCGGGTTGTTCACTATGTCTCCATAGGTTACCGCCTTAGTGTATTGCACACCATTCTTAGTCTTAAACAGATTGTAATAAACAATGCTATCTTCTTTTTTTTGCTTTACTTCAAAATATTTTGCCAGATTGCAATCATGTGTAGCAAGAAATATCTGGACACCATTTCGTTGAAGCTCAAGAAGTATCTCTACAAGATCAGGAATTAATTGAGGATTTATGTTTGTTTCAGGTTCATCCCAGAATAAAATCGTATCTTTTTCAATCAAGCTGTTTCTTATAAGCTTCCACAATAACCCAAATTTACACAAGCCGTCTGCTTCCATTGAGAATTCAATCCTCAAACCGTTTTTCTTTATCATATAAAAGGTATCATTTTCATATATTACTTCACCATCAATAATATCTGACAAACAATCCAATAGCTTTTGACTTAATTGAGATATGCTCTTGCTTTCACCCAACTCAGCCTTTGCTACAATATCTATTAAGGTTTTATCAAATGGTATATTTCTCTCATGATCTAATGCCAACAAACTTTTAGAGTGGGAAAGCATCTCTTTGGCAGGAATAAAGATTGATTTAGGCTTGCTTTCATTTTTTTGCCAAGACCTCAACGGTCCGAAGTGTATATATATTGAATTAGAATTGGTTGCATTTTTCGGCGAAATTCTTTTATCGCTAACACTAATCCTTGAAATTAAATCCTTTTTATTTCTGCTTACATCTAATCTGAGAGATTCTTCATTCCCATCAATAGTACAAGAGAATTCGGCTATTCCATTACAATCGTCCAGATTTCTTATAATATTCGTACTACACGACACCCTCCCAAACAAATCTCCAAAAACAATACTACCATAATCTGCTCCCAACTCATGCATAAAAAAATACAGCACCTTCAACAAATGCGTCTTCCCCGCTCCATTTTCCCCGATAAAGATATTAATGCCCTTGCAAAAATCAATGTTAATATCCTCAAAGACAGTAAAATTTTTCAGCTTTATTTTCTCTATTGCCATAATATTTCATGTTCCTTTTAAGTAGGGTGCGTTTCCCAAACGCACCTTTGTCGGATAGCAAATCAACGGTTATTTTCCAAAATCTGTATAATCACTGATTCGTATGATGCCCCTTACGAGTCTTGACAGAAACAAATATGGTAAAAATAACTGCAATCAAAGCAGCTCCAGATAACATAAGTATTGCTTCTAACATCAATTATCACCACCCTTGCCAAGAATAATTCCAACAAGATAGAAAGCAAACCAGAGCATCAGACCAATAGTTGGTACCCACCATTTCAAGGCATGTTCTGATAGTATTGCCCCAAATGTTAATGCCGCTAATGCAAGATTGCCCATTTCCATAAATTTTTGAGAAATACTTATTCGCAATTCCTTGTTAAGCCAATTCAATCTACCCCACCCCTTTTCCACGGCTTGCCGCAAGACATCTCCCCTTCAGAACACTTGCCATCAACACAGGCAGGACCAGAATCAGCAAAGATATCAGATGTAACAGCCTTCACGCACCGCAGCATCTCTATTGCCAGGGCACGAATCTCCCACTGGGCACGATTGCAGCATCGCACCCTGAAAAAGTGCATCAACTCTCGGGCATTCATAGTAACAATTATCTTGGTAGCACATGCATTTGGCAGGACAAACCTGGCATCTTCCGGAGGGATACCAGATACAATAAGTTCATGATAAATCCCTTGAAGATACTCCATTGCACCTGAGAACCTTGAAGACAAGCCTGCAGAAGAAATACTTGGCGGCACCACATACTCAAGATTTTGATAGGTTACATACCTTTGGCTTTGTTGCGAATAAGAGGCAACCCTATGTCTGACCAATTGATGGGATGCTGCCCTGGATATACCTTCAATCCCAAAGGTAAAACTAATATGCTCAAAGGGAGAAAGATGCCCCATCTTAAGTAGTTTGTGAATAAAGGCAGTTGTTTGCTCATTTGTTACCTTTTGAAGCAATTCATCTATATCAACACCCGAATAACACAACTTAGCTGCAAGAGCCACTAAGTGCTCCGGGTCAGGGGTATGCTCTAATAATTCAACTCGCATGAGTATTCTCCTCTACAAGCTGAATATTTACACTGTTTCTGCTACTGCTTCTGCAGCTTTTGCCACTCCATATTTCTTTCTAAATTTGTCTACCCTTCCTGCAGAATCAATAAATTTTTGTTTTCCAGTAAAGAATGGATGGCAATTAGAACATATTTCCACCCTTAATCCTGGTATAGTATCCATGGTAGGAAACTCTGCCCCACAGGCACAAACAATCGTCGTCTCTTCGTATTTTGGATGAATATCCTTTTTCATTTTCACACCTCATCTTAAAAACTTGTCCCTGCGAAGGCAGGGATTAACTTACTATTAGTATAGCATATATTTTATATCTTTACAAGTAAAATTCCTTGTGTCCCTTAATTCCTTAAGTTTTTACAGGAAAAGTTGCCCATTCCTGCATTGTCCAAACATGGTTACTAAGTCCAGCCATCATTGCTGGAGTCCGTTTATTATATGTTTCCGTTCCTACTTTCTCACGAAGTG
>JACQXK010000073.1 GCA_016208765.1 Candidatus Omnitrophota bacterium
CCCAGATGCAATATGGTCTAATACAGTGAGAGTAAGGAGGGTTGGTTAAAAACTAAATTTCCCTGATGGCCCTTCAATAAGTTTTCAGTACAAATGGCACCATGCAGGAGATTTGAGGAGAGGATGAGGGGTTTTTACAAAAATGTTATAGATAAAAAAATATTGCAATAAAAAAGGATTTTTTGGATATAATAGCCATTGAAATCGGGGGTTTTAGGAGAAAACGGGGGTCAGACTTGCCTATTGACATTTTAGGGCATATTGAGCTACATTGATGCATGGCAAGGAAACCGAGGATAGAGTTTGAAGGGGCACTTTACCACGTAATAACACGCGGTAATCAGAGGCAAAAGATATTCAGGGATGAAAAAGATTACAAGAAATATCTTGAGATACTTTCCGAATACAAGAAACAATACAAATATCGTCTTTACTCATACGTAAGGTTTTTAAATTTCTAAAGGAGCAATAACAAATGTCCATAGGCAAGTCTCTGACCCTATTGCTTCCTATTGCTTCTTCAGCCAGGTGCTTGAATAACAGAGACGTGGTTCACTGAATATTTACAGAAAATGATTTACATCCATTCCATTGTTCTAAAACAGAAATCATCAGAAGTTTAAATTTGATTGACGTAAATACTGGGATTGAAAGAAAAATCCTCAGATTAAAAAGTGTAGAATATGTATACCTGAAAAAATACCTGAATAGGATTACTATATGGAGAATGTAGGAAAGATAAAATGTATAAAGAGCTAACTGCTATCTGCCTGCCGGATAATAGCATAGAACTTGAATGGCAGGAAACTGAAGAGCCGGTAAATAAGGCTCAAGAATTACTGCAAAACGAATTATATAAAAGATACAAGGAAGATATCAGTTCTTTTCTTTTGTTCCTGAGTTTTTGCAACCAAACCACACCACTATCAGCAAGTCTGGAGTTTTTTAGAAAATTTACAGAATTATACGTAAAAAAACTTACGCAAACACCTGACCTTGAAGTTTTACGTGAGAGGGTGGAACCGGTTTTAACAACTGACGAAATGGAAAATTTCCTGTCACGGATTCCTTTTATGGTCGGGTCAGAGTACATGACAACAGATTTTCTTGAATCTATCTGGCTAAAATTAGACAAAACATTTAAAGATAAAGTAAAAACATACAAAGGGTCCGTTGATGAATTGATAAAAACTTTCAGTCCAGATGTTCATCTTGCGGGTCGGGTATATTTTCATCTGGTTGAAAGCAGGAAAGACGATTTTCCTTTTGCTTTTTTAGCAACATATTCTACAGACTTAAATGAGCAGGGCAAATCCAAACATGTCCCGTTAAAGCATGCATTAATGGAGTACGGTAAAAACAGCAAAAAACTGCTGGAACTTTTATCCACGGTTTATTTAGCTGCAAGAGAAAGCAGAATTATTGCTGGTCTTATTGAAAATGGGGAGATATTTCACCCAATAGCATTATCGGCCAAGGATGCATACGATATTTTGAAGGAAATTCCGGTCTATGAAAAATACGGCATACTCTGCCGGATTCCTAACTGGTGGAAAAACAGGACAACCTTCCTAAAACTTGATATAAGTATCGGTAATACCTCACCGTCATTTCTCGGTAAAGACTCAATTCTTGATTTTAAAATAAATTTTTTATGTGGCGACAACAGTTTGTCCGAAGAAGAAGTAAAAAAGTTATTAAGCGAATCAGAAGGGCTTGCGTTTATCAAAGGGAAATGGGTTGAGGTTGACCCGGAAAAACTCAAAAAAACACTTGAAGCTTATAAAAAAGCGCAGGAATTGATGAAACAGGGCGGTTTGAGTTTAAAAGAAGCCATGCATCTGCAGCTAAACTTACAGAAAGAGCTTGACATTGCTGATGTTGATACAGTAGATATTACTAATGGGGAATGGCTTAAATCCGTCATTGAAAAACTACGAAAACCTGAACTGATAGATTCAGTAAGCCTGCCAGAAAATTTTACAGGAGAACTCCGGCCATACCAGCAGAAAGGGTTGGACTGGCTTTATTTCCTTCATTCCTTGCAGTTTGGCGCCTGCCTTGCAGATGATATGGGACTTGGAAAAACCATACAACTGCTGGCTTTCTTGAATACGCTTAAAGCAAATAAGCAAAATCCTGCAAGCCTTTTAATAATCCCTGCTTCACTGATTTCAAACTGGGTTAATGAAATTAACAGGTTCTCACCCGATATTAAATATTATATAGCACATCCGTCTTTTGAGGGAAACAATAACGGTGCCCGTAAAGAAAAGGATTTTATAAACAAACATGACTTTGTGATAACAACTTATTCCTTATCCAGAAAATATGACTGGCTTAAATTATACAAATGGAATTATATTATTTTGGATGAAGCCCAAGCCATAAAAAATCCCGGTACAAAACAGACAATGAATACCGGTCTGCTTGGTAGCATAAAGGAGTTTTCGGATTTTTCCAGGAAACTGAAAGACAATACAAGCGGATATGCGAAATTGAGAAAAATCACGTCACCATATATTTTAAGAAGGTTAAAAACCGATAAGTCTGTTATTTCGGACTTGCCTGATAAAGTTGAAATGAAAACATATTCGGATTTAAGCAAAAAACAGATTGTCCTTTACAGTAATCTTGTGAAGGAAATAAAAGCAATGCTTGAATCTGAAATTGAAGGTATCAAGAGAAAAGGTCTGATTCTTGCGTCCCTTATGAAATTCAAGCAGATTTGTAATCACCCTGACCAGTATCTGGGAAGAGACGGATATTTTGAAGATGACAGCGGCAAATTCCTGAGGCTGCGTGAAATATGCGAAACAATTTATGAAAAAAGAGAAAGGGTATTGGTGTTTACGCAGTTTAAGGAAATCACAGAACCTCTCAAGGAATATCTTGGGAGCATATTCAAACATGAAGGACTGGTATTTCACGGAAGCACACCTGTCAAAAGACGCAAAGAAATCGTTGATAAGTTCCAGAGTCATGAATACGTTCCATTCATTGTATTGTCCATTAAAGCAGGTGGATTTGGGTTAAACCTGACAGCTGCAAATCATGTTATTCATTTTGACAGGTGGTGGAATCCGGCAGTTGAAAATCAGGCAACAGACAGGGTTTTTCGGATAGGGCAGAAAAAGAATGTGATAGTTCATAAGTTTGTCACCAAAGGTACGCTGGAGGAAAAGATTGATGCCATGCTACAGGAAAAAGCGAATCTGTCAAATGAAATAATACAAAGCTCAAACGAGGCATGGATAACAGAAATGAACAATGAAAAACTGATGAACCTGTTTACATTGTCACTGTAAGATAATTTTATAGCAGGAGGCTGATAAGATTATGGGATATTATTACTGGGGATTTCCAAGGTATGTAACTGTGGGAGAAAAACGTGCAAAAGCACAGAAAAAACTGGCGCAACTTAAGAAGAAAAATCCAAACATTACGCCTTTGGTTTTAAATGGAACCAGACTTGCCCGGACATGGTGGGGTATGGCATGGAACACAAACCTTGAAAAGTACGCGGATTATTCAAACAGAATAGGAAGAGGCCGCAGTTATATCAGAAACGGGTGCGTTCTTAATTTTAAGATAAACCCGGGAGAGGTGACGTCGCTTGTACAGGGCACAAGTTCGCGTCCTTATGAAGTGGTAGTAAAAATAAAACCGTTGAAAAAGGAAGCATGGAGTGAAATAAAGAAACAATGTGAAGGCAGGATTGAATCTTTACAGGAACTCATAGAAGGAAGGTTCCCAAAGAACCTTGTTGAGATATTTACTGCAAAGGGAAAAGGATTGTTTCCGTCACCTAAAGAAATTAAGTTTAACTGCAGTTGCCCGGACTGGGCAAGCATGTGCAAGCACGTGGCAGCGACACTCTATGGGGTCGGAGTAAAATTAGATGATGACCCTAAACTGTTTTTCCTGCTGCGCAAAGCTGAAATGGACGATTTGATAACAGAAGCCCTGCGTGATAAATCAAGGAAAATGCTTAAGAAAGCAGAGAAAAAGACAGCCCGGGTGATTGATGATCTGGATGCGGCTAAGATGTTCAATATAGATATTGACGAAAAAGCCGGTTCAGTCAAAAGGAGAAGGTATAATAAGAGAAAATGAGGAACGCCGGTTTTAAAATATGTTTGATTTTCTGATATTTTGAAGGGTCTCCTGGAAAAAATAGGAGAAAAGGGGACTGGTACATTATTTTAAAAACATGCATTCTGATTAGAAGTATCTCTTTATTGGATAGTGAGAATTCTCCAGATGCGATATGGTCTGATACAATGAGAGTAAAGAGGGTTCGTCTGGCAGAACTTAAGTAGGCAAACGAGTGAAAAATCGGACATATCCTAATTTTTAATATATTCCCGAACATTTACCTCATAAAAGAAAAGGGGACAAATTCTGTGGACACAACGCTCAATTCATTCCCATTTTCTCCTCAGCTTTTTGTACGTAGACTCATACCCAAAATTTCTTAAAGCTATGTAGCAAAACCGTTTGGAGGCTAGTTAAATATTTACATCCGTAGGGCATCATTGGAATTCCATACCTGATCACCGGTATAGATATGGTAGAAAATGGATTGAACGAGAGACAAAATCCTTTGAGAAAATGGTAGAATTAGAAATAAGTTCATAGGAGGTTAAAAAAATGGTGACACAGAAAACAATCAACAGTTTATTAAGACCTCTTGTAGTGTCGGGAGTATATAAGGATGAAAAGATTGCCCTGAAGGATATCATTGCGGATTATATCCAGAGGAAAATAGAAGCGTATACATCTGTTATTAGACAAATGGAAAGTAAATATGGAAAGGACTTTAACTCGATTACAGAAAAACTGAAAGGAAAGGCAACGATGAAGGTAGAGGATGATTGGATAGAGTGGAAGGCTGCAATTTTGATGAACGAATCATGGCATAAAGCCTTAAAAAAGCTTCTCCGCAATGCCTCATAGCTTCGATCTTTCCAAAATTATATCCCTGCTTAAAAAGAATCCTTTGACATCAGAAGTTGAGACACTAATGGTTGATGAAATCGAAAAAAGAGGTTTCTATAAACTGCGATGTATCCTGATACCTTCAAAATACAAACTTGACATTGAATATATAAAAACCGAAGGAGACCTTTTATATTCCTATCAGTTATATACTGAGAGTGACATTGCTCGCTGGGATAATGAACCTCATTATCCAGGTCTAAAAAATTATCCGCATCATTATCACTATGGGACGGATGTTGAATCTTCAGAACTTTCAGGGAAACCACTGGAAGATATAAGACAGATTTTCTCAGCGATATCAAGAATCGTAGATTCTATCTGATTGCAGTATCAGAATCTTCCTCAAGGTATATATCAAAATTCAATTACAGTTACCCGACAATGATAACTTGAAGATTATCGCAGTTATTGTAAATTATAAAGGGAATAATCCCAAGAAAGAGTCATATTCCCTCTTATGCATTCTGATTAGAAGTATCTCATTGGATAGTGAGAATTCTCCAGATGCAATATGGTCTAATACAATGAGAGTACAGAGGGTTCGTCTGGCAGAACTTAAGTAGGCAAACGAGTGAAAAATCGGACATGTCCTAATTTTTAATATATTCCCGAACATTTGCTTTGTAGGCCGTATGAAGCAGTTTTGTAATGTTTCCAACCGTGTATTCGACTTCATCAACCTGACACACAGGCATGATCTCCATCGTAGAATTGGTGATAAAGACCCCGGAGGCATTGTAAAGGTCTTCTTTTCCGAATTTATCTTCTTTTACGGCTATTCCTTTTTTTTTAGCTAGACTTATAACCACATTCCTTGTAATCCCGTCGAGAATACCGCAGTCTATGGACGGCGTACATAAGGTATTATTCGATACAAAAAACAGATTGCTTATTGTGCCCTCGGTAAGATTGCCCTTCGAATTCAACATCAATGCCTCATAAGCACCTTTCCCTTTTGCTTCGATCTTTGCAAGGATATTGTTTAAGAAATTAAGCGATTTTATTTGAGGGTTTAGGGCCTCTTTGAGGTTCCTTCGTGTTTCTGCAATTATGAGTTTTATGCCCTTTTCATAATATTCTTCGGGATACGCTCTAAATTCGTTGGCAAAAATTACGAACGTAGCCTCTTTACAGAGTTCGGGATCGAGGCCGATAGAGCCGTAACCCCTCGATACCGTCAGCCTTATATATGCGTTTTTAAGCAAATTCGTATCGAGGGTTTTATAGATTGCAGTTTTTACTGTTCCAGCATCCTTTTTGATATCAAGCCCTATCATCGAGGCCGAGCGAAAAAGTCTTTTAATATGCTCATCGAGCATAAGTACGACACCGCTGTAAGCACGCATGGTCTCGTATACGCCGTCACCATACAGAAAACCATGGTCGAATACGGAGACCTTTGCATCATCGGCGGGAACGAGTCTATCATCGAGATAAACGTACATGTATCATTATATCTCACATTACCAGTAAGTTTATAGACACTATTCATTGAATCATTGAAAAGAGAAGTGTTATATTTATTCATGGGAAAGTCATCGAGAAAAAATTTATTCCGTAACCCACTCTTTCATCTTTTTCTCATAGTAATCGTTGGTTTTCTTGCTTACTCAAATACCTTTAATGTTCCGTTTCAGTTTGATGATGGACCGAATATAGTTGAAAACCCGATCATCAAAGACCTGATTTTTTTTGCTGAACAAACAAAGGTTAAAGATTTCGAGAGACATCATTTATATAATTTTTTTAAGAGTAGATTTATCGGTTATCTTACCTTTGCACTAAATTATAAACTGCATGGTCTCGACGTTACTGGCTATCATATCTTCAATCTTGCAATACACATCCTTAATGCAATTCTTGTTTATTGGCTGGTGGT
>JACQXK010000074.1 GCA_016208765.1 Candidatus Omnitrophota bacterium
AGATTAAAGTCGCTATGTCGGAAACCATTTGGTTATCCAAGTCATCTTCGGGCTGATCAATTATAAGCGGAGGCCCTCCCTGGTTTAATAGCACATGCATTAAAGCCGTAGCCTGCTGGCCAGCGGACGCATCAGTAAAATCGATATACTCGCCTTCTCTTGTTTTGTATTCAAAAAGTGGCAGATCATCAAGCTGAACTAAAAACAAATCTATCCAATTCTCGCTGGTTATCTTCTCAGCAACCTTACGCAGACCATTCGCGGTAAACCCCGCTGAGCTCAAAATCGGCGTAGCGGACAAAACTGCACCGGGATTCTTATTTAAATCGAAATTCGCTAATGTTTCAAATTCAAGCAGGATCGCATCCCATTCCTGGATAGGATCGGCAGCTTCGGCAATTCGTTTGCAAAGCTCTTTAATTTTGGCTTCACGCACGCTTGATCCCGCGATCATCTTCTTTAGTACCTCTTCAAGGTCAGTCAACCCCTTGCCTCGGCCTAAGGTCGCCTTCAAATTGCTATCGGATAAACCGCTTAGCCTTGAACATTGTAAATCTAACAAGTCAGCTCGTTCCTTATGCGCGTTAAACCACTCTATCTTAAGAGCATTAAATTTAGCTTCCGGATCGCCGGCTTTAAATACGCCTTGCTTTTTCTCTGTGAGTGATTTCCTTATTTCTTTCACCCTGTCTTCAATTTTTTGTATTTGAATCAATGTCGCTTCCTGAGATGTGGATTTTTGTTTCGCGGCTTCATATTTCTGCTTATGCTGTGTAAGGATGCCCTTCCATTGCTCAATAAAAGCGTTCAGTTTAACTACTGCCTCTCCTTCCGGGCTTAATTTTGAATTAAGGGAATTAAGCGCAGAATTAATACCATCAAAAATGGCTTTTATTTCCTTGTGAATATCTGTAATGATAACCTGCCCTTTACCAGTCAGCTTTGCGTCATCCGGAATAGCTGTGGGATAACCCTCTATATCTCTCATGAGTACTCCGAGGGCTTCCTTGGCTGAGTTTAGTTCTCCCTGCCAGCCATCAACAAGCTGCTCGATCACTTCATACTGCTTATGAGATGAAATAGTTTTTTTATCCTCTTCCGAAATTCCTTTAAGGCCCTTACGAAGCCCCTCTGCCTGTTCGCTTAGTGATTTAAGCTCAAGCTCGTTCTTCTCTATATCAGATTCCATCAACTTTTTTCTCAACCGTAATTCATAACATGCCTTAATATCGGCGCGTAATTTCTCAAATTTAGAGCTGAATTCGTTAAGCGCCTGTCTGACAGGACTGTAAATAAGCCTCTTTAATTCCTCAACGCTAACACCTACGCTGCTTAGTTGTTTCTGGCTATAAGCCTGGATTGGGAGTAAATTCCGAACATTATCTTCACTGCAGGCCTCAAATTCTCCCGCTCCAATTTTCAAAAGCAACTCATTTGTGCTGGCTTTTCGCCTTATAACATGCGGGATATTATTTTTGGTGAAGGATACCTGCACCGTTGACTCAAAAGGTAATAACGTCTTCTCAATCAGCTTCTTTCTTTTTTCCTGGTAGCCTGGCATTTCATCATCGCCTTGTGCTATATCAGGAATTTGATCGCACAGGCCCCATCTAAGATATTCCAAGATAGTTGATTTGCCAGTCCCCCGGCCTCCTATGACAGCATTATATTGTTGATTAAAGTCTAAATAGACCTGCCCCATAAATTTGCTGTTGCTTACATCTATTGAAGTAATAAATATGGACGGTAACTCCGGAACATCCTGAGAAATTCTTGATTCTTTTGCTAAACATGCCTGCCTTAATGCCTCCGCAGAGGGTGTCGCCCATTTAACCCAGGTTGTATATTGTCCTAAATAAGTAAATTCTCTCCTTCTGCTATCGGATGTCTGGAAAACTCCTAATTTTTTAGGTCCATAATTTTGGTCTTTACCATTTATTATCCTATCATTTCCGGTGCCAAACTTATCTATGCCCCCATCCAGATAACAGCCAACGCAAGGCATATCTTTATAATGAGACTGGAAACCCGGACGCAAGATTGAACCTGTGCCGCCATCTGTAACATTGGGCAGCACAATAAACTTGCCTTTTAACGATTCTCTGTTATTTAGCTCTGTATAGAGCTGGGAAAGTTTGGTTATGTGCTCTAATCTCGTCACGGCTGCATGTTTCTCTGCTGTTTCATCAGCGGGAGTTATAGACAAGGCCGTATAAAGGTTAGATAGCGAATCGAGCGGTATCTCTGCATCAAAAATTAACAATGCTTGGCAAGGTACGCCCAAAGTTAATTCTATGCCGGGGAAGATAAGGATTCTTCTCTCTTTAAGGATAGGATTATTGTTCTCGTCTAATTCGGCGGATGCAGCTTCCCTGATATATTTGAAAAGGGTTATGTCATGATGGTCGGTAATCGCTACTGCATCTATTGATTTCGAGCGGCAGGCCTTAATAAAATCTTGAGCGAATTCTTTTCTTTCTTCTTCAGAAACTGCTCCTTGACCAACCCAGTTAGGATCCCTGGGTGTATGAACTTGAAAATCACATCTGTAGAAATGTGCGCCTTTGTCCATTAGAATCTCTTTATTCCATTATTTATTTGTGCGTGCTCGTATAAAAGCTTCTAAATCTTCCGGGCTGATTCGCCACTGACCTATCTTTGTAGCGCGGATTTGTTTTTCTCTAATGAGTTCCCGAATTCTATATTCAGTAAGCCCTAATTGCTTTGCCGTTTGTTTAACTGTAAGATAATTTTTAAGCCGCATAATAAAATTCGGTTCTTTCGTGTTTAAGGTAATAAACGTGGATTCAATAATCCACAATGCTGGTGTATTTTTAGTTTAAAATATTCTACATCTTTATACCCGTAGGCCATTCGTTTAAGTCTCTTGATTTTATTGTTAATCCCTTCTGATATCGCTGAGCTAATTTTATTTTTAAACCAGTTGACAATGTACTGTAGTTTATCATTAAAGCTTACGGCAATAATTCTAAACGTCTCTATGGCGCTTGAAGCGGCTTGATGTATCCAGCCGGTTAAATAATCTTTGGCTTCTTCTGGCGACTGGCAATCGTACACTTTCAGAAAACTTTCTTTTAAAAGCATAGCTTTGTAAATGGGCTCATTTATCTCACAAAGTCTTTTTAAATAATCACTCTGGGTTTGCGTAAGATTACCGCTGTTCTTTAGCAGAATAAACCTCTGTTTGCAGTTGGTTAAATCAATCAATTCATTATTGTTTTCTTTACGCGCCTTTATTAATTCCTGCTTCCTGGTCATATCCACCGCCCAGTTTAGTTTCTGAATAAGATGGAATTTGTCGTAAACAATCATAGCGTTAACGGCATATTTATTAGTTGAGCTGATATAAGTCCTGGCGCCGTCTAAGGCCACGGTTTCTATTTTTTCGCAGGCCTCTTTACCGATACCGTCGTAATATTTATCCAAGACTTCTGTTTTTCTGCCTCGTTCGTTCCAGATCACCGCTTTTAAATCAACGTCAACCACATTAGTTAAATACCTATGGTATTTTTTATAGCTTACTTCATCCACGCTTAAATTAACCGCCTTTGGTATCGGTATGAGCTTTTCATTAAACTTCTCCTCAAGCATGTCTTTGTCTATGCGGTAAACCGCTTCATCATCCATACCTAAAAACCAGCCTGCTTCCTGATTGGTGGTTATTGCGGTTAAGCGATATACCTCTTGAGAAAACCTTCGGGTATATCTTCTTTTTTTTTAAGCCAGTCTATTTCTTCAATGTATAGCTTCCCGTCTTTAGGGCACAGATACCTGCGCTTGGTAACATTAAGATATACTTTTTTCCCGCAGGCGGGTAAATCTCTAGCCTTTATAATTCTTGTTCCGCGATATGTATCTTGATGTATTTGCCTGCATCCCGAACATATACCTTTCTGCCGCTTATACGGCTCAATATTAATAGTTATTTCATCTTCAACCGTTTCTTCTACCCGCGTTATTTTATAACCCTGAGGAACTCTAAAAAATTTTCTTATAGTCATAGGTAATACCTCTCAAAGCTATTATACTGATTTTTTGCTCTTTGGGAAAATTTTACCGTTAACCTTTATTTATCAAAGAGATAGAGATATTCCTTAACCTTAAATACGAATGACCCAAAAAAACTAAGCAAAGTAGAAAAAGAAATTGGGCAAGCCGAGGAGAAACTAAAAATCGCAAGAGAAAAAGCAGATAAGCTGCTCTCCCTTGCGATGGACGAGGCCATCTCAAAAGGCCCCAGCTATAAAGCCAAGATGGATACCTTTGACGCAGAGATCCTCATATTACAAGAAAAGCTCACGAAGCTGGAAGCGCAAAGACGCGTGGCTCAGATAACCGGCAACTCCAGCGAGTTCTTATATTCAAACATTAAATTCGCCATGAAGCACATTGACCAGGCCCCTCCGGAAGCCAAAAAAGCCCTCCTTCTCGCTCTTATCAAATCCATAACCATATTTGATGACCATGTTGAAATGCGCATGTATGTTGGCCAGCCTTTTGAAGAGATTGCCTGCGGGATAGCCAAAATTGCCCAAAATAACCCCGAGAGCGCCCCTAAAAACAGCAGTGCCCTACAGAATGACTGTAGGGCACTGGTACCAACCACTGGTGGTTTGTATGACCGTCCAAAGTGGCTGCCCCGTGTGGACTCGAACCACAATA
>JACQXK010000020.1 GCA_016208765.1 Candidatus Omnitrophota bacterium
AACTTGTCTTAGAAGTAGAGCCGATGAGGAGAACAATTGCTTTAGATAATTCTATTGAGAGGGAATGGGATTGTAGAAACGGCAACAGAAAACCTGTGGCAAACGGCGTCTACTTTGCCCGTTGTATCGTAGACTTTGGCACAAAAAGGGTAGCCAGACTCATAAAGATAGCTGTGCTCAGATAAAGTGATAGGACTTTAGATTAAAGATTTAGTCCGCATCAAAAACTGTTTGACAAAATAAAAGGCTCTGGATATAATAAAATCAATGAAGAGAAAATATTTGTTGGGGGGGGGGCAGTAAAGAGCCTTGTAGGTGTTTTTGAAATGGACCAAAATAAAAAGAGCTTTTTTATCGCAAGGTGCGATGAAAAGGCTTTATTTTTTTAATAAAGGAAGCAATTATGGCAAAAAAGATATTATCTGGTGTTTTCATTGTGGTTGCTATGGTAATCTTTGGGAGTAATTCTGCCTGGTCATGGTTTGGTCAAAAAAAGGAGGCTATCAAGATAGGTGCGATTCTCCCGCTCTCCGGTGCTTCATCACAGGTAGGAGAAGCACAAAGGAATGGCATGATGCTGGCTATTGATGAAATCAATTCCTGGGGTGGAATAAATGCGAGAAAGATAGAATTGATTATCAAAGACAGCAAAACAGACAAGCAAGAAGGTAAAAAGGCATTTGAAAAGATAGAAGCCGCTCATCATCCGCTCATTTATATTTCAAGTTTAAGTACGGTCTCATTAGAGTTAGTTCCTCCGGCAGATGAAAATAAGGTTGTAGTTGTTGGGTTAGCCGCCACAGCACCGGAACTTACAAAGCAAAGCAAATGGGTCTTTCGGTATTTCTCGCTCGCAGAAAACCAGGTACCACCTATGTTGTCCATCCTCGAAGAATTGCAGGTCAAAAAGTTGGGCATGATTTACATAAATGATGAATATGGGCGGTCTTTCTTTGAGTTAGCCAGGAAGGGATTTGAAAGAACCGGTGGAATAATCAGAGGTGAACCCTACGATGGGAAAAAGGCTGATTTCAAAGAGCAAATTGCAAAACTAAAAGATACTTCTGCCATTTATGTTGTCGTCAGGAGTGACCATCTCAAGGATATATTTAAACAGTTAAAGGAAGAGGGTTTTATCGGGGTTATAGTTGCCGCGGGAAATGTCAGTGTTCCTTCTATCAAAGACTTGGCGGAAGCAAATGGAATCTACTTAGTTTCCCCGATTATTTACCACCCGAATTTCCTCTATGCCAAAAAGGTAGGCAAGAGATATGAGGCTAAGTATGGTAAGCCCTTTGACCATTATGCCGCAAACGGTTATGATATCATAAAACTTTTAGCCGGCATATTGGAAGATGAGGAGATTGAGAGAAATAATATGAAGAGACTATTAGAAGAAGGGTTTATCTACCATGGGATTTTTGGAGAAATTATTCTTAACCCGGGAGAACGCAATATAAATTTTCCACTCTATCCTGCTCAAATTATAGACGGTAGAATTAAATATACCCAATGAAATTGCCTTTGCAATAAATAATTGAACCACAAAGTACACAAAGAGCACAAAGGAGAATAATAATTTTTGACAGGATTAACAAGATTTACTGGATGTCTATCCTGTTATCCTGTCTAATATTTTATACTATATGAACTATTACTTAACTTTGTGTCCTTTGTGCCCTTTGTGGTTAAAAATATCTGTACTGAGGTTGTTCATATGAAAATCACCATACCTATAAAATTAACTGCCGGCTTTTTGTTAATCATATTGCTGATACTTACACTTGGACTGTATTCAATGAAAGTAAGCGAGGAAGCATTGCGGAAAGCCGTTGGAAAAGGCTCTGTATTTCTGGCTGAAGAGATGATGGTAAAGATTGACAAAGATATTTACCAGAGAATTGAACTTTTCCGCTTTTACTCCGAAGATACCCTCTTGCAAAAGACCCTGTCGGAATCAAATCTTGCCCTGGAGAAGATGCCCCATATTCAAAGCCGGAAAATAATCAACCATGAATTGTTAAATAGCCTCAGAGAGAGATTTATTAAATTTGGCGAGAGAAGGTATGGTTATAAGATTTTTGATGAGGTTTTGGCAACAAACAAATATGGCGTCAATGTGGCACAAACAGGGAAAACCTCTGAGTATTATCAAGCAGATAAAGAATGGTGGCAGAAGGCAAAAGAAAATGGTTTTTATGTTGGTGATGTTGAGTTTAATGAAGGTATGGGCGCGATGGGGATTCCTATTGCCGTGCGGATTGATGACTCAAAAGGAAACTTTATGGGTATAATGAAGGTTATAGTTCCCTTCAGCACAATTGTGAGACCAATAGAGTTCGTCACACAAAAATACGAAACAACAGAAATTAAATTAATCACTAAGGATGGTAAGTTGATTTATTCAACAAAGCCATTTAGACCTTTGGAAGATGTATCTAAGAAGGCGTTTTTCAAGGAGATAAAAACAGGCTCGCCTGGTAGCGGTAGTGGATTCTTTGTGGCAAAGGAAGGAGGAAAAAGAAGGTTATTTTCTTATGCCCATGCGAGAGGATTCAGGGATTTTGAAGGACTTTCATGGACTTTTGTAGTGGGGCACAATGTCAAAGAGGTATTACAACCCATTTCTACCTTACGGAACATGTTGTTTACCGGTTTCTTTGTGGTCATCCTCATAGGAATTATTGTAGGTTATGCCATCTCAATTTCCGTATCAAGACCAATCAAAAAGCTGATAAAAGGTGCAGAAATAATTGGCAAGGGGAATCTCACCTATAAAATTGATATAAGAAGCAAAGATGAACTTGGAGGGGTAGCAATTGTCTTTAATAAAATGGCTGATAATTTAAGGGAATATTACGACCACCTTGAGAAGTTAGTCCAAAAGAGGACTGAGCAATTTAAGGAGGCAGAGGAAAAATTAATTCAAGCAGAAAAACGTGCCGCTATGGCTCAACTTGCCTCTGAGACGGCACATGAAATAAGAAATCCATTGGCTGTAATCAAGACAGGGCTTTATGGGTTAAACATAATGCTACCCAGGGAGCGGGAAGATGTTCAAAGGATGCTTCAGCCGATGGA
>JACQXK010000065.1 GCA_016208765.1 Candidatus Omnitrophota bacterium
CGGCACTCTTATCAAGAAATTCATCTACGGAGTAGGCATTGATGAAGTATTGAAGGGACTGTCCCCGCAGGGGACTGTCCCTGAATGGTATTACCACTACGACGGCCTCGGTTCTGTCATTGCCCTCATCAACTCAGCCGGAGCAGTCATCGAAAAATATGAATATGACGTCTTCGGCAACACCATAATCAGAGACAGCGCAGGAGCCACACAGCAATCCTCAAGCGCTGGCAATCGCTTCATGTTCACCGGTCGCGAGCTCGACTCTGAAACTGGGCTCTACTATTACCGTGCTAGATACTATTCTCCACAGATAGGCAGATTCCTGCAGAGGGATCCTGTGGGATATGCGGTGGATATTAATTTATATCGTTATTGCAATAATAATCCATTGAACTGGGTGGATCCGTGGGGGCTATGTAAAGATGAGGTAAGAATTGGTCATTCTTTTATTGGAGTGCTTCCAATTTTGCATACAGGAATTATTATCATTTCTTCTGAATTTGGCACTAGATCGTGGGGGTTTAATCCAGAACAGTTTTCTTGGAAAATTCTCATTGGAATGTCGGTGCCAGGGAGAATCTATATAAATGAAGATTATTCATTCAGTTATCCTATTTCCACTGATAAAAACTATGTTCGCAATTTATATCAGCATCTTAAAAGCGAAGAAAATAAGATTGTTCCTGATTATGATTTGTTTGGTTTAGATGTAAACAATTGTTACACTTGGAGAAATAGAGAACTTCGTTCGGTTTATTTTGATGGGAGGAATTAGATGCGTAAAACAAGCCAAAGTATAGAAAAATTTAGCTTCTATTTAAGACTGATTTATTTTTTACAATTATTGCCTTTTCTGCTGATTGTTTGCTTTGGGCTGATTTCTATTATTATGAATTCGGATTTTTTCTTAGTTAATTGGAGACAGCTTCTTGCTTTTGGAAATTTATTCTTATTTGGGATAATCATTGGGATAATTTTGATTGGGAAAGAGATATTAAAAATGAAAACTTTCTCGTTTTTTATATTGATTTCACTATTGGTTGCTAGTTTATGTGAGAAATTAATATTAATTACTATAATTTCCAATAAATCCTACTATCCGTTTCCTTTGCTGGGAAATTTCATTGGGATTTTTATTGATTTGTTTTTCATAATTTATCTATTGTATTTTACGGGAGAATTTCTAGGATATAATACGAGAGAATAAGGGATTTCTCAAACAATAAGGACCGTTTCCTTCTATCCATTTAACAGAGTAAAAGTTATGGGGGGGGGGGTAATTACGGGGACACAATACTTAATCCTCC
The DNA here is from genome assembly GCA_016208765.1 of Candidatus Omnitrophota bacterium. Taxonomy (GTDB): domain Bacteria; phylum Omnitrophota; class Gorgyraeia; order Gygaellales; family Profunditerraquicolaceae; genus JACROS01. Next base: position 1,311 of record JACQXK010000065.1, read on the forward strand.
TAATTGAAATGTCCCGTAATCCAAGTTATCATACAACTTATTCAAAAAGGAGCCCGAATGACAAATTTCTTAGTAAGGTGGGGAATAAATGCGATGTCAATTTTTGTTGTTGCCCACATTGTAAGAGGTATAGAGGTCTCAAGCACCCTGACTGTGCTGGTGATTGCTCTTGTGCTGGGGGTTATTAATGCTTTCTTGAGGCCGATAATTATTCTTGTTACTCTTCCAATCAATATCCTAACCTTAGGGATGTTCACTCTTTTTATAAACGGAGCCCTTTTTTATCTTGTATCTAAAATTGTTAAGGGTTTTGTGATCACAGGTTTCTGGCCGGCATTCTGGGGCTACATACTTTTTAGCATTATCAGCTTTTTATTGAATCTCTTGGTCAATTCTGTTTAGCTGCTCAAAATAGTGGCTGCCTACTTTTTCACATCTACGTTGGAGGAAGTACTTTTCATTTTGACATAGGTTTATTGATTTTCCTATTGACATAATTTCATTACTCAATTAGTATAATGCCGTAATGCCTATTGAGAGAATAATTTGCATGATTTCCAGAGGACGAATCCTTAAGAAAAAGGGCTTCGTCCTATTTTTTTGTCTGCTGAGTTTCATGGCAGTATCTGTTCCTTCCTACGCAGTTTCTCCTGAAAATAATTCCTTGCTTGGTTCATGGTTAGCCCAAAAGGCCATGACAGGCGAATGGGGTGGCGCGCGAAACAAGCTTGCGAATAAAGGGGTTGATCTCTCTGCAAACTACACTACGGATATCGTAGGGAATCCTGCCGGAGGCTTAAGAAAAGGGGTAAATTACGCCGGTTTCCTGCAAGCCTCAGCAGCAATTGATTTTAATAAACTTGCTTCCTTGGCTGGTTGGGCCCTGACCGTAAGCAATTATCTTGCTTCTGGAAGAAATCTCTCCAATGAGATCGGTAATTTCTTCGGGCCACAACAGATCTATGTTCCGGGAGATTATTATTTTGGGCAACTTGACCTTTCCTATACTTTCCCGGGTGATAAATTAATATTAGAAGGGGGCCGCCTTTTTGCCGGAGACGTTTTTGCCACTTTAGGCCTGTGGCAATACTATGTGAGCGGAGGCATTAACGGTAATCTAGTATCTATTTCCACTAACACCTTTTTTCCGAACTTTCAGATCGCTACCTGGGGCGTGCGCGCCACTTATGAGCCGGACAAACATTGGAAGTTTTCTGCTGCCGCATATAATGCCAATCCTAAAGTAGCAGATACTTTCAGGCACGGGCTTGATTTTAATTTCAGCACGGACCATGGCTGTTTGGGCATCACCCAGCTTACTTATAAACATCATCAGGAGAGAAACAGCGGCCTGCCGGGAAGCGCTACTCTTGGAGGCTATTATAATAGCGACACCTTCGCGGGTGTGGCAGAACCAACAAGGAAATGGAGCGGAAATTACGGTGTTTATTTTATAATTGACCAGATGATCTTTCGCGGGGAATGGCCTTCATTTTCAGGGCCGGCGCATTTAAGTTCTGAAGCCCGTTATTCAGAAAAAGTTAAACATGCTTATTACCGCCAGGTTGTTTCGCCTGTTGACCGGCCGGTAGGATTGTCTGTCTGGAGCGCAGTATATGCTGCTCCGCAGGAAAAAATTAACACTGAAGTCTACCAGTTTGCCGGAGGGCTGGTGTATCAGGGGATGTTTCCTAACCGCGACCGTGATGTTACAGCCTTCTGCGTTCTATACGGCAGGTTCAGCGATAAATTACTCGGGCAGGAAGCAGAGACCGTGCTTGAGTTTAACCATCGTTTTCAGGTCGGGCAATGGTGCTACATCACTCCGGACTTCCAGTATATTTTTAATCTCAACGGACAGCATAATATTGATAACGCCGTAGTCTTAGGCGTGGAAGCCAGTTTTAATTTTTAGAAAGGGGCAATAGCAAATGAGAATAAAGCAGGCAATATTAATTTGTTTATCGGGGATTTTTGTCTTACTTTCCCTGATTTCATGCAAGAAGGCTCCTCCGTCGGTGGATATCAGCGCACCACTCTTGACTAACAATCCTACCTGGGACATCGTCGCCACCAACAGGCAGCCCTTACTGACATTCTTTAACTCCAGGGGAGGCGTCGGAAAGCGAACCTATATAATCCAGCTTGATACAAACGAAAACTTCAGCAGCCAGAACCTTATTCAATATAAAGACATTCCGGAAACCGACTTCTATACCACGCAAAAATTGGTTGAGGCGGACAATCCTCTTTTGGATGATGTCAGGTACTATTGGAGGGTGCGGGCAGTGGATTCCGTCGGGAATATCGGGCCTTGGGCAAAGTCGCGTTTTTTTGTGGATACTTCCTCGGATGACGCGTTTATGAATATGGTGAGGGTCCCGGTAAAAAATGTTGAGGTTTCAGGAGGGTCCAATCTTAAGAATATTACTGATATAGATGACCCCGGACAGGTAAGTTTCTGGCAATCAACTCCTCCGGGTGAGCCTACCCAATGGGTCAAGTTTGAATTGGAGGATGAGGTAACTATTGCCAGGATCTGGATGCTTTCTAATACCGACGGTTCAGGGGATGGCTGGCTCAAGGATTTTGTTTGGCAGTTGAGTGCAGACGGGCAGAATTGGGATGACATTGATGGATCAGAAGTAGCGGACAATGATACTTACAGGAATATAATTGATATTGCTCCGGTTAGTGCGCGGTATCTCAGGTTATTGATCAAGAGTTGGCGTGGTTATGCCCCTCAGATAAACGCAATTATTCTTTATTCTCCGGGTATGCCGCCGGTTCCCCAGCCGCCTGAAGGAAATTATGTTTTGATCGTGGGTAACCAGATGAACGGTTTTACATTCACTGACCTTGCTAAAAAAGTTGAGAGCCTTGGTCTTGGGCTTAAGACCCTGGTGGTGCCTAATCACGAAGTAAGCCTTGCCATGCTTGAAGCGCTCAGTAATAAACCTGTGGCGATTATTTTAAGCGGTAATAACGCGGATTATCCTAATATGCCAATGTTTGAGTTAAATGGAGAGTATGAAATTATCAGGCAAACCGATATACCTATATTAGGTATTTGTTGCGGACATCAGCAGCTGGCCATGGCTTACGGATTTACTTATGCCAGAAGTATGGGCTGGTCTGATATCTCTAGTATGGAAAAGCCAAAGGTGCGACAGGAGATAAAGATTGTCAGGAAGGATCCGGTATTCAATGGCATGCCTGATCCATTTGTCGCGGCAGAAGTTCACGGATGGGCCATAGGGTATTTGCCCGAAAGGTTTGAGGTCATTGCCCAATCCGATTATATACAATCGGTAAAGGATAAATCTCGGTTAATTTACGGTGAGCAGTTTCACGCCGAAATACAGGTTTCCTATAATCAGGGCGGCCCGTATCTGGTTAATTTCTTAAAGATGGTTTTAGAAAGACAGGCAAAAGGAGGTTAAGGATTATGTTGCATTCCCGTAGGAAACCCCATGTAATCAAAGAAAATAAAGAACTTTTGGATCCGGTTTACGGCTCGGCTGACCTGGGACGTGTGTTGCCAAAATACAAAATGCCGCAGAAAGAAATGTCCGCGCAGGCCGCCTACCGGGTGGTGCATGACGAATTGATGCTTGACGGAAATTCCCGGCAGAACCTGGCAACATTTTGCACCACTTGGGTTGAGCCGGAGGCCCAGCAGTTGATGTCCGAATGCGTGGACAAAAACATGATAGATAAGGACGAGTATCCGCAGACAGCCGAGATAGAATGTCGTTGTGTGCATATGCTGGCTGATTTGTGGCATTCGCCGGAGGCAGAAGATACCATCGGTTGTTCCACTACGGGATCAAGCGAAGCTGCGATGCTCGGCGGCCTGGCAATGAAATGGGCCTGGCGCAAGAGAATGGCGGCACAGGGCAAAAGCACGGAAAAGCCTAACCTGGTTACCGGGCCGGTGCAGATATGTTGGCATAAATTCTGCCGTTATTGGGACGTGGAAATGCGTGAGATCCCGATGGAAGGCGGCCGTCTTTTGATGGATGGTGATGTAGCCGTAAAATACTGCGACGAGAATACTATCGGGGTAGTGCCGACTTTGGGAGTTACTTTTACCGGCCAATACGAGCCGGTCAAAGAGATAGCTGAGGCCTTGGATAAGTTTCAGAAGAATACAGGGCTGGATATTCCTATTCATGTTGATGGAGCAAGCGGCGGGTTTCTGGCGCCTTTTCTTTCACCAGAATTAGAATGGGACTTTCGTCTTAAACGAGTGAGATCCATCAACGCCTCGGGGCATAAATTCGGCTTGGCGCCTTTGGGTGTCGGCTGGGTGGTTTGGAGAGACAAAGCAGACCTGCCTGAGGAACTTATTTTTAATGTTAATTATCTGGGCGGAAATATGCCCACTTTTGCTCTGAATTTTTCGCGGCCGGGTGGTGAGATCATCGCGCAGTATTATAATTTTCTGCGCCTGGGCAGAGAAGGTTATCAAAAGATACAGAAAGCCTGCCAGAATGTGGCAATTTATTTAGCCGAAGAGATTACCAAGATGGGGCCGTTTGAGATTATTTATAACGGCAAGGACGGGATACCCGCTCTTTGCTGGAAGCTTAAAGATGGCGCTCAGCCGGGGTTTACCTTGTTTGATATGGCTGACCGACTGCGTACTTACGGATGGCTGGTTCCGGCATATACCATGCCGCCTAAGAGGGAGGATTTGGCTGTGCAGAGAATACTGGTGCGTAGAGGATTTAGCCGCGATCTGGCTTCACTCTTATTGGATGATATGCGCCGTTGCCTTGATTACTTTACCAAGCATCCGTCGGCAAAGCCTTTGACGGAGAAAGAAGCCGGAGGCTTTAAACATAGTTAAACCCGGAAATCTATTGCAAAATCCGGGTTAAACGGAGGCTTAAATTATGACAAAAACAAAAGTGGCTTCAATGAGTATTTTCGCTATGGCGATGATGACTTCGGCTGCAATTATGAGCCTGCGCGGGCTACCGATGATCGCAAAAGAAGAATTCACCTTATTTTTCTATATCGGTTTTGCCACAATAATGTTTTTGATTCCTGCTGCGCTTGTGGCGGCTGAACTTGGCGGCATGTTCGGCGAAGAGGAGGGTGGTGTATATACCTGGGTCAAGGAGGCATTTGGAAAACGCTGTGGGTTTGTGGCTATCTGGCTGCAGTGGGTGCAAAATGTTGTCTGGTATCCTACGCCACTTGCTTTTGCCGCGGCAACCTTTGCCTATGTTATCGGAGCAGGGAACCTTGCTTCTAATGGTATTTTTACGGGATTGTTTTGTATTATTTTTTATTGGGCGGCAACCTGGATTTCAGTGCGCGATTCAAGCTCAATCACTAAGATCACAAGTTACGGTTTTTTGACCGGGTCAATTTTTCCTGCTTTGGTATTGGTGGTGTTGGCGGTTATCTGGTGGCTGCAAGGGCATCCTTTGGGATTTGCGAATTTGCCTGCCTCGCAGGGAGCGCTTGATGCGGTAATAAATAATCACGTGCATCCGCGGATATTCCCGCATATCAGCGGATTAGGGGATATTGCTTTTTTGTCAGGCGTGATTCTGCTTTTTGCAGGCGTTGAGGTGCATGCGGTTCATGCCAATCGGATGCCTAAACCACAGATACAGTATCCCATTGCGCTGTTGTTTACTTCCTTGATTGTTTTTGGTATTTTTACTCTGGGTGCTTTTTCCATATCCGCTATCATGCCGTATGCTGCAATCAATGTTGAATCAGGGCTTATTCAGGCTTTTGAGATGGCGTTTGCGCAATTTAATCTTTCATGGTGCGTGCCGATAATAGGGATCCTGATTATGTTCGGAGCCTTGGCAAGCGTAACCTCGTGGATCGTCGGCCCCAGCCGCGGCCTTTTGCAGACTGCTAAGGATCAACTCCTGCCTGGGTTCATGGCCAAGACCAACCAGCAGGGCATACAGGTTAACATTCTTATTGTTCAGGCGGTTATCGTTACTTTGCTTTCTTGCGTATATTTTATTTTTAAAAATGTAAGCGTGGCGTTTTTTCTTATCGGCGCAATGACGATTACTTTATATCTTTTAATGTACGTGTTTATGTATGCCGCCGGTATTCGCCTGCGTTATACCCGGCCGGATATGCCCAGAAGGTTCCGGGTTCCCGGAGGCTTGATAGGGATGTGGTGCATAGGGGTATTGGGTTTGTCCGGGGTTATTTTTTCTTTTATCGTGGCTTTCTTTCCTCCGGCGCAGCTTCCGGTGGGTAATCCTGCGATGTATGTAATCTTAGTAACCATCGGAACAGTAGTTTTTAGTATCGTTCCGTTTTTTATCAAGGGCGCCAAGAGTAGAGCAAAATAATCTTATTTATGCATTTTTATTGACAAATTTATTGGAAATGCTATGCTCTCTAATTAGAGAGTGAGGGCAGTAAGTATTTCTAATATCTACTTAATCAAAGACTTAGCTCGTATTAGCAACAACTCCATCCATACAGTAAAATACTACCTTAAAATTGGTTTAATCAAAGAAGCCGGCCGCAGCCCGGAAACTAATTATCGTTATTTTGATGATTCAACAGTAGAGAAATTAAAATTTATCCGCAGTCGGCGTAAAGAAAAAAAATCCATCAAAGAGATCAGGCATGAGTTATTATAAAGTATTAGGTTTAGAAAAAGAGCCATTTTCTACAAGCCCGGACCCTGAGTTTTTTTATCACTCAACCAGCCATTATGCCGCTCTTAACCGCCTTGAAATTGCTATCCGTCTGCGTCGGGGATTATGCCTTATTTTAGGAGATGTGGGAACAGGGAAAACCACGCTTTCCCGCGCGCTCTTGCAGGCATTTAAAGATGAAGACAATTTTATTTTTCATATGATACTTGATCCCAGCCACAAAACGGAATATCAGTTTTTGCAGGGGCTGGTTAAAATGTTCGGGATTGATACTTCTTTCAATTCTACTATTGATTTTAAGGAGGCCCTGGAAAAATATCTTTTTCAAAAAGGCGTTGAAGAAAAGAAAAATATTGTTTTATTGATTGATGAAGGGCAGAAAATCAATCTTGAAAACCTGGAAGTTTTAAGGACGCTTTTAAATTTTGAAACCAATGAATATAAATTGCTCCAAGTTGTGATTATGGCTCAGATGGAACTTATTCCTCGCATAAAAAAAGTGCGCAACTTTCTTGACAGGGTGGTTTTAAAATATACAATTAATCCTCTGGATGAAAAGGAAACGCGCGAGCTGATTGATTTTCGTCTGCATCAAGCCGGGTATAGCGGGCATAAAAATTTATTTAACGATGATGCGGTCAGGTTGATTTATCAGCAATCTAAAGGTTATCCCCGCAGGATCTGCATGCTTTGCCATGACGCACTGGTAACTGCGGTAATGCAGAAGCGCTTGGTAATTGATGCCGATTTAATAATGGGGCTGATTTCTCAAGAGGTTGGTTTATGAAAACCAAAAATTATTCATCTCCGGAAGAGCAGCTATTAAAGCTCATACGAGGCAACAAAAAAAACAACCATCCGCAGCAGAATGCCTGCGGAGTTATTAATAACCGGCATGGGTGGAATACTAAAATTTACCGTAGTTTTTTTACCGCGAAATTAATTCCAAGTTTTAGTTTAAAGAAACTGGTTTTGGTTTTTCTTTTTTTGGCTTGTGTTTATTTACTAAGTTCTTTGGCCTATCCTTTTGTTTCGCTCGGCAGGTTAAAAGTACCGGTAGTAATGAAAGAGAATGTTGAATTAAGCCAAGTGCAGGACAAAGAAGAAAACAAGCCTTATGAGCATTATTTAAGTGCTATGCAGGGTAAGAAGATTTTTGTTTCTGCGGAGAACCTTGCTTCTGAGCGCGTGCAAATTGCAACTGCAGGCAGTTTGGATATTAAAGATATAACCCTTACCGGGATTATTTCCGGAGATAATCCTCAGGCGGTAGTTGAGGACAAAAAGAATCAAAAAACATATTATTTCAATAAGGGCCAGTTGTTTGGAGATATTCAGGTTGAGGATATTCAGGAAGGTAAAATTATCTTAAAACAAAATAACCAGCTTTACGAACTTTATTTATAAAATGGAAAAATACGACTACGACGCAATAATTATTGGAGCAGGGATTGGCGGTTTGGTTTGTGGCTGTTATTTGGCAAAAGCCGGCCTCAAGACGCTGATTGTGGAGAAGAATTCCCAGCCCGGTGGTTACTGTACATCTTTTGCCCGTAGTGGTTTTAAGTTTGATGCTTGCGGGCATTCTTTGGGAAGCTTGCGAAATGGGGGAAATATCTCTAATATTCTTAGGGAGTTAAATTTACATAGGAAAATGAAATTTATTCGGCATGATCCACAAGATACTATTATTACCTCCGAAGGGGATATTCATTTTTGGAACGATTTAAATAAAACGATGCGGGAATTTAAGGTAAAATTTCCCAAGGAAGCTTCTAATATTAAAAGGTTTTTTGCATTCTTAAATAATTGTGAGGGTTTTTCTTTTAATGAATTGCGCCACTGTACTTTTAAAGATTGGCTTGATAAATATTTTGAGGATACTAGATTAAAGTCTATTTTGTCTTTGCTTATTCTTGGGAATGTTGGGGCTCCTGCTTCCGAGGTTTCTGCTTTTACCGCAGTTACAGTGTATAAGGAATTTACTCTTGATGGCGGATACTATCCCTGCAAGAAATCAGTAGGAGATTTACCAAGATTATTAGCTGATAGATTTATGGAATTGGGAGGCAAAATCATATTTGATAGCTTAGTAAAAAAGATTAAGGTTATAAGTAAATGCGTCGAGGGTGTTTATTTAGATAATAAGCTTATTAGGGCAAGGTATGTTGTATCTAATGCTGATTGCCGTCAGACTTTTTTAAAGCTTGTTAATAGTAAAATGCTCAATAAAACTTTTATTAGAAATCTTAAAAAAATGACACCTTCTTGTTCCATGTTTATTTTGTATCTTGGTTTAAAAGCGAATTTGTCTAATGAACTAAAGGAAGGAGTAACAAATTGGGTAATCAAGGATAGTTATTTTAAGGCGGCGTCCAAAAAAGCGAGGAAAAGCGATGTAAGATTTTCCTGGTATATGATACGTTTATTGAATGGTAAAAACAGCAGATTGGTGGCTTTTACAAATGCCCCTTTTAATAATGGTGATTACTGGAAGAGAAATAAGGATTTATGGATCAGTACTTTTATTAAAAACATTGAATTGTTGATTCCTGGGTTGTCGGATATGATTATTTTTAGAGATGCTGCTACTCCGCAAAGCTTATATAATCAAACGTTAAACTATCGTGGAGCTCGTTGTGGATGGGTGGCATCGCCGGAGCAGTTGATGGTTCCGGGGCTTACGCAAGCCTCTCCGATAAATAATTTGTATTTAACAGGTCACTGGACAACATTAAATGTTGGTATTCCTGGTTCTGCATATATGGGTAGAGATACAGCTGGAATAATTTCAAGAAAGGAAAATAAGCGAAGGATAAATGAATTCAAAGATAGCTAAGAATAAATACGATGCTGTTATTGTTGGTGGTGGCGTTAGCGGGCTTGTTTGCGGTTGTTATTTAGCTCGCGCTGGCCTCCAAACAATTTTATTTGAAAAAAATGCAAATGCTGGCGGTTATAGCGGTTCTTTTCTAAAAAAAGGATTTGTTTTTGATGCTTGTGCACATGCGTTAGGTAGTTTGCGCGCAGGCGGTTTTATTGACCAAGTTTTAAAAGATTTAGAAATAAAGGACAGGCTCAAAATGAAGAGATATGATCCTTCGGACATTGTTATTAGCAAGGATTTCAAATTGCATTTTTGGAGCGATATAGATAAGACTATCAGGGAATTTTCTGCTGTTTTCCCAAAAGAGGCTGAAAATATTAGTCGGTTTTTTAAGGATGTTATTGGGTTAAAGAATATTTCACTTGCACAACTAAAGTCAAAATCATTTAAAGATTTTCTTGACTCATATTTTAAGGAAGAGAAATTGATAGCTGCTTTCTCCTTGCCTGTCTTAGGAAATACAAGTCTTTCAGCTTCAAAAATATCTGCTTATACTGCGGTGGCTTTATACAAAGAGTTTATATTGGATGGAGGATATTATCCGGGGACAAAGATGCAGGATTTTGTAGATATCTTGGTAAAAAGATTTAAAGAATTTGGAGGAGAGATCCTGCCATCTACTTTGGTAGAAAAAATATCTATAAAAGAGGGTAAAGTAGAAGGAGTTTATATAAACAAAGATGAATTTATACAATCTCGTTATGTGATTTCTAATATAGATGCCCGGCAGACATTTTTGGATTTAGTAAAAGGGGAGATTGATATTAAATTCTCAGATCTCTTAAAAGACCTCGTTCCATCTTTATCAATTTTTATTTTGTATCTTGGAACTGATGGGCAAATTAATTCAATTCCTTCGGGAGTTAATGTCTGGTTTCTGCCGAATTACGATGTGGAAAACATGTATAAAATTGCAGATAAGAAGACTGTTGATCAATCTGAATGGTTCATGGTGCGCCTTGCCCCAAACAAAAAAAGTATTACTATGTTAGTTACCTCTTCCTTTGAAAGCCCTGAATATTGGGCAGAAAATAAAAATAGATTGATTGATGTATTCATTAAAAAGATTGAACAGGTTATCCCTGATTTATCAAAGCATGTTTTATTCAAGGATGCGGCTACTCCAAATACTTTGTATAAATGGACATTGAATTACAGGGGAGCTGCGTATGGATGGGCAGGAGTTCCATCTCAATTTGCGGTTCCAGGGCTTTCTCAGTCAACTCCGATAAAAAATTTGTATTTAACCGGCCATTGGACCACGCTTGTTCAAGGTATCCCGGGTGTTGTGTATTTAGGTAGGGATACTGCAACAATAATCTTAAACAGAGAGAAGATTAAAAAATGAATTTATTTGCAATTGCAGGCTTGTCTTGTGGTATTTCTTGCGCAGTCTTGGCTTTCGTCGCATTACTATTCGGGAAGCTAAAGGTTCAAAGGTTGTTAGCTTATTTTAATATCGCTGTTGCTGTTTGGGGTTTTGGTTGTTTCTTTGTAGGTATAGCTAATAATGAAGCAGCTGCAATATTTGGTTGGAAGTTTGCCCATATTGGAGGAGCCTTTGTTGCTGTTTTCTTCTTTCATATGATTTGTGAATTTTGCGGTGTTCGCCATAAGGCGCTTTTAATTTTTGGTTATGTTCAGGCAATAATTTTTAATTTAATTAGCTGGGGCTTGGATATTGCCGTAACAAAAACTAGATACGTATATGGCCTTTATTATAATGTTGCTAATTTTTATGTTATTTTTATAATTGTTGTTTATGTCCTTTTGGTTTCTTTGAGTTTTTTTGAAGTTGTTAAATTCTTTAAAAAGTCTAAAGGTGTTGCGCGGGTCCAGTCTTTGTACGTAATGATTGGTTTTGCTGTTGGTTTCATTGGAGGCACTTCAACATTCAGTCCGGAATTTAAGATTGACCTTTTGTATCCCCTTGGTAATTTTGGCATAGTTATATATTGTCTAATAGTTACCTACGCGATTTTAAAGCATCACGTTCTTGATATTAATGTTGCTGTTACTCGCGCAGGTATTTTCTTGGTTGTTAATTCGTTAGTTTTAGGCATCCCCTTCTGGATAGGCTATACAACCAAGTCCTGGTTTTTTGCCACGAGTTTAGCTGCGGTTTTGGCGACGTTCGGGCCTTTTATCTACAGCTATTTGCGCCGGCACGCAGAACAAATTATTCTAAAAGAGCAGCATGCCTATCAGAGGGCTTTGCGTGAGCTTTCTGAGACAATGACTCATATCCGCGATTTGGATAAATTAATCAAGACCATTGTCTTGGAAGTCGTAGATTTGGTTAAGGTTAATTTCTCTGCAATTTACATTAGAGATGATGTGCATAAAGCTTACAGGCTAAGGCAGTGTTATCCGCAAGACAAACAAGGCCTATTCCCAAAGTCCATATCTTTGGATTCATCTTTAGCAAAACGCCTTAATTTAAATAAACGCCCGATCTTCGGCGAAGAGGCAACCAAGCTTGAGAATATCGGCACAGACATAGGCATGGCAATCCCGTTATTTACCGATCAGGAGCTTTTGGGTTTTATGTTCCTGGGCCCGAAGCAGGGTAATCGCATATATACTTCTGATGACGTGCTTGTTTTTGAAACGCTTTCTTATTCCACAAGCCTTGCCATGGAAAATTGCCGTTTTTGGAAAGAGATAGAAGAGCGCCAGCGTTTTGCAAGAGTGCAGGAAATGAACACATTTTCGTATTCTCTTGCGCATGAAATAGATAATCCTATGACAATAATTATCGGGCAGGCTAATTTGCTGAAGAAATTTTTCCTAAAAGAAGTGGTTATGCCTGCTGAAAAACAAAAAGAAGCGGAAGAAGAATTGGGGTATATCTTAGAGGCGGCATGGAGGGTTTCCGGGATGGTGGATGCTATTCAGGATCTTGGGCAAAGGTCTTCCGGAGAATTTTCTTTGCTTAAAGTCAGCGATGTGGTGGATAGTTTTTGTAAGCTGTATCAACCTATCTTTAGGTCAAGTTCTGTTTATTTTACCAAGGAAGTTCCGGAAGATTTACCTTACGTAAGAGGCGTAAAGGCGGAACTTATGCAGATATTGGTGATTTTTTCAAATAACGCCATTCATGCCATGCTTGCCAGGCGCGATAAAGAGAAGAAAATTAACCTTAAGGTAGAGCTGCGTGATCCCGAGTGGATCCGTGTTTCAGTGAGCGATAACGGTTATGGGATACCGGCGGAGAAACTTGAAATTATTTTTGCCCCGTTTGTAACTTCTAAGGCATCAACCGAAGGCACGGGCATGGGTTTATATAATGCGAAGAAAATTATTGAAAGGCACAAAGGCAGCATCTGGGCGGAGTCCGATGGAGAAAACAAGGGAGCTTCTTTTATTGTTGAGATCCCCGTTGCCAAGGATGTTACCGCAGAAGAGCTTAAAGGAAAAGAATTTAGAGGAAGGATACTTTTTGGGTTTGAAGAGGGAGGGAAAAATGGAAAATAACCAGCAACTAAAATTATTAATTGTTGACGACGAAAGCGCGATAGTGCATTTTACAAAAAAGATCTTTGACAAAAAAGGGTTTATTTCATTCGGGGCCACTGACGGCGCGTCTGCTGTTGAGGTCTTTAAGAAAGAACGGCCGCATATCTGCCTTATAGATATACACATGCCGTTTTCCCCTTTTGACGGAGTGGAAACCTTGAAGCAGATCAAGAAAATTGACCAGAATGCGGTTTGTCTTATGGTCTCGCGCATTACAGAAAAAGACAGGGTAACTGACTGCCGTAATTTCGGCGCTTTGGCGTATCTTTTAAAGCCTCTTGATTTTGATGATTTGGATAGGGCTGTAGAAAAAGCAAGAGCTTATGTGAAAACCTCATAAAGACAACCGGAGAGATATAAATGGCCAACCCCTTACCAAATGAAAAAGAATTATTTGAGCAAATAGAGCAGGAGCGATTAGGTATTTCTGATGATATCTGGGACCTTCTCTATAATCGTATCGGAGATGATATTACTGCAATAAATTTGATTTGCCAGTGCTCGCTTATGGATAATGAGGCCATCCCGATTAATGAAGCAAGGATGATTATCCAGCATACGCATCATATTAAAGATATTGTCAATCATGTTACACTGGCAAAAATTGATGATTTCCCTTTTCCTGAATTTTCTGAAAGCATGCCGTTAGACCCTGTCCTGCGGGAAATGTTGACGCATTATATAGGAAACGATGTTTATATAATAAACCTGATTGTGCAGGATAGCATTGATCCTGCTGATCCTCATCCTGTGCCTCCTGAAGTGGTGAAAAAAATAGTTGAGCATGCAGGGACAGTTGCTGCTTTTATGAATAAATTATGCAGCGCGACATTACGTTTGGGCGATGGTTATTGCTTGCAGGATGATTTACAAAATAATGATTCTAAACGCTCACATTTAAAAAAAGAATGGTCAAGGGGAGATGTTTTTATAAAAGTATCTAATGTTATTGTCAGAAATTTTAAATCTTGCGATCAGAAGAAAATTAAACCGCAGTCGGATTTTATAAAAGATCTTGGTTTTGATCTGCCGGCTATATTAAAGCTTGTTGCTGTCTTAGAAAAGGTTTTTGGTTTTGAGATACAAAAAGAGGATATTAAAAAAGTCAGGATGATTGATGATTTGGTAGAGCATATTTACCATAAATTGAGCAATGCTTAGTTTAGGAAGTATGGAGGGAAAGATGAGGAGAGTATTATTTTTTAGTTTGTTTGTTTTGTCAATGTCCATTGCCAATTTAGCCTTTGGGCAAGAATCTACTCATCTAATAGAACAAACTGCAAGTGAAAAGCCCAAGGCACAATCTGTCGTGCCGGTTACCCAGAATTCAAATAAAGTCTCTCTGGACATTAAAGGCATGGATATCACAGATGTTTTAAAAATGCTTGCTACCCGTTCAGGATATAATATTGTTATCGGAAAAAATGTTTCCGGCAGGGTAACGCTTTTTTTAAAAGACGTAGATGTGCAGGATGCTTTTGAGATTATACTTTTGGCCAATGAACTGGCGTATGACCAGAAAGGCAAGATCATTAATGTAATGACGCAGCGTGATTACGAGTTGATTTATGGGGAGCGTTTTCAGGACAAAAAACAGGCAAAGGTCATCCGGCTTCTTTATGCAAAGGCTGCCGATCTGTCGCGGGCGCTGAACCAGATTAAAACAAATATCGGCAGGGTAGTGGTTGACGAAGGCTCAAATACTCTTGTGTTGATTGATTCTCCTGTTGCTGTTAAATCAATGGAAGAGTTCATCAAGAAAACCGATTTGCCTTTACAAACAAGAATTTATTCCCTTAATTATGCGGCAGCAGAAAAAATCCAGCCAAAACTTCAGGAGATAATTACTAAAGGGGTTGGTTCAGTCAGGATTGATGAAAGGACAAACAAAATAGTGGTTACTGATTATCCTCAAAAACTTGATGAAATCTCTAAGATAATTCTTGCTTTTGATGAGAAGACGCCGCAGGTTTTGATTGACGCGCAAATCGTGGAGATCAACCCGAAAAAAGACCAGTTTACCATGGGCGTTGACTGGGATTATTGGTTGCGCAAGAACGCGCGTTTTGCCGGTAACCTTCCTGCTCCGTCAATAACCGATGTGACGGTTATTCCAAATAAGTTTTCCTTTGGTTTGGCAGCAGCCAATGCTTTGATTTCCGGGCCGGGGCAGTATAAGGCAATGATAGAAATGTTGCGCGTGATCGGGGAAACAAAGATTCTATCCAGCCCCCGCATAATGGCTTTGAATAATCAGGAAGCCAAGATCTTGGTTGGTTCGCGCCAGGCTTATATCACTTCTACTACTACAGTAACTCAATCTAATCCGGTAACTACGCAGCAGGTAAATTTTGTTGACGTGGGATTAAAATTATATGTTACTCCTACGATTAACCGCGATGGTTTTGTTACCATGAAGATCAGGCCTGAGATCAGCACAGCAAAGATGACTGATATTACTTCTGATGGCAAGGTTACACAGGTCCCAATTGTTACAACTTCTGAAACTGAAACTACGATTATGGTTAAGGACAATACGACCATAATTATCGCCGGGATGAAGAAGGATCAGTTAAATAAAGAGGTAAAGAAGATCCCTTTTATCGGCGATATCCCTTTAATCGGGTATGCTTTCAGGAATACCAAAGATGAAGTTATTAAGACTGAGCTGGTTATTTTTCTTACCCCGCGAATTGTTTCAGGAGAAGAGACTATTGAATACACCAGTTCTACTCATGATAAAGATATTGTGCAGATACAGGAAATCGCCAAGGCGAATAATAAGCTTGATAAGCCCTGGCAACAAGCCTCAAAAGGGGAGTATTACCTTCAATTAACAGAAAAGATTAACAAGTTTGCAAAGCTTAATCAGGCTGGAGGGAAAAAAGGCGAGGTGAGCCTGAAATTTGTAGTTTTAAAAGACGGGAAACTTGCCGGTGAGCCAAGAGTGATCCAGTCTACGGATGACGCGCTTTCTCCTTTGGCAATAAAGGCATTAAAAGACGCAGCACCCTTTGCGCCTTTACCCGAAGATACTCAGGTTCAGGAAGAGGCCTTTCGTATCAGCATCAATTATAATTAAAAAATTTTAAAAAAAGTTTAAATTCTTCCTTGACTTAACAGAAAAATATGGTAAACTTATTTTTCTGTTGATTCTAAGGAAAGGTTTAAGTATGAAAAAGACATTTACAGCTAAAAAAGAGGATATTAAGAAAAGTTGGTATCTGGTGGATGCCAAAGATAAGGTTTTAGGAAGAGTTGCTGCTAAGGTAGCATCTGTCCTGCGGGGTAAACATAAGGTTATTTTTACTCCTTACCTTGATACCGGAGACGGTGTTATTGTAATTAATGCCGCTCAGATTAAGGTTACCGGAAGGAAATTAAAACAAAAGGTTTACCGCAGGTATTCAGGTTATCCGGGCGGGCTTAGAGAAGTAACCCTGGAGAATATGCTTGCAAAAAAGCCTACGACCGTATTTATGCTGGCAGTAAGGCGCATGCTTCCCGGAGGGCCTTTAGGAAGAGACTTAATTAAAAAATTAAAGATTTATGCTGATGATAAGCATTCGCATAAAGCACAAAATCCCGTTGTTTTGGAGGTTTAGTAAAACATGGAACAGACAACAAAATATTCAGCAGTAGGAAGGCGTAAAGAATCAGTGGCACGAATATATCTTTTGCCGGGTAAGGGCGATATCATGGTGAATAAAAAGCCTTATGATAAATATTTCTTGCGTGAAACGGACAGGATTTTGGGCAAACAGCCTTTAATTTTGACTAATAATGCGGATAAATTTGATGTTTCTGCAAATCTTAAGGGGGGTGGACTTACCGGGCAGGCAGGAGCAATGAGGCTTGGTATTTCACGTGCACTTATTTTAGCGGATCCTTCATTAAAGGACATGTTGCGTAAGCAGGGATTCTTAACCAGAGACCCGAGAATGAAGGAACGCAAGAAATACGGACAGAAAGGGGCACGTAAGCGCTTCCAGTGGACTAAACGTTAGTTCTTAATTTTATATAGTTTTTTAAAAAAGTCCCGCTCGCGAAGCGGGATTTTTTTTGCCGTGCGCGACGAGAAAAAAACTTGCCCCGTTAGAAATATTGTGTTAAAATAAAATAATTCTATACGGGCTTGACGGAAAAGTTTTTTTACCTTAATATGTTATGAATTATCCCGATACATAACGGGATTATGGAGGAAGCCTGAAATGGTAAATGTTGGGATTGTGGGAGCAACCGGTTACACCGGAGAGGAACTAATAGATATCCTTTTAAATCACCCCAATGCAAGAGTTACAAGTATTTCTTCAAGAAGCGGCACATCCCAGAAGATTTCTGAGATCTTTCCGAAATTTACAAATCGCACTGATTTAACCTGTGATCCAATTAATGTAAAAGAGATTAATAAAAGCTGTGATATTGTTTTTCTCGCCCTCCCGCATACAGTTTCTATGGATCTGGTTCCGAATTTCCTCAAGGCCGGGAAAAAGGTTATTGATTTAAGCGCGGATTATCGCATAAAAAACCTTAAGACTTATGAAAAATATTATCAGCTTAAACATAAAGATGCAGAAAACGTGCCGATGGCAGTGTATGGTTTGCCGGAGATATATCGTTTAAAGATCCGGGATGCAAGGTTAATTGCTAACCCGGGTTGTTATCCGACAGTTGCTATTTTGTCTTTGGCTCCATTGGTTGCTTTTGGGCTGGTTGATCTGGATTCGCTAATCATTGATGCAAAGTCAGGAGTAACGGGTGCCGGCAGGAAATTAGCCGAAGGGTTTTTATTCTCTGAGGTTAATGATGATTTTAAGGCTTACAAGGTAGGTACACATCAGCATGCTCCGGAGATTGATCAGGAGTTGTCAAAACTAGCAGGAAAGAAAACAAAAGTTACTTTTGTGCCGCATCTTCTGCCTTTAAACAGGGGGATTTTGGCAACAATTTATGTTAATAAATCGCAAGCTGCATTACGCAAAAAGCAGAGCTTAATTGAGCTTTACAAGAAGTTTTATAAAAAAGAGCCTTTTGTCAGGATTAAAGAAGAAGGTAATTTCCCTAGGCTAAAAGATGTTGCCGGCACAAACTTTTGCGATATCGCTGTGCATGATAGCGGCGACAAGATCATTGTAATTGGAGCAATTGATAATCTTCTAAAGGGCGCTTCCGGGCAGGCTGTGCAGAATATGAATATTATTTGTGGCTACCCGGAGACTGCAGGATTATTATGAAAGTTTTTAAAAAGGCGATTTTACCTTTAAAATTTAAAGCTAACGCAGTAGCCTGCGGGATTAAAAGAAAAAACAGGTTGGATTTGGCGCTTTTTTATTCAGAAGTCCCGGCTAAGGCGGCTGTAAAATTTACTTCTAATAAAATTCAGGCGGCACCTTTGCAGCTGGCTAAAAATAATCTTAAGCTAAATTGCAATTTTCAGGCTATTATTGCTAATAGCGGGAATGCAAATTGTTTTACTGGAAAACCTGGCCTAAAGGATGCCCAGGAAACTCAGTCAATTTTGGCAAATGAGCTGGGAATAAAAAAAGAAGCTATTTTTGTTTCATCAACCGGAGTAATCGGGAAGCGACTTCAAATTGATAAAATTAAAATTGGGGTTCCCGAAGTAGTCAAGGGTTTGTCAATTTCAGGTATAGATAAAGCAAAGAAAGCAATCATGACCACCGATACTTTTACAAAAGAACTGACAGCGAAATTAAAACTCGGTGGCAAGATTGTTACGATTTGCGGCGTGGCTAAAGGCGCAGGGATGATTGCTCCTGATATGGCAACGATGCTTTGTTATATTTTTACAGACATTGAGATTAGCAAAAAGCTTCTTGAACAGGCGCTGGATACTGCTGTAGAAAATTCATTTAACTGTATTACTGTTGACGGCTGTATGAGCACTAATGATACGGTAATTGTTTTGGCAAATGGCGCAGCAGGGAATAAGCCGGTAAATGCCTCAGGAATGGATTATAAAGAATTCTCTGATGGGGTTAATTTAATTTGCCTTGAATTGGCAAAGATGATGGTGCAAGATGCTGAGGGTGCTACAAAATTTATTCAGATAAAAGTAGCCGGCGCAAGAAATGCCCGGGATGCAAAAAAAGCAGCGCTTGCAATTGCCAACTCTAATCTTTTTAAGTGCGCGGTTTACGGAGAGAATCCAAATTTCGGCAGAATTGTTGCCGCTGTAGGCGCAAGTGGAGCGGAAGTTAAAGAGGAGTGTTTCAGGGTCAAGGTAAGTGACTTAAAAAAGAAAAATATTAATGTTGATGTGGATCTTAATATCGGAAAATCCGAGGCAGTGGTTTATTCGTCCGACCTGACCCCTGAATATATCAGGATCAATGCGGAATATAATTAGTTAATTGGTAGCTGATTGAATTAATCAAGAAAAGAGGAACTATGCGGGAAGCAATAAAAAAAGCAGAGGTGTTAATTGAGGCGCTGCCTTATATAAAGAAATTCCACAAGAAGATTGTTGTGATTAAATACGGCGGCAGTATCCTTGGAGAAGAAAAAATCCGTAAAGGAGTATTAGAAGATATTGTTTTCCTGAATTTTATGGGCTTAAGGCCTGTGTTGGTGCATGGCGGGGGGCCGAATATCAGCGACCGTATGCGCGCCTCCGGCAAAAAAACTGATTTTGTTGACGGCATGCGCGTTACTGATGAAGATACTCTTAATTTGGTCGGTGAGGAGCTTCAGAAATTAAATGAATTGATCGTTTCGGAGATTAAAGAGATCGGCGCTCAGGCAGTGAGCCTGAACGGAAAAGTTGATAAGATCATTCTTACCGAAAAGAAGAAAGCAAAGATTGACTTAGGATTAGTCGGGGATATCGTTAATATAAATATTGACCCGATACTCAGGGAAATAAAAGCTGATAAAATCCCGGTAATTTTACCGATGGGCCTGGGAAATGATAACAACACTTATAATGTAAATGCCGACGAAGCTGCGGCAACTGTTGCCGGGGCCTTGCAAGCAGAGAAGCTTGTATTGTTAACAAATGTTAAGGGGATCATGCGTAATGCTGAGGACCCAAATTCATTTATTTCTACATTAACTATAAAGGAAGTAGAAGGCCTGATTGAAAACAAAATAATTCAAACCGGGATGATCCCAAAGGTTAATGCCTGTATTACTGCCTTAAATTGCGCAGTTAAAAAGACACACGTAATAGATGCGCGCATATCGCACGCGCTGCTTTTAGAAATTTTTACCGACAAGGGAGTAGGAACGGAGATCTTGCGTTAAAAAAATTATTATGAAAAAAGAAGAAGTATTCAGCGCTTATAAAGAGTATATCTTGCCTACGTATACCAAAGTGCCGGTGATTTTTACCAAAGGTAAAGGCAGCCGGCTTTGGGACATTCAGAATAAAGAGTACCTGGATTTCTTTCCTGGTTGGGGTGTGGGGAACCTGGGGCATTGCCATCCTAAGGTGATATCGGCGGTAAGGGATCAAATCGGGAAACTGATTTTTATCCCCAATAATTATTATCATCTGCCGCAGGCAAAATTAGCAAAAGAAATAGCTTACTGGACGTATCCTTCAAAGGTGTTCTTTTGTAATTCAGGAGCTGAAGCTAATGAAGGGGCGATAAAATTAAGCCGCAAATTCGGGAAGGGCCGTTACGAAATAATCACTTTTGAGAATTCTTTTCACGGAAGGACACTTGCTGCTCTTGCTGCAACCGGGCAGAAAAAATATCAGAATGGTTTTGAGCCGCTACCTGAGGGGTTTAAGACAGTCAAATTTAATGACATAGAGGCAGTAAAGAATGCTGTCAGCGATAAGACGGTAGCTATTATGCTTGAGCTCATCCAGGGCGAGGGCGGGATTAATGTAGCAAGTAAAGAATTTGTTTCAGGTTTAAAGAAAATCTGTGAAGAGAAGAATTTACTTTTAATTGTAGATGAGGTGCAAACCGGAATTGGGCGCACCGGGAAATTATTTTGCTATCAGCATTATGGAATTATTCCTGATATTATGACTTTGGCTAAGGCTTTGGGTGGAGGCCTTCCGATTGGGATGATGATTGTTAAAAAGGAAATTTCCGATACTCTTGGCCCGGGCATGCACGCTTCTACTTTTGGCGGTGGGCCGGTGATTTGCCGGGCAGCACTTGCGGTGTTAAAGGCGATTCAGGAAGAGAAGCTTCTTTCTAATACGCAGAAAATGGGAGATTATTTATTTACTAAACTTATGGAATTAAAAAATAAATATCCTTTAATCAAAGAGGTCAGGGGGATGGGTTTAATGTTTGGGATTGAGCTTAGCGTTGAAGGAAAATCAATAGTTGAGAAGTGTTTTGAGAGGGGGCTGTTGATTAATTGCACGCATGATAAAGTTTTGCGTGTTATGCCTGCGTTAAATACTACAAAGAAGGAAATTGATAAGGCGATTTGGGTATTAGAAAACGTGATTAGTAATTCGTAGTTAGTCCCGACGCTCTATTGCATAGAGGTCGGGATCCCGACTGAACTGTAGGTGAACGTCGGGATAATTTGTAACTTAAAAATTGGGAAAAATATGAAAAAAGACCTGATAAGCATTAAAGATCTAAGCACAAAGGAAATCAAAGATTTATTCAAGCTTACTGCAAAATTAAAGAAAAATAAATTCAGCAAAGTTTTAGCAGGAAAGACCATTGCGCTTATTTTTCAGAAGCCCTCAAACAGGACACGGGTTTCTTTTGAGGTCGGCATGTACCAGTTGGGAGGCAATTCTATTTATTTATCGCCCAGTGAAATTAATCTGGGTGTAAGAGAGTCCATAAAAGATGTTGCAAAGACGCTTTCACGTTATATTGACGGAGTTGTTCTGCGCACCTTTGAGCATAGAAATGTTGTTGAAATGGGGAGGTATTCTGATAAGCCGGTGATCAATGGTTTGTCTGATTTCTCGCATCCTTGCCAGGGCTTGGCAGATGTTTTTACTGTTTTAGAGAACCTGAAAAAAGCCAAAAGCATAACCCTGGTTTATGCCGGGGATGGTAATAATGTGTGTAATTCTTTGCTTTATGCTTGTTCTAAACTTGGAATTAATATTAATGTGGCTACTCCAAAAGGGTATGAGCCGGATGAGGGAGTCGTAGAGGAATCTCGCGCATTCGCTAAGCTTAATAAATCTGAGGTTAAATTGTTTAATGATCCATTCTTGGCTGCAAAGGAAGCGGATGTGATTTATACTGATGTCTGGGCAAGTATGGGGCAGGAAGAGGAAACCGAAAAAAGAAAAATTATTTTTAAGGATTTCCAGATTAATACCAATTTGATGCGTCTTGCCAAGAAGGATTGTTTAGTTATGCATTGCTTACCGGCGCACCGGGGAGAAGAAATTACTGATGAGGTGATTGACAGCAAGAATTCTGTAGTTTTTGATCAGGCGGAAAATCGCATGCATGTGCAGAAGGCTATATTGATAAAATTGTTGGGAGAGAAAAGATGAAGAAAATTGTTTTGGCGTATTCAGGTGGATTAGATACTTCATGTATTGTACGTTGGCTGGTTGATAAAGGATATGAGGTTATCTGCTTTGTGGCAGATTTAGGGCAGGGCTTGGGCAAAGGGGAGGACTTAAAGAAAATTGAAGAGCGTGCAAAGGCAGCCGGCGCTTCCAAGGTTTACATTAAGGATTTGCAGGATGAATTTATCGGAGATTTTATTGTTCCGGCATTAAAGGCAGGTGCAATTTATGAGGGTAAATATCTTTTAGCTACTGCGTTGGGCAGGCCGTTAATTGCCAAACATTTGGTGGAAATCGCGCATAAAGAAAAGGCGCAGGCTGTAGCGCATGGCTGTACCGGAAAAGGCAATGATCAGGTGCGTTTTGAGGTTACGGTGAATATTCTTGATCCGAAATTAGAGATTTTAGCTCCGGTGCGCGAATGGGAATTTAAGTCGCGTGAAGAAGAAATTGAATATGCGCTTTCATATAACATCCCGATTGATGTTACCAAAAAGAAACCTTACAGCATTGACCGCAACATCTGGGGGATCAGTATTGAGGCGGGCGTGTTAGAAGATTTGGAGCAGGAGCCTCCGGAAGACGCGTATTTAATCACTAAGCCGCAAAATGGAGCGCCTGGTTATCCTAAATATGTTGAGATAACTTTTGAGAAAGGCATTCCGAAGAAATTAGACGGAAAAATACATAGCTTAAAGAATCTTATTACTTGTTTAAATGAAGTCGGAGGTTGTTATGGTGTTGGCCGTGTAGACTCGGTGGAGAATCGTTTGGTAGGAATTAAGTCGCGTGAGATTTATGAAGCTCCCGCTGCGACAATTTTGCACATTGCGCATAAAGAGCTGGAGAGCCTGGTTTTTGACCGGGAATTGGCGCATTTTAAGGAAATTATTGCTTTGAAGTATTCGGAGTTAGTGTATTACGGGCTTTGGTATTCTTCCTTAAAAGGCGCATTGGATGGTTTTGTAAATGCTACTCAGAAGCAAGTTTCCGGGACAATTAAGCTAAGGCTTTTTAAAGGAGCTTGTGTTGCGGTTTCGCGTAAGTCGCATAATTCTTTATACAAAAAAGAATTGAGCACTTACGGGAAGGAAGATAAATTTGACCAGAAGCTGGCAGAAGGATTTATCCGGTTGTGGGGGATGCCTTACAGAAAGTAGGTAGAAAAAATGGCGAAGAAATTATGGGGCTCAAGGTTTCAAAAGAAAACCAATGTTTTGGTGGATAAATTTACCTCAAGCATCAGTTACGACTATAGGCTTGCAAAATATGATATTTTGGGTAGTATTGCCCATGCCACGATGCTCGGGAAACAGAAGATTATTCCTGTTGCCGACGCCAATGCTATTGTCAAAGGTTTAAGTATAATTTTAAAAGATGTAGAGAATGGTAAATTTAAGCCTAATTTTCAGGCGGAGGATATACATTCTAATATTCAGGAATTATTAGAGAATAAAATCGGCAAGGCCTCAGAAAGGCTGCATACTGCGCGTTCTCGTAATGATCAGATAGTGTTGGATATTAAATTGTATTTAAAAGACGAAGTTGTTGTTCTTGCAGGCGGGATTTCTTGTTTACAGAAATCAATTCTTGATTTTGCCAAAAAGAACATTAATGTTATTGTCCCAAGTTATACTCATCTGCAAGTGGCTCAGTGTGTTTTATTGGCGCATCACTTGCTTGCTTATATTGAATTTTTGGAGCGAGACAAGGAAAGGATTATTGATGCGAGTAAGCGCATTGATTCAATGCCCTTGGGAAGCTGCGCGCTTTCAGGTACCGGTTTAAACATCGACAGGGAATTTGTGCGCAAGCAGCTTGGGTTTAAGTCGGTTACCGCAAATAGCATTGATAGTGTCAGCGACCGTGATTTTGTTATTGAGGTGTTGGCTGGCTTATCAATTACAGCTGTGCATTTATCACGGATTGCCGAAGATTTAATCCTTTGGTCAACTAAGGAGTTTAATTTTATTGACATTGATTTTTCTTTTTGCACCGGCTCAAGCATTATGCCTCATAAAAAGAATCCTGATGTCTTGGAGTTGATCCGCGGTTATACCGGAAACATTATCGGTGATCTATCCAGCGTTTTGGTATTAATGAAAGGTTTGCCTTTATCATATAACCGCGATTTGCAATTGGATAAACCAAAGCTTTTTGACGGGATTGATACGGTAAAGAATATGTTAGAGATTTTACCTCAGATATTTGGAAATATTAAAATAAACAAGGATGTGGTTGCAAAGCGCGTTATGGATGAATCTTTATTTTCAGTGGATGTGGTTGAATACCTGATTAGAAAAGGCCTATCTTACCGTCAGGCGCATGACATTGTAGGTAAAATGGTAAAGGATTGCCTTGATAAGGGAAAGAACATATCTTCTTTGTCAAATTCTGATTTAAAGAAATATTCTGATAAATTTAATCCTGATGTTAAGAAAATACTTAATGCCTGGGCATCAATTAGTTTAAAGATTTCTTCAGGGAGCACCAATCCTAGGCTTGTATCTGCTCAAATTAGGGCTTGGGAGAAAAAGTTAGGCTAAGAAGTAAGGAGGAGAAAATGTTTTTAAAAAATATTTTTATTACTGTGTTTTTCCTTAGTTTTTTATTGACTGCTTTTGCTCAACAGCAACAAGAGAGCTTAACGATTACAACATATTATCCGTCTCCTTTTGGCTCGTACAATGAACTTGTGGTTGCAAGTAGAGTGGCAGTTGGGGATGTTAATCATGATGGAAAAGTTGATAGCGGTGATTTGCCTGTAGCCGGGCAGATGAATCTTGTTCCTGCTAATGGCAGTTTAGTTGTAGCAAACAGCATAGGGATTAATACTGTTAATCCTCAGTCTGCTTTGGACGTTAATGGAGATATGAAAGTCTCAGGAACTTTTTTCCCCGGGGGGCAAAGTTATGGTTTTAAGAGAATAGTTTTTGGCACAGTGAAATTAGGGCCTAGTGGGTGGGGTCCAACGAGCACTGGATTAGGTTTTACGGTAGCTGACCAATTTCATAACAGCATGACTTCTTGTTCTAAGGTCACTTTTAGTACTGCTTTTTCAAACATACCCCATATTATAGTTTCTAGAAACTCAGGTTCTGCAGATCATTATCAATGGGAGATGGGAGCTTACATTGCTTCAACAACAAGCTTTACGATTTGTGCAACATATTGTCCTTTTAGCAATTGTAACCCTAGCTCACCTTGGAATAGTGGTTATGTAGGAGCATCTTTTATTGCAATGGAGTAATTATAAATGCACGAATTTAAATACAAAGGAAAAGATTTATATTGCGAAGATATAAAGATCGCGGATTTAGCCAGGCGTTTTGGCACGCCGCTTTATGTTTATAGCTACCATACCCTGGTGGATCATTTTACCAAGCTTAAAAATGCCTTTAGGGAAATTAATCCATTGATTTGCTATTCAGTAAAAGCGAATTCTAATCTTGCAATTTTAAAAGCCTTGATAGATAAGGGAGCAGGTTTAGATATTGTATCGGGTGGTGAATTATTCCGCGCACTTAAAGCAGGATGCCCGGCAAAGAAAATTGTTTATGCCTCAGTAGGGAAAACCGGTAGCGAAATTGAAGAGGCGATTAAAAAAGGGATTTTGTTTTTTAATGTAGAGTCAATTGGAGAGCTTGAAAATATTACCCGGATATCAAAGAAGCTTGGCAAAGTTACTAATGTTGCAATCAGGATCAACCCTGATGTTGAGCCGAAAACACATAAATATATCACGACTGGAAAGCTAACTAATAAGTTTGGTATTGACTTTAAGAGCGCTCAGCAGATCTTTCTTCTGCGCCGCGCATTAAAAAACATCAGGATCTCCGGCCTGCATATTCACATAGGTTCGCAGATAACCGAGAGCCAACCGTATGTTGCAGCAATTACTAAGATGATTAGTTTTATTAATAAGCTTAAAGCTGAAGGCGTTGTGATTGATTATCTAAATATCGGCGGTGGTTTGGGGATTGTTTATGATAAAGAAACTCCTCAGACAGCAATTGATTACGCAGGAAAGATTTTACCATTATTAAAGAGGACCGGCCTTAAAATAATTATGGAGCCGGGTAGGTTTATTGTCGGTAATGCCGGAGTGCTTGTTACTAAAGTTTTATACGTTAAGAAAACTCCGAAGAAAGAATTTGTGATTGTTGATGCCGGCATGAACGATCTGGTCCGTCCATCTTTATACGAGGCGTATCACAATATTTTACTTTTGCAGGAGACAGGAGATCCCGACGTTCACCTGCGTTTCAGTCGGGACAGGAGACAGGAGACAGCAAAAGTTGACATTGTTGGCCCAATTTGCGAAAGTGGTGACTTTTTGGCAAAAGAAAGAATGATGCCGAGATTAAAAGAAGGAGATTATTTGGCAGTAATGAGCGCAGGAGCTTATGGTTTTAGCATGTCCAGTAATTATAATTCGCGGAAAAGAGCTCAGGAAGTAATGGTAGTAAACAAAAGAGCGATACTAATTAGAAAAAGAGAAACTAATCAGGATTTAATCAGGAATGAAATTATGCCTAAAGGTTCTTTATAATTATGAGAAAAATTAAGTTTACAAAAATGGTTGCTTCAGGAAATGATTTTATAGTAATTCGGAAATCTGAAAACTTGTCTGTTTCGTTAAGGGGCTTTGCTAAGAAAGCTTGTGATAGAAAATACGGTATTGGCGCGGATGGATTACTTGTGGTAGATAAATCAAAAGTTGCTGATGCAAGGATGCGCATTTTTAACGCTGACGGATCTGAGGCAGAAATGTGCGGCAATGGTGCGCGGTGTTTTGCCTATTTTTTATCTGCAGTCCGCAGGCCGCAAGCCGTAAGCCTGGGCATTGAGACAAAGGCAGGCATAATTAATGCGCAAGTCAATAAGGATAATATTAGAATTAATCTTACTGACCCTAAGGATATAAAATTAGATATACCAATTGTAGTTAACGGTCGTAAAATAAAAACTAATTTCATTAATACCGGCGTGCCGCATGCGGTAATTTTTGTAGAGGGGCTTGAGAAAATTGATGTGAATAATTTAGGTAGAGAAATTCGTTATCATAAACAATTTTCTCCTGCAGGGACTAATGTAGATTTTGTAGAGGCGCTTGATAAGAATTCTATCAGGATCCGCACTTATGAGCGCGGTGTTGAGGATGAAACTCTTGCCTGTGGGACAGGGTCAGTTGCCGCTAGTCTTATTTTTTCTTTGATTGCCAAAGACAGGAGATCCCAAAGTTCACCTGCGTTTCATTCGGGACAGGCGACAGGAGACGAAATTATAAATGTGCATACTCAGGGTGGGGAGATTTTAAAAGTTTATTTTGATAGAGTCGGTAATGAATTCAGTAATGTCTGGTTGGAAGGCGAGGCTAAGATAGTTTATCAAGGAGAGTATTATGTTTAGAGGTTCAATAGTTGCTATAGTAACTCCATTTAAAAATGGTTTGATTGATGAGAAGACATTCAGAAAGCTGATTGATTTTCAGATTAAAAACGGGACCTCTGGTATTGTGCCTTGCGGCACAACAGGGGAATCCGCAACTCTTTCTTTCGCTGAGCACGAAAGAGCGATTGAGATTACTATTGATCAGGTAAAAAAGAGAGTGGCGGTGATCGCCGGGACAGGGTCAAATTCAACCCAGGAAGCGGTAATGTTGACAAAACATGCTGCACATATGGGCGCTGATGCGTCTTTACAGGTTTCTCCTTATTATAACCGTCCGACGCAAAGAGGCCTTTATGAGCATTTTAAAGCCGTGGCAGATGCAGTAGATATCCCGATAATTTTGTATAATATTGCATCCCGCACGGGGGTTAATATTGAGCCGGAGACCATTGCAAAGTTAGCCAAGAGTTGTAAAAATATTGTGGCAGTGAAGGAAGCTTCCGGCAGCCTTGATCAGATGTCGCGCATCAAGTCGTTGTGTGGGAAGAATTTTGATTTGATTTCCGGTGATGACAGCCTTACGCTTCCGGTTTTGTCAATCGGAGGCACCGGTATAATTTCTGTAGTTGCAAATATTGTGCCAAAGGATGTTGCGGAGATGGTAAGTGCTTTTGAAAAAGGCAATATTAAAAAAGCACAAGATCTGCACTATAAATTGTTGCCTCTAATAAAAGCAATGTTTATTGAGACTAATCCAATTCCGGTAAAAACCGCGATGGGATTACTCGGTATGTGCGACCCGGATATGCGCCTTCCGATGTGCGCAATGTCTTCGGAGAACGTAGAGAAATTAAAAAAAGCTTTAAAGGAATACGGTTTATTGTAAAGAGGAGTAGTGATGATCAAATTAGGAATTGCTGGTGTTTGTGGAAAGATGGGAAGAAGGATTTATGAAGTAGCTTCTTATGATAAAGATTTTGAAATTACTTTGGCACTTGAGCAAAAAGGCACGCCTGTTATCGGTAAGGAGCTTGGAAAACTGAGGATTTCATCAAGCCCTGATGGTTTATTTCTTACTGATGTATTTGTAGATTTTACCCTGCCTGAGGCAACTGAAGTTAATTTAGATTATGTTGCACGTTACAAGAAAGCATTAGTAGTTGGAACAACCGGGTTAAATCAGGCGCAGGTGCAGAAAATTGAAGAGATTTCAAAGGTTGTTCCGGTTGTTTATTCTCCGAATATGTCTATAGGGGTCAATGTTTTGTTCCAGGTGCTGCCGGATATTGCAAAAAGGCTTGGGCCGGATTACAGCGTTGAAATTATTGAGGCGCACCATAAATCAAAAAAAGATGCTCCTTCCGGTACCGCTAAGAAACTTGCTGAAGTAATTACCGGGGTTACAAAGAAAGAAATTCCTGTTCACGCGGTCCGTCTGGGTGATATTTTTGGTGATCATACTGTTATTTTTTGCGGAAATTCTGAGCGCATTGAGATCAAGCATCAGGCGCATTCGCGTGATTTGTTTGTGGTCGGTGCGTTAAAGGCGGCGAAGTGGATATTTAATAAACCGCCGGGGCTGTATTCTATGCAGGATGTGTTGAAAGCATAAATAGGAGATAGTGAATGTTTAAATTGTCAAATAAATTACAAAGTTTGCCTCCGTATTTATTTTTAGAAATTGATAAAGCCAAAAGAAAAGCTCGCTCAGAAGGCAGGGATATTATTGATTTGGGCATCGGTGACCCGGATCAGCCTACGCCTAATTATATTATTGAAGCATTGTATAAAGCAGCAAAGGATCCGGCAAGCCATCGTTATGCGCTTGATCAGGGAATGCCGGCTTTAAGGCGCTCAATTGAGGGTTGGTATAAGAGAAGATTTAATGTTAACTTAAATCCTGACACAGAGGTTCTTCCTTTGATTGGTTCTAAAGAAGGGATAGCGCATTTTCCTCTTGCTTTTCTTAATGCCGGAGATTATTCTCTGGTTCCTGACCCATGTTATCCGCCTTATAAGGCGGGCGCAATTCTTGCCGGTGCAAAGCCATATCTTATGCCGCTTCTTGGTGTAAATAATTTTTTGCCGGATCTAAAAAAAATCCCAAAAAGCATCTTAAAGAAATCAAAAGTGATCTTTATTAATTATCCAAATAACCCCACAGGCGCTATTTGTGATAAAGATTTTTACTCTCAAGTTATTAATTTTGCAAGAAAACATAAGCTGATCGTGGTTTCTGATCTGGCATACTCTGAAATGAGTTATGATGGTTATAAGCCTTCCAGTATGCTTGAGCTTGAGGGCGCCAGGGATGTGGTGATTGAATTCCATTCGTTATCTAAAACCTTTAATATGACCGGCTGGCGTATAGGCTGGGCATGCGGTAATGCCCAATTAGTGCAGGCCTTGGCCAAGGTAAAATCAAATATTGATTCCGGTATTTTTACAGCGATTCAATTTGCAGGAGTAGCTGCCTTAGAGGGGCCGCAGGAACATATTAAAAATATGTGTCAGCTCTATCAGCAAAGGCGTGATTGCCTTGTTGGCGGGTTAAGGAATCTTGGATGGCAGACGAGCAACCCCAAGGCGACTTTTTACGTCTGGATAAAAATCCCTAAAAAAGATAATTCTATTAATTTTGCTTCGTTAATTTTAGACAAGGCAGATATTGTTGCAACTCCCGGTGTCGGTTTTGGCGAATCCGGCGAAGGCTATATCCGTATGGCTTTGACTGTTCCTGAAGAAAGAATCAAAGAGTCAATTGAGCGTTTAAGAAAAATCGGCTAATGATAACCTGTTATTTAGGTGTGGGCTCAAATTTGGGTGATAGGCTGAAAAATATCAAATTATCAATTCAGAAGATCAATGCCTTAAAAGAAACAAAGGTAATTAAGGTATCTAAAATAATTGAAACAAAACCGCTCGGAGGCCCAAAGCGTCAGCCGAAATTTTTGAATGCTTGCTTAAGGATTAAAACCAACCTTTCAGCAGTAAATCTTCTTAAAAAATTAAAAACAATTGAAAAAGAGCTCGGTAGGGTAAAAACTGTGCGTTTTGGCCCGCGCATTATTGACCTTGATATTTTGTTGTATGGGGATGGGATTTTAAGAACTAAAGCCCTGACTATTCCGCATCCGCGCTTATTTGAGCGAACTTTTGTTACAGTTCCATTGAGCGAGGTTTTATGAAAATAGTAAAAGACCCGAGAAAAGTGAATTCCATAATTAAGGAAGTTAAGCTTAAGGGAAAGAGTATTGGTTTTGTGCCAACGATGGGGGCTTTACATGAAGGGCATTTAAGCTTGATCCGGCAAGCGCACAAGGAAAATGATTTTACGGTAGTAAGTATTTTTGTTAATCCCATGCAATTTGGCCCGAAAGAGGACTTGAAGAAATACCCTCGCCTGATACAAAATGATTTAATGCTTTGTAAAAAAGATAATGTTGATTTAGTATTCCTGCCGGATTCAAAGAATCTTTATCCGCCGGAGTTTGGGACTTTTGTAAAGGTCAAAGGATTGAGTGATTGTTTATGCGCTAAATCAAGGCCAATGCATTTTCAGGGAGTTACGACTGTAATAACAAAACTTTTTAACATTGTTTGCCCGGACGTTGCTTATTTTGGGCAAAAAGATGCGCAGCAGGCAATAATTATAAAACGTTTGTCAGAAGATTTGAATTTTCCTGTTAAGATTTCAATGCTTGAAACGGTGCGCGCTAAAGATGGCCTGGCTCTAAGTTCAAGAAATGCTTACCTGAGCAAAAGCCAAAGGCAGGATGCTTTGGTTTTATCGCAGGCTTTAAAATTGGCAAAGAAGATGATTGATAGGGGAGAAACAGTTTCAAAAAAGATAATTTCTTCAATGCGGCGGCTGATTCAACAAAATAAATCTGCAAAGATTGATTATGTGGAGATTGTTGATTTTAATAATTTGAGGCCTGTAAAAAAGATTTCAGGCAAGTGCCTGATTGTTTTGGCAGTATGGATTGGTAAAATAAGGTTAATTGATAATATCATTGTAGGGACGGTTCTGAAACACGGTTGAAACTGTCCCCTATGGGGACACTTTTAAGCGTAATCCAGAACCGTCCCTAACTGACAAATGCTAAAAATAGGAATTGTAGGTTGCGGTGCGATTGGGAGTTCTTTGGCTCAAGGTATCATTAGGGATTTCTCAAAAGAGGCAGAGCTTGTTGCGCTTTTTGATTCTAATATTAGCAAAGTTCAGAAATTATCCGGCAAGGTTAAAAAGGATTCTCTGGCTGTTGACACTCTTGCGCGGCTAATCCGCAAATCTGAGTTAGTTATTGAATGCGCCTCTGCAGGAAGCTCTTTTGGTATTGCTAAGTCAGCATTAGCGGCTTCAAAAGATATTTTGATCATGAGTGTGGGAGGGGTTGTCGGGAAATTGCCATATTTAAGCAGCCTGGCCAAAAAGAATAAATCCAGGATATTTATTCCAAGTGGAGCGATTGCAGGCATTGATGCGCTTAAAGCCGCGAACATGCACAAAATAAAGAAAGTGACCATTACAACAACAAAGAACCCGGTTTCGTTTGAGTCTGTTGAGTATGTTAAGAAAAAGAAGATCAATCTTAAAGAATTAACTAAAGACAAGGTTCTGTTTTTCGGCCCGGCAAAAGAAGCTGTGAAATATTTTCCGCAAAATATTAATGTTGCAGCGGTTTTAAGCCTGGCTGGTATCGGGGAAGAAAAGACCATGGTCAAGATAATTGCTTCTCCCGAGACTAAAAGAAATATTCATGAAATCCTGATTGAATCCGGCGCCGGAAATATTTTTACCCGCGTTGAGAATATACTTCATCCGGATAATCCCAAGACAAGCTATCTGGCGGTTCTTTCAGCATTGGCAACATTAAGGCAGATTTTTTTGCCTGTTAAGATCGGCACTTAATCTCGTATTTGGCGGGGTTAGTGTGCAGATAAAATTAATAAACTGAAGGGGGGTGAATCAGCATGGCGGAAAAAGTTATGAAAGTAGGAGTTAAAAGAGAAAAAGGCTATCTCTATTACCTTGACAAGCAAGGTGATGTTTCTTGCGCAAAAATGGCAAGAGGCAATAAAAAAGGAGGCAGCCCGAAAAAAGTAGCTAAGTGCGGTATCAAGAGAAAAGTAGGCTACTTGTATTTCATTGACAAACAGGGCGATGTCTCTTGTGCTAAAATGAAAGTCGGCGGAAAGAAGAAAAAGAAGAGATAATACCTGAGAAAAAGAGATGAGCCCCTGTAAACGCATTATTTTGCATTTACAGGGGCTTTCTTCCATATTATGAATTTATCATTTAAAAATAATAATTTTATTGTATTGATCAGCGCGGTCATATTTTATCTGGTTTATTTTATCCTGATCAGCGTGATGAGGTATAATTCTTTTTCCTTTCATGACTTTGACCTGGCAGTGCACGCGCTTTCCATGTGGAATATTTTGCATGGTTCAATTTATAATTCTATACTCGGGATACCGTTTTTGGGCAACCACGTGCATTTAATACTCTTTTTAATTGCTCCTGTCTATGCGATATTTTCCCACCCGCTGGCCCTGCTTATTTTACAAACTTTAGCACTGGGATTAGGCGCTATCCCATTGTATAAGCTTGCTGCAAGAGTTTTAGGAGAGAACTGGGGATTAATAGTCGGCATAATTTATTTATTCTATCCGGCGTTAGGTTATACAAACCTGTTTGAATTTCATCCCACAGTATTTGCCACATTATTCTTATTGCTTACCTGTTATTATTTTGAGCTGAATTCTTTTCCTAAATTTTTGTTTTTTATGATTTTGTCCATGCTTTGCCAGGAAAATATAGCCCTTGCAGTAATTATGTTTGGGTTCTTGAGTTTTATTAATAAAAAAGGGCCTAAGTGGATATTAACCCCGTTTCTTGCAGGAATTTCCTATTTTTTTATTTCCATGTCAATAATGTCTTATTTTAATCAAAACACCGTGCAGTTCTTGAATATTTACAGCCATTTAGGAAATTCTTCCGGCAACATACTTTCAAATGTTTTCCTTCATCCGGGGTTGTTCTTGAAAACAATTTTTAGAAAAGAATGCCTGTTTTATCTGTTTAATTTATTTGCTCCTGTTTCATTTCTTCCGTTATTAAGCCCGTTAAGGCTGCTGCCGGCAATGCCTTTTTTGTTGCAGCATATGCTTTCTACAAGGCAGACTGAACTTACTATTTATTATCATTATGCTGCGGAGATAATCCCTTTTATTTTTATCAGCCTGATTTACGGGATAAAATTCTTTCTGGATAAAGAGAAGAATAACCTGCGCCCATGGCTTTTAAAGGTTTCTTTGATTTTTGTCATTTTAATTTCTAATTTGATTTATGGGCCGCATTTTAAGGCAATGCCTAAGTTATTCAGTGAATATAGAATGAATTATCTTGACCGCTATAAAGAAGAATTTATCCGGCAGATTCCGCAGGGAGCTTCTGTGGTGGCGACATTTGAATTCCTGCCGCGTCTTTCCAGCCGCAAGGATGTCTATTCACTGCATCATAAATATATGGGTTTTTATACGCTTTCTTCAAAGAAATACGATCTGCCTGATGTTGATTTTGCTTTGGTGGATTTTAATGATACTCTTACTTTCGCTGGCTTTTACCGTCCGGATTTTTACAAGAATCTTCAACAGCTGATGATCCAGGAAAAATGGAAGGTGCAAAGCCTTATGGAATCAGTTGTTTTATTTAATAAGAATGGCCCTTCTGATACAGCGCTTTTTAATGTGGCAAGAGAGCCGTTTTTTATAACTGCTCCCGGGCGCGTAGTCAGTATTGAGCAAGGTGTTGCCCTGGTCGGTGTTGATGTTAAAGAAAGAAATGAAGATAACCTTTTTGATATTACTTTATATTGGCAAAGTTTAAAACAAACGCCAAGGGATATAAACATCTTTCTTGATTTCCTTGACAGTAAAGGCAATCTGGTGGCGCGTAAGTTTCATCCTGTCTGTTACAGGATTTATCCGACACGCGCCTGGCAGGCAGGGGAATTTATAAAAGAAAGAGTGCGCATTGATACTGAAGGTATTTCTTCCAAAGGGTCTTGTCTAAAAATGGGTTTCTTTGATTATCAAACCGGAGAATTACTTAAGGTAAGCGGAGAAGTTGACGTCATGGGAAGGTTAACAATCATGGAGAAGAAATGACAAAAACCAAATGTAATTTATGCGGGTCTTTGTATTACAGGATTGTTTATGATATCCGGTCCAAAAATCCTGATACCCAGGTGCTAAATCAATATAAGATCACCGAGGATAAATCTGATTTGCATAATTTAAAGATTGTGCGTTGCCTTAGGTGCGGATTGGTGTATGCAAGCGTTCATGATAACCTTAAGGATATATTTTCTAAATACTGCAGCATGGAGGATCCTCTCTACATTAGCGAGGAAAAAGGAAGAAGGCTGGCCGCAAAGATACTTTTAAATAAAATGTTGAAGTTTCGCAGGAAAGGCAGGATTTTGGATGTAGGATGTGCTGCTGGTTTCCTGCTTGATGAAGCAAAAAAACTTGGATGGGATGTTCATGGGGTTGAGTTGTCTTCTTGGGCTGTAAAATACGCAAAGGAAAAATTAGGATTAAATGTATTTGAGGGGACTCTTAAGGATGCAAGTTTCGCCTATAATTATTTTGATGCTGTAGTTATGACTGATGTAATTGAACATCTCTCTGACCCGCGCAAGGTGTTAGAAGAGGCGAGGAGGGTTTTAAAACCCGATGGTATTCTTTGTGTTTCTACTCCGGATATTGAGAGTTTGTTAAGCAAAACATTAAGGGCAAAATGGTGGGGGATACAGCAGTCGCACCTTTTTTATTTCTCCCGTAAAACACTTAACCGCATGCTTGATGCTGCAGGGTTTAAAGTAATAAAATATTCGCCTTATGCGCGCGTGTTTAGCTCGCAATACATTTCAAGCCGGCTTTCAAAGTATAATTCATTTGCCAGCGGTTTGTTCGGTTTTTTTGCAAAGTATATTTTTCCAAAAGATTTTTTATTAAGAATTAATTTCTATGATCAGGTGGTTGCTTTTGCCAAGAAGAAACGCAGCCTTTCTTTTATCCAAGCCGACGAGAAGAACCCGGTTGATATAAACCATAACAAGAAAATGAGAACGATTGTGGTGCTTCCTGCGTATAATGCTGCTAAAACCCTTTCTATGACGATTAAGGATATCCCCAAAGATTTGGTGGATGATGTTATCTTGGTTGATGATGATAGCAAGGATGATACGGTTAAAGTTGCAAAGCATTTGGGTATCAAGGTTTTTACTCATCGTAAGAACATGGGTTATGGAGCTAACCAGAAAACTTGTTATTCCAAGGCTCTTGAAATGGGGGCAGAAATTGTGGTGATGGTGCACCCGGATTATCAGTATGATCCGACAATAATCCCAAAACTCATTGAGCCGATCCAAACCGGCGAGGCTGATGCGGTCTTTGGCTCAAGGATGATGAAGGGCGGTGCGCTTGAAGGGGGGATGCCTTTGTGGAAACACAACGTGAATATTTTGTTAACGGCCCTTGAAAATGTTGTTTTAGGCACGTATCTTACTGAATATCACAGCGGTTTTCGCGCCTACAGCGCAAAATACCTCAGGCAGATAAATTTTATGCACAACTCAGACAATTTTGTTTTTGATAATGAAATGATCGTTCAGGGGGTGCTAAATTACCTTAAGATTGAAGAGGTGCCGATAAAGACACGTTATTTTGATGAGGCCTCAAGTATTAAATTACTGCCTTCAATAATTTATGGTTTAGGTATTTTAAAAACGCTTCTTAAATACATCCTGCACAAGCATAATATTATTCGTTTTAAACAGTTTGAATGAAGCTAAATAAAATAACATTATCAAAAGATAAAATATTTATAATTTTACTGGCGCTGGTTGGTTTTGTTGTATATTCTAACAGCCTGTTTAATGATTTTGTATTTGATGACAAGGCGCTTATTGTTTACAACCCGGCAATAAAGTCAGCAAAATTCCTGCCGCAGATCCTGCAAAAGGATATTTATATAAACTTTTGGCAAAATACTCCCAATCAGCCTGTATCTAATGTTTACAGGCCCTGCCAACTTTTAAGTTATTACCTTGATTACAAAATCTGGGGGCTTAATCCGCTTGGTTTTCATTTAATGAACCTGATTTTGCATTTGTTAAACGCCGTCCTGATTTTTTATCTTATATTTGCGCTTTTTTCTGATTTTAAGGTTTCGGCGCTGGTGAGTGTTTTGTTCCTGGTGCATCCTCTGCAGACTTCAGTAGTTTCTTATATTGCCGGGAGAGCTGATTTATTAAGTTTTCTTTTTATGTTGTTGGGCCTGTTTTGTTTTTTAAAGTTTAATCAAACAAGATACGGCAAATTTTATGTATTTAGCCTGATTTGTGCCCTGCTTGCCTTACTGTCACGGGAAAATGCTTTGCTGTTTCTTGTTTTTTTATTGTTAATTTTATACATTCAAAAAGCAAAACCAGGCCAGTACCTCTGGGCGGCCCCTTTTGTTTTACTGGATTTTGCCTATTTATTATGGAGAAATTATCTCTTCGGAAGTGTTCAAATGCCTCTTCCTGCCGGACAGCTGCATTTTTGGCAGTACCTGCTGAATATTTTAAATTTGATATTTCAATATGTTTTGCTTTTGCTATCGCCTCTTGATTTGAGGTTGTTGCGGACTACCCCGTTTTTAAATTCATTTATTCAGCCGCAGGCTATTTTGGTAACAGGGTTTTTCATCTTATTGGTGTCCGGGCTGATCTTCTTTAGAAAAAATAGATTACTTGTCTTCGGAACGGGATGGTTTATTTTTGGCCTTGTTCCGGTATTTATTTATTTTGATAAATATTCCATGCTTTATGGCGCGTTGATGGCGGAAAGCTGGGCGTATGTTTCTTCGCTTGGTTTTTTTATTGTGCTGGTGTTTATATTAATGAAAAACAGGAGAATAGGGGGATTGCTTTTAATAATCCTGATTTTATTTTATTCTGCGCTTACTTTGGCAAATAACTTTTACTGGAAAAAGGATCTGATCATTTTTAAAAGGATCATGCAGTTTGCCGATCCCAGGTTACCGATAAGAAAATCTTTGATTAATGAGTACCTTGTTTATGGCCGCTATAATGAGGCTTTGGATGAAATTAAAAAGTATAAAGGATATTATCCTGACGATCCAAACTTGGAAATATTATGCGGGAATTATTATTTTTATACTCAGGATATCAAAAAGGCAATAGCGCGTTATCAGGAGGCAATCCGCAGAAAAGGCCAGGACTTTTTTGTATTTTACAGATTAAGTATTTGTTATAAAATATTAGGGCAGCTTGATAAAGCAATTGATCTCGGCCTTGCTGCATATAAAATCAATCCCTATTTTGTGCCGAACCTGATTGAGCTTGGAGAATCATACCGTCAAAAACAAGATTTTGTTTCAACCAGGAAATATTATTCTTTAGCCTTGTCACTTGAGCCGCGCAATAAAATAATAAGGAGTTTACTGGAAGATGCCAAATGAATTTATTGTTATTCACGGAGCAAAAGAGCATAATCTAAAAAACATTGACCTTGAACTTCCGCGAAACAAATTAATTGTAGTTACCGGGTTATCCGGATCAGGAAAATCAAGCCTTGCGTTTGATACTATTTACGCAGAAAGCCAGCGCAGGTTTGTGGAAAGTCTATCAAGCTATGCCCGGCAGTTTTTAGAACAGATGCAAAAGCCGGATGTTGAATATATCTCAGGCCTTTCTCCTGCCATTGCCATTGAGCAGCGTAATGCCGGGGGCAACCCGCGTTCCACTGTTGCGACGCAAACCGAGATCTATGATTATTTGCGCCTGTTGTATGCGC
Organism: Candidatus Omnitrophota bacterium; assembly: GCA_016208765.1. Lineage (GTDB taxonomy): Bacteria > Omnitrophota > Gorgyraeia > Gygaellales > Profunditerraquicolaceae > JACROS01. Next base: position 40,123 of record JACQXK010000065.1, read on the forward strand.
GTATAGGAGTGGTGCATTGTTATCAATGCGGCAGGATTGTTGACAGGCAGACTTCTCAGGAGATTGTGGACAGGCTCATGCAGCTGTCTTCAGGTAGTCAGATACAGATATTAGCTCCGTTGGTCAGGGGGAGAAAAGGGGAATACCGTGATATATTCTCGCAGATCCAAAAGTCAGGGTTTGTGCGCTGCAGGGTTGACGGTGTTTTTTATGAGCTTCCGGCAAAAATAAAGCTTGAAAAATACAAGGTGCATAACATAGAAGTTATTGTTGATAGGCTGGTAATAGGTTCTGGTATTAAAAAGAGGCTGTCTGATTCCGTTGAAACAGCGTTAAAAACCGGCAATGGCCAGGTTATTGTTCTTTATGGAAAGACACCCGTATCTGAAGGTAAACATCCGGATAAAGAAGAAGTTTTTAGCGAGCAATACTCATGCTCTGTCTGCGGGATAAGTTATGCCGAGGTTGAACCGCGTGTTTTTTCTTTTAACTCTCCCTATGGGGCTTGTCCTGAATGTAACGGCTTGGGGAATAAGCCGGAGTTTGATGCTGATTTGGTTGTGCCTGACAAAAATAAATCCATTAATGGAGGGGCGATAGAGGCTTGGAAAAGAGGCGGCAAAGGTTATATTCTTTATTATCGCTGGCTTTTGCGTGAATTATCTTACAAGATGGGTTTTGATCTGGACATAGCGTTTAAGAAATTACCAAAGAATATTCAGAAGGCAATTCTTTATGGAACTGATAAGCAGGTAAATGGCAAGCCTTTTGAAGGAGTGATCCCGCATTTGGAAAGGCTCTTTCGGCAGACTGAAAGCGCGTATTTAAAAGAAGAAATTTCCCGTTTCATGTCTTCTTTGCCTTGCCCGGTTTGTAGAGGAGCTCGTCTTAAAAAGGAAAGCCTGAGTGTTTTTGTTGGAGGAAAAAATATCTGGGAAGTTACGCAAATGCCCATTAAAGAGGCGCACATTTTCTTTAGCAGCCTTAAATTAGAAGGCCGCAGTATATTGATTGCCCGTCAGGTCCTAAAAGAGATTCTGCAAAAGCTGCAGTTTTGTATTGATGTCGGCCTTGACTACCTGACCTTAGACAGAAAAAGTTCTACTCTTTCAGGGGGAGAAGCCCAGCGCATCCGTCTTGCAACACAGGTGGGAAGCGGGTTAGTCGGAGTTTTGTATGTTTTAGATGAGCCGAGCATAGGGCTCCATCAAAAGGATAACAACAAATTATTGACTACTTTAAAAGCGTTGCGGGATCTGGGAAATACTTTAATTGTAGTTGAACATGATGAAGCAACGATACGTTCTGCAGATTATGTCGTAGATTTGGGCCCGGGTGCCGGAAGAAACGGCGGGAAAATAATTTTTTCCGGCCCGACACAGGAGCTTCTTAAAGATAAGAATTCTTTGACAGCAGAATATTTAAGGGATGAGCTAAAAATTAATATCCCGGAGCAGAGAAGGCCGTGGAAGGAAAGAAGGTTTTTGGAGATAACCGGATGCCGGGAGCATAACCTGAAAAACATTAATGTTAAATTTCCGCTTGGTAATTTTATTTGTGTCACCGGGGTCAGCGGCTCCGGGAAATCCACCTTGATTGATGATATCCTTTTCCGTTTACTTTCCCAAAAGCTTTATAAGTCAAAAGAAAAGCCGGGGCTGCATGATAAAATTAAAGGGGTAGAGTTTATTGATAAGGTTATTGTTGTGGATCAGTCGCCTATCGGAAGGACGCCGCGTTCAAATCCTGCGACTTATACAGGTGTTTTTAGCCAGATACGCGATTTATTTGCCCGCCTTCCTGATGCGCGCGTGCGCGGATTTAAACCGGGGAGGTTTTCTTTTAATGTCAAGGGCGGCAGGTGCGAGGCATGCGCAGGAGACGGAATTAAAAAAATTGAGATGCATTTTCTGCCTGATGTTTATGTAAGATGCGATGTTTGTAAAGGGCTAAGGTTTAACGAACCTACTCTTGAGGTTAAATATAAAGGTATGTCCATTGCACAGGTGCTGGAAATGACGGTTGAGGAAGCAATGATACTGTTTGAGAACATACCTAAGATAAAAAATCCTTTGTCATTGCTTTACGATGTGGGCTTGGGATATATCCATCTGGGCCAGAGCGCAACTACGCTTTCCGGAGGAGAGGCCCAGCGCATAAAACTATCTTCAGAATTAAGCAAGCGCGCAACGGGAAACACCCTTTATATTTTAGATGAACCAACTACAGGATTGCATTTTGCCGACGTGGAAAAGCTGGTTTCTGTCCTGCAAAAACTGGTGGAAAAGCAAAATACGGTGATTGTGATTGAACATAACCTTGATGTGATCAAGTGTGCGGATTATATTATTGATTTGGGCCCTGAAGGCGGGGACAGGGGAGGGGAAATTGTCGGGTTTGGCTCTCCTGAAGAATTAATCTCCAATAACAGGTCTTATACTGCCGAATATCTTAGAAAGATATTGAATAGAAAATAGGAAAGTGATATAGTTGAGCCATGCGCAATTATAAGATCGTTGCAGTATTTTTGTTTTTTATATTTTCCTTCCTTTCTATTGCCGGCAACGGCATTGCCGAGGAAGCAACACTTCAGCAGCAATCAGCAAAAGAAGAAGAGGCGCTTTATGTTGCAAGAAAAGCTTTTGAGGATAGCTTTTATGAGGTAAGCCTCGGTTTATTGGAGCGCTTCTTAAAAAATTACCCTGATTCGCAAAAAATCCCCCAAGTCAAACTTCTTATCGGCCGTTGTTATTTTCAGCAAAACAGGTTCCTTGAGGCACTGGGTAAATTTGAGGAGTTATTAAATAATCCGGCTTACTCAAATATCAAGGACTCTGTGCTTTATTGGATCGCCGAAGTTCATTTTAAGGGCAGCAACTTTGATAAGGCCGGAGAATATTACAAAAAAGTGATTGATGAGTTTCCAACTTCTACGTACCTTGCTGCAAGTTACTATTCATTGGGCTGGTGTTTGTTTCAGGAGGCAAGATTTAGCGATGCCTTGGGTTATTTTAAGATTGTTGAGGAGCGTTTTGCCAAAGATCCTTTAGCTGCGGATGTGCCGTTAAAGATTATTGAGTGTTATTATAATTTAAAAGATTATAGCGGGTTAAAAGAAAAAGCGAAAGTTTATCTGAGGCAATTTTCCAAAGACAGCCAGCGCCTTCAGTATTTCTATTTTTATCTTGCCGAATCTGATTTTTATTTAAATAATTTTAATGAAGCAATTAACGCTTATTCTAAGGCAGCATCGTTTTCCGGCGACCAGAAGATCCAGGCTTTATCCGGGCTGGGGCTGGGATGGGCATATTTAAAATCAAAGCAGTATAAACAGGCTGAGGATGCTTTTGGGAATATTAAGGTTGATAAGCTTGAAAATAAAAATCGCAATGTTTTGTTGCTGGGCAAGGCAGTATTGATGTCTGAAACAAACAGGCTTGATCAGGCGGGTAGTATTTATAGCGAGTTAGCCGCATCCAGCGACGATCCTTTAACTTTGGCTCAGGCTTACCTTGGAAAAGCAGAAACCCTTTATAACCTTGCTGATTACAGCGAGGCAACCAAGATCTATAAACAAGGCCTGGAGAAGATTGAAGATAAGGCTGTGCCCCGTGAAATAATTGATAAATTCCATTATGGCCTGAGTTGGGCATTTTTAAAACAAGGGGAATTTAAAGATGCGATCAGGGAGTTTCAGAAGGTTGCCAAGGAGAGCGATGATAAAATTGTTAAAATAAGCGCTCTTTGCCAGATTGGCGACGCTTATCAGGATTCCGGGGATTATAAAAAAGCGCAGGAAGCATACGATATAATACTTAAGGATTATCCCGATAGTTTTTATGGGGATTATGTTCAGTATCAGCTTGGCCTTGTTTTGCTCAAGGCTTCAAATTATGATGCTGCGATAATCAGCTTCCTCAATTTAAAAAGAAATTTCCCGCAATCAAAGCTTTTGGATGAGGCTGAATATGCCTTAGGGTTGGCATATTTTCAGAAGCAGGACTACACCTTAAGCAGGGATATTTTTAAGAAATTCCAGCAGGAATTTAAAGACAGCAGTTTAAAGCCCCAGGCTTTATATTTATTAGGGACAAGTTTTTATAATCTGGGAGATTTTGCCGCGGCCATAGAAGTATTTAAGGATATTATCCGGTCATACAACCACGATAAAGAACTGATGCAAAAAGCCGAGTATGAGATCGCGGACTGTTACTATCAGATGGGTAATGAATCCGAGGCAATGTCGCGTTTTAAATCCCTTCGTTCAAAATACCCGGATTCAAGCCTGACAGCTGAGATCATGTGGTGGCTGGGAGAATATTATTACCGGCATAATGACCTGGTTATGGCCCGCCGGTATTTTAGTTCTTTAATCAAGGATTTCCCAAAAAGCAGTTTAGTTGCGGATGCCTATTACGCCTTAGGCTCAAGCTATGCTGAAGAGCCTGATTATGATTTGGCGCTGGAGAATTTTAATAAAGTTATTTCTTTGGGCAAGTCTGACCTTACGGGTCAGGCAGCAGTAGCTGTTGCGGATATTTATGTAAAACAGGGTAAGCCGGAATCAGGGTTTATAAAAATATTATTAGGGATTATCCTAATTTAGGAGGTTTAATATATCCTAAGATCGCAGATCTCTATTTTAACCTTAAGAATTATCCTGATGCACTTGATTATTATCGTAAAGGCATGGAGCTTGTTTCTGCGAAAGATATGCCTATGATCCAGCTTAAGATCGCTGAAGTCTTAGAGGCGCAGGGTAAGGTTAATGAAGCAATTGAAGAATATTTAAAAGTAACTTATCTTTATTCAGACAATAATACTTATTCGGTAAAAGCGCTTTTACGAGTGGCAGAGATTTACGAAGGTATGGAAAACTTCAAGGAGGCCTCAAATATATACAAAAGGATCATTGCCACATCGGCAGAAGAGGCAAAATACGCCAAGGAACGATTGGATTGGATTAATCAGCATGTTAAATAATTAAAAGTTAGCAAAAACACAAGGAGGGTCTAGATGGAGTTATACAAAATGAGTTTTTTTCAGATTTTTTTAGCAGGCGGGCCGATAATGTGGCCTATACTTTTGTGTTCTATTTTTGCTTTAGCCATAATTATAGAAAAGTTTTTGTATCTAAAAAAAATAGACATAGATACGCAGGCTTTTTTAGCTAAAATTCTTGATAAAATGAAACGGCATGATACTAAAGAAGCTTTGCAAATTTGTGAAAATACAAAAAGCCCTATCGCCAACATTCTTAAAGCAGGGATCTTAAAATATGACCGTCCCCGGCCGCAGATTATTGAAGCGATTGAGGACGCTTCTTTGTATGAGATCCCAAAGATAGAGAAGAACCTCTCAACAATAGCAACAATTGCCCATGTTTCGCCGCTTCTTGGTTTATTGGGAACGGTAACAGGGATGGTCAGGTGTTTTCAGACCATCCAGGCAAAGGCAACGTCGTTTCATCCGGTTTCTCCTGGCGACCTTGCCGGAGGTATTTGGGAGGCGCTTCTTACTACGGTTGCTGGTTTGATTGTGGCTATTCCTGCTTTTGTGGCTTACAATTATCTTGTCAGCAAAGTTAACCATTTTATTTTAGAAATGGAAAAGGCATCAACTGAATTGGTAAATTTTTTGACTGAATAGACTGGGGGGGGAAAGATGCGTTTTAAGGGCCGCATGGAATTAGAGCATGGTTTAAAGCAGATTGATATAGCGCCTCTTATAGATATTGTTTTTCAGCTTTTGATCTTTTTCATGCTTACTTCCAGTTTTATTATCCAGCCGGGCATAAAGGTTAACCTGCCTAAGGCAGTGACCAGCGAAGTGGTTAAGTATGAAAATATTGAAATTTTGGTCAGCAGCGAAAATGTTACCTATCTAAACGGTAAGGTAGTAAATACCCAGGAGTTGAAATCATTTCTTAAGCAGGCCGCAAAAAAGAGTCAATCAGTCTTAATAAAGGCGGATAAGCGCGCCTCTCTTGGCAGGGTTGTGGATATTTGGGATTTAGCCAGGGATTTGGGAATTACCCAGATAAATATCGCCACAAATCAGGAATAATGACTCAGCTTTTTAAAAAGGCCATATTAGTTTCTTTCGCAGGGCATCTTGCTTTTTTAGGGATTTTTAACTTTTCTTTTGGCAGGCGTCTGCCTCCTGTTGATTATTCTGCGGTTTCTTTTTTGGGGCAGGTGTTTAGTACCAGGGAAATAATCCCGCGCATCCTTAAAGAACCTTTAAAACAGGAACAGAAAAAAACTTTTCTTAGGGCCGAATTATTGCATCAGTCGGCAGAAAAAGAATATTTTGCGTCTTTTAAGCCTGCTGTAACTTTTGAAAGCTCGCCAGAAAAGGCCATTTTTAATGAAGCTCGTCTTGGGCCGTATGTTTTTCCTGTAAAAAAAGAACCGGCAATATATTTGCGTCCTTTATTACCTTATAGTTTTACTCTTTATTTTAATGACAGGCAGACGGCGCATGTGGAGTTATTGTATAAAATCACCCTTTTAAGAGAAAATGGTTATCCCGTAGTTAAAAGAAAGATTTCCTCCGGGAACTTAGAGGTTGATTTATTAAGTATGCGCTATATCAGTCATTATCTTTTTGTCCGTAAGGCCTCGGTTAATCCGGAGAGTTGGCAAGCCGTAAAGATTGATTTATCACAAGGGCCTGCAAATCAATAGATTATGATTAGTATTGATTTTTCTGTTGGGATAGCAGTTTATGTCGCTCTAAGTTTGGCGGTTATTTTAATATTCTGGATTTTTACCGCTAAACAGAAGGACAAAGATCTAACCTTGGACTCACGTTATATATGGTTTTGTAGTATATGTACTTATACCTATATTAACACCAAAGAGGATTTAATTTCTGTTTGCCCGCGTTGCGGAAATTATAACAAAAAGTCAGAAAACAGTTGACAAAATCTTCAGTGCTTATAGAATAAAACTGCATTACTAAAATGGAGGAATATATGATTACTGAAATAGGCATAGTTGCAGGTGATATTTGGCATTATCTGGATCAGCATGGGGAGGTTACGCTTTCAGAGTTATTAAGAGGAATAGATAAGAGCAGGGATAACGTATTGATGAGTTTAGGGTGGCTTGCCCGCGAAGGCCACGTAGTTGTGCTTAAGGCAGGGTTGGATTACAAGGTGTACTTGCGTAAGAATACCTGATGAAAATACGCAACAACCGGCAAGGCGCAGCTCTTATTCTTATCTTAGGGGTAATTCTAATAATTACTTTGCTGGCTAATGTTATTTTAACCATACTTTCCAGTCAGGCCCGGCTTACCCACCATCAAATAAACCGCATCCGCGCGTATTATGCCAATTTTGCAGGCATAAACCTGGCGCTTGAGAAATTGAGAACCGGGCAGTGGTTAAGCGGACAAACATGGTATCTGGGAAAGTGCAGCGGTAGCCAATGTATCCAGGACGCAGACATCCCATATTTAGTAACTATAAATATCGGACTCGTTGCAAGTACAATTCCCGGTACTACAAGAATAGATATAACTTCTAATTATGCTTCCCAATAGTTTTTCTCTAAACCATAAATTTAACCAACTGATATAGCTTGAGTAAATTTGTTATAATTGCGGTATATTTCAGTCATGTTAATTATAATTTGAGTAAGTTTAAGTAAGTTTGAGTAAAAAAACACTTGACAATATAAGAATTTCGTGTTTTACTTACCTTAAGTATTTTTTAATTTTCTAAGAGGTAAGTTTATGGCAAAATTAATGGATATTGATGAATTAGCGGATTATTTGAGGTTAAAAAAGCAGACCATTTATAATTGGCTGCACCAGTCTCGGATTTCCGGGATCAAGGTTGGAGGTGTCTGGAGATTTGAGCGTAAAGAGATTGATAACTGGTTGAAAAGCAGAAGGCGCGCGAGCATTGATTTAAAAAGCGGAGAAAAACAATGAGTTCTCTTGGAATTTATTTTGGCCCTAAAACAATCAGTGTAGTAGAAAGCAGTGGCCGTAGAGTTACTAAGACTATCCGCATACTTCAAACAGCGGTTTCCGGAGCTGAGTTGGAGGAGAAGGTCCCACCAGAAGCAAAATTAATTGAAATTATAGCCATATTTAAAGATGAATTACGCAGGAACGATGTTAATGCCAAGGAGGCGTCTGTATGCCTTTCAGGCAAAGATTTGGTCATACGAACATTTGAATTGCCGATTATGCCGCGTAATGAAATGCAAGGCGCGGTAAATTTTGAGGCAAAGAAATACATTCCTTTTAAAGTTGAAGACCTTATTACAGATTTCCAGGCTCAGGTAGATAAGTCTACAAAAGAAAATTTTGTTTTATTCCTGGGGATCAAAAAAGAGGCTTTTGACAGGTATGTGTCAATATTTAAACAGTTAAATATAAAGCTTAAATCTGTTGAATATTCTGCTTTTAGTTTATTAAGATGCCTTAAGCTTGCCAACCTTGGTAACAAAGGCGTTGTTGCTGTTTTGGGAGTTGATCCTGAATCTGAAGATGAGGTTAATTTTACTGTTTTGGAGAATGGTTTTCCTTTGTTTAGCCGCGACATAACATTAACCTCTTTACCTGAGGAAATTTCTGAGGGCCAGCCCAGCCAGCCTTTAGAGAAATTAAAGGCGGAGATTCGCGTTTCCCTGGATTATTTTCAACGAAAGTTCCCCGATAAAAGGCCGCAAAAAATTTATTTTATTTCAGCAGATGAAGAAAAAATACCATTAGAAGGGCTTATGAGTGAATTGGGATTTCAGTCTCAATTTGTAGAGATAAAGAAATTCCTGGGGCCTCAAGCTGTTGCTTCACTTGGGCTGATGAAAGGGCTTGGCGCTTCTCTTTCCGGTTTTATAAAGTCAGATATTAAGGTTGATCTATTAGAGGGTGAAAAAAAGATTGGGGCCTTTAAACGCGGTTTAGAGCCTGAAACCGGAGGTATTTTTAAGGGGATTAAATTAGATATTAGAGTTGTTATTTTGGCGCTTGTAATTTGTGCGGGAGTTTTTGCTTTTGGAAAATACCGTATCAGCCCGGTAAAGAATGAAATTGATGCTGTCATAAACCAGCGGCCCAAGGTAACTACCGTAAATCCGGAAAACAGTTATGAAGAACTTTTTTCTGTTGACCTTGCCTATAAGAACAAATTGGCTGCTTTGGACAACTTATTAAAGAAGCAGCTTTATTTAACCCAACCCTTGAATGTAATCCCCCGTCTTTTACCGGATGGTGTTTGGTTAAGAGATTTTTCATTCACCAAATCAGAAGACGGTAAGGTAGAGTTAATTTTAAGCGCAAGCGCATATCTGGGGGATAGCGAAGAAGAATTTCAGGCAGCTTCTGATTTTTCGGATGCATTAAAGAATGATCCGGTTTTTTCGCGTTATTTTCAATATGTCAATATAAGCTCAATTAATACTGAGAAACAAGATAAAGAAAGTTTGACTAACTTCACAATTTATTGCAAGGGCACGGCAGGTAAAAACTAATATGGAAATTACTGAGCTTGTTGGTAAAATCAAGAAAAGCTTTCTCACTATATTTATCCTGGGGCTTGCTTTAATTATTGCGTTTAATATTTACCAAGCACAAAATAAGGAGCTGGATCAGTTGCGGATAAGGAAGGAAAACGAAGCGAAAAAAAATGTCTTATTGGCCGAGGTTAGCACTTTAGAAAACAGGATTCAGTCATATAAAAATCTTCTTGGCAGAAAAGACCCTAATTTAATTATGAATAGCTTAAGTAAGGCGGCTCAGGATACTGGCGTAAAGATTTCGTCTATCCGTCCGGAGGCTGAAAATATCCAACCTAATTACATTAAAATTCCTTTCTCTTTGCAGGTAATTGCCCCGGATTATAATTCATTTGGTAATTTTGTAAGCATGGTTGAAAATGATAAAGACGTATATCTTGTGGAAGATGCGCGGATCAACAGTAGCTCTGAAAAAGGGCTGGACATTTCATTAAAGGTAATAAATGTTATTGCAAAAGAATAAAAATATGCCAAGCCGCGAAGACAGAAAAATTATAATTCAAATTGTTTTCTTTGGGGTAATTTTTGTTTCTTTTATTTCTTTTGCATGGGCGAGTACGGATGATTTAGAAAACCTGTCCGGCGAGCGTACTCAGCAGTATTCTTATGATACAAAAGTTGAAAGGCCTGTAGTTCGTTTTGAGGCATCAGGTTTAAGGAATCCTTTTAAAGATATTAGGGATACCGGTGAAAAGAAAAATGACAAAGAAAAAGAAAAACCAGTAGTTGAGATTCCTTTGCCCAAGTTGACACTTCAGGGTATTATTTGGGGCGGTGAGTTTCCCCAGGCAATTATCAATAATAACGTGGTTAAGGTTGGGGATATGGTTGAGGGAGTAAAAGTTTTAAATATAGATAAAAATGGAGTAACATTGGTTTTTGAAGGCAAAGAACATTTTATTGCCGGCTCTCTGGGAGGAATGAACTCAACTCAGGGCCCATTAACGGAGGATTAAAATGAAGAAAAATATTATTTGTTTTGTTTTTATTACAGCTTTTTTGCTTGGGCTGTCCGGCCATAAGCTGAGCGCGTTCAATGATATGGAAACCGATCTGGAGCCAAGAATATCAATGGATTTTAAGGATGCTGAGCTTAAGGATGTATTAAAGATATTTTCTATTCAGTCGGGCATGAATTTTATTGCTTCCGAGGGTGTTCAGGATAGGAAGATCACCCTTTATTTGGATAAGGTTCCTTTAAGAAACGCTATGGATAAATTCTTTAAGGCAAATAATCTTTCGTATCAACTGGATAAAGAAGCCAATATATTTGTGGTTAAAGATTTGGGTAAGCCGGCGGTGGAAATGGAAACAAGGATTTTCTATCTTAAGCACGCCACAGTATCATCATCTTCTTTAAAACAGGAAATGTCAGATTATCTTCAAGGGGAATCAACTTTTGCTACGGGAAATACAGCTTCTTCAGGGTCAACTTCCAGTTCTTCCAGCTCAAGCTCTGAAGGAGGAAAATGGCAGGTGGAAGAAAACTCCGGTATTACCAGCGTAGTAAAGAAGCTTCTTTCGTCAAACGGGATTGTGATTGAAGATTTTCGCACCAACAGCCTTGTAGTTTCTGATATACCCAGCCGTGTTGATGTTATTGCTCAGACTATTGCTGCTTTGGATATACCCTCAGCACAGGTTATCTTAGAAGTAGAAATGCTGGATGTGAGCAAAGAGGTTGCTGATCAGATAGGTTTTAAGTTTGGGCAAACTCCGCTTACTTTTGTTTTAACCGGAACAAGCGTTCCTACTGGATTTCCTTTTCATGCATTGAGCAAGACTTTTCTTACAGACAGTACAAGAGGAAGTTTAGGGATTAACCCTACGGCTGCAACCTCTTATCAGGCGCAGCTTGATTTTCTAAGGACTAACACCGAAACGAAATATTTAGCCAGGCCAAAGATTTTAACTTTGAATAACGAAACCGCAGAGATCAGGATTGCGACTAACGAATCAATCGGAATAAAAAGCACAACTACAGCTGCAGAAGGCACGGGAACAAGCACTCAGGAAGCAGAGCGAACTGAAACAGGTGTAATTTTGCGCGTAACGCCTCAGATTAATATGGAGAGCGGTGAGATTACAATGTTTGTTTATCCTAAGGTTGCCGAGGCAGTCCAGGGAAACAGGCTAACAAGCGGAAACCAGACATTTCAATATCGTGATCCTGAAGAGCGCAGCACAAAGTCAATAGTCAAGGTAAAAGACGGAGATACAATTGTTATCGGCGGATTGTTACGTACTCAGAGGCAGGAAGTTATTACCAAGCTTCCTGTTTTAGGAGATTTACCTTTGGTAGGAGGCCTTTTCAGGCACAAGGCCCTGACTCCCAACAAAGACAGGGAGTTGATGGTTTTTATTACCCCGAGAATCGTTAAGGATCCTAAATCAGTTAAGTTAGTCAAGGATCAGCGCGATGATTTATTGTTCGCGGCTTCAGAAAGGGAACAGAGCCCGATTAGTTCATCAGATAGCCGTGATAACGTGATCAACTCAAGCCTCAACGCTTATAATAATAAGAAGAAAAGATAATGCCTCAGGGAAAATATCTGAAGTTAGGTGAACTTCTGATTAAAGAAGGGCTTATTGATGCTGATAAGCTTGAAAAAGCAATGCTTACCCAGAAGCAGGATGGAGGCAGGCTTGGAGAAATTTTAGTTAAGTTAGGGTTTGTTAAAGAAGAGCAACTTGTTGTCGTTCTTGGAAAACAATTGAACATGCCTTATTTTGCCCATACTACAGATATCTTACAACCTGCCCTTGAGCAGGGTTTGGAACTGCTTATTTCCCGCGACTATGCTGTGCGTAATTTGGCCATTCCTTTATCGCGAAACCTCAAATCTTTAACCGTTGCTATGTTTGATCCTCTGGATTTAATTCTTTTGGACAACATCAAAAAATTGACCGGATATGAAATCAATCCTGTGCTTGCTACAAAAGCAAGCATAATGCGCAGTATTGAGGCGTTTTACGGCAAGTCCCAGTTATTAAAAGAGGCTGTTAATGCCAGTTATGACATTATTTCCGATGAAGCATTGATTTCAGTTGAAGGCGCTGATCAGGAATTAAGCCTTGATAAACTTATTGCCAGCGCAGAAGAGGCCCCTGTCATTAAATTAGTTGATTTGATCATTCGTCAGGCTATTGATGAGGGCGCTTCTGATATTCATGTGGAGCCGTTTAAAGAAAAAATTTCTTTGCGCTACCGCATTGACGGAAAATTGTATGAAATCCCGCCGCCTGCCAAACATTTACACCTTGCAATAGTTTCCCGTATTAAGATCATGGCAAAACTTGATATTGCCGAGAAACGCCTTCCTCAGGACGGGGCGATTATGGTTAGGATAGAGCAGAGGGCAATTGATATCAGGGTTTCTATAATACCGACGATTTATGGGGAAAAGGCTGTTTTAAGGATATTAGACCGCAGTAAAGTGGTTTTAGATTTGGCTCGTTTGGGTTTTGAGCCTAACCAACTGGAGCTCATACGAAAAGCTTCAAACTCTCCATATGGGCTTGTGTTTGTAACCGGGCCCACCGGAAGCGGTAAATCAACTACTTTGTATGCGATCCTAAATGAGGTAAAGAATCCGGAAAAAAATATAATTACCATTGAAGATCCTGTGGAGTATAAATTGGAAGGAATTAATCAGGTGCAGGTTAAGCCTGAGATTGGGCTTAATTTTGCAGCAGCCCTGAGAAGTTTTTTAAGGCAGGATCCGGATGTTATGCTTGTGGGAGAGGTCAGGGATTTGGAAACCGCGCAGATTTGCATCCGTTCTTCGCTAACCGGCCATTTGGTATTAAGCACTCTTCATACAAATGATGCTCCTTCTGCAATAACAAGGCTTTTAGATATAGGGATTGAACCGTATTTGCTCGCTCCTTCATTATTATTGATAGTGGGGCAGCGCTTGTTGCGTAAACTTTGTCCGGAGTGTAAAGAGGCATATGAGCCTTCAAAGGAAATTCTAAAAAGCTCAAAGGTCAAGGCGGAGCTTATTTATCGGGCAAAGGGGTGCAAGGCGTGTATTAATACCGGATATAAAGGCAGGGTTTGTATTGCTGAGGTAATGCAGATCACTCCAGGTATACAGGAATTAATCACCCAGCAGGTTTCTTTTCAAAAGATTAGAGAGTTAGCTCGTCAAGAAGGGATGCAGACACTTTATGAATCTGCCGTAAAAAAGGTTGAAGCAGGGATCACTTCTCTTGAAGAGGCGCTTTCCGTAACTTTGGGGGCTGACTGATGCCTAAATATTTTTATTTTGCAAGGGATAAAGCCGGGATAAAAGTCAGTGGAGTTGAAGATGCAAATACTCAGGAAGAAGTGGTTAACAGGCTTCAGGCAAGAGGCCTGACTGTTGTAGGTATCTTAACAGAAGAACAGCAGCAAATATCTACTGCTTTAAATTTAAATATTTCATCAAAAATCAAGTTTAGGCCAAAACATGGCAGGGTTACAAGTTCAGACTTGACTTTATTTTGCCGTCAGCTGGCAACGCTTTTAGGGGCGGGAGTTACAATCTTAAGAAGTTTAAATGTTATTTCACAGCAGGTAAACAGCCGCAGGCTGTATGAGACTATAAAATTATTGGAAAAGAACATGGAAGCAGGCTTGAGCTTTCATGAGGCAATGGGAAAGTTCCCAAAAGTGTTTCCTGAATTATGGGTTAATCTTGCTGAGAGCGGAGAGGCATCAGGAAATCTTCCGATAGTTTTGTCAAGGCTGGCAAGTTACTTAGAGCAGACAGAGGCGTTTAGGTCAAAAATCATCTCGGCATTAATTTATCCTGCAATATTGTTGCTGGTGGGCACAGGCGCCTTGTTTTTTCTGACCGTCAAGATCATTCCTACCTTTATTGAGTTGTTTAAGGGTTTTAATATTGAACTGCCTTTGTTGACAAAAATGCTTTTTTCTTTCAGTAGTTTTGTAAGAGGTTATTTTTTGATCATTATAGGAGTTTTAATTGTTTGTTTTTTTGCCTTTCGCAAGTATATTTCTACGCGCGACGGAAGAAAACAATTTGAGCAGTTTCTTTTTAAGGCGCCTGTGGTCGGAGAATTTTTTAGGGTTATTGCGATTGAACGTTTTACCTCTGAAATGTCTACTTTGATTGAAAGCGGCGTTCCGATCTTGTATTCCCTTGAGATTGCCGAGCGTAGCGTTGGAAGCGTCATTCTTAGCGAAATTGTAGCCGGGGTCAAAAATGATGTGCGGGAAGGAAAGACCCTGAGCCAGCCTCTGGAAAAATCAGGGTTTTTTGACCCGATGGTGGTGCAGATGGTGGCAATTGGCGAGGAGATAGGGGACTTGTCAAACATGTTTAAACGGCTTAATAATTATTATCAGGAATACATTAATACTTTTCTTACGCGTTTTACCGCTATGTTTGAGCCTGTTATGCTTGTGTTTATGGGGATAGTTGTCGGCATAATGGTTATTGGGATGTTTTTACCGATATTCCAGCTGACCCAGATTAAATAGTAATGCCCCGAATGACACAGCATGCGTCATCCTGAACGAGCATAAGCGAGTGAAGGATCTGGGTTCTTAGTCTGCTCGTCGGAAGTTGACTTGTTCTTTTTAAAATGGTATAATATAAATAGGTCAGTTCTTGAAAGGAGGTGGGTCAAACCGTTAGTTTGTTTGTTGTAATTCTACAACTTAAAAGGAGGATAAAATGAGAAAAGGTTTTACTTTAATAGAATTATTGATTGTTATCATTATTGTAGGTGTTTTGGCAACATTGGGTATTATTCAGTATCAGGCGGTTATTGAAAAGGCAAGAGGGGCTGAGGCAAAGCAGGTGATCAGTACTTTACGTAGCCAGTGTGCTGCTATTTATCTGGATACGGGTGCTACAACTACTTGTACAGCTGCAAATTTAGGGGTTGGCGTTGGTATTCCTGGTCCTGCTGTAGCAAATTGCGCAACAACAAATTATTTTTATTATAATGTTGCGAATGCCACTCCCGCAGTGACTTTTACTGCTACAAGGTGCGGAGCTACAGGAAAAAGCCCGGCAGTTGCAAATGCTACTGGAAAAACCCTGGTGTTAACGACTGACATGTCCAATGGTTCAGATGTTTGGTCGGGAACAGGCGGGTATTAAAAAAGTTATTAGTTTTTTAGTGGAGAATCAAATGAAAAAGCCGCGTTTTTCTTGGAGAAATTTATGTTTTATAAAGAGAAGCGCGGCTTTTACATTGATGGAGATGTTGGTAGTTATTGTGATTATCGGTATTCTTGCAACCTTGAGTTTTTCGCATTTTGCTTCTGTAAGAGAAAGCACTTTTGACAGGGAAGCTCAGGCTAATCTACGGCTTATCTTGGCTGCTGAGAGAATTGCAAGGTTAGAGGATCCTGCTAATCTGTATGTAGTGCCTGCGCCAAATAATAATAGCGGGATTAATACAGACTTGCACTTAATGCTTCCTGTCTCTAATCCTAACTGGAATTATACAATTAATAGTGCTAATGGCAGTGCATTTTGTGCTAATGCTTCCCGCAGTACAAGAAATTGGTGTATTAGTAATTTACAAGAAACTCCTCTTAACAAGGTCTGCGCTGCGGACGTTTGTCAGTAATTATTTATGGCCAACTGAGATTAATATGAATAACAGGTGTTTTTGTAACAAGGCATTTACGCTGATGGAGATTTTAGTTTCTATGATTATTTTTAGCTTATTAGTTATGTCTTTTGCAGCTTTAATTGTTACTGGAAAGCGTTATATAGCATCAAGTCGTGCACGCATAGCCGGAGGAGAGATCGGAAAATATTTTCTTGATCCTTTGCAGCTTCAGGTCAGGCAGGATCAATGGGGGAATAATTGTTTAAGTGCAGGCATTAATTGTGATACTGCTAACTGGATTGATCCTTCAAGCGGCATAGTTTACACTCCTGCTTATAATTTTAGCGATGTAAATAATCTTCGCAAGTTAAAGCTAACCCTTACCTGGAATGAGCCGCAATAAGTCTTCCACTCTTTTTGAGCTAATAATAGCATTGGCGCTTTTTTCATTTTTGGTTTTGGGCGTTATAACAGCTGATTTTTTTGTGCGCCATCAGGTTGTCAATGCGCAGCGCAGGATAGTGGTGCAAAATGACCTGGCTTTTGTTGTAGAACATATGTCAAAGCAGTTAAAATATGCTATTGGAAGCAGTTCTGCCTGGGCATTGCAATATATTGTTATTCCAGCGCCTAACAATGAGCAGAGGATACTGGTTTATGTTGATGCTAATGGTAATGCCCAAAGAGATACTGTATTGCAGGGAGATAGAAATATAGCATACAGATTTTATCCTGCAACTAAGAATGTTGTATTTTGCCAGAATTTTTCTGCTAATTGCTCTGACGAGGTTTTAAGCAACCATATTACAAGCCTTACTGTTTTACCTGAGCCAAATTTTACTAATCTGTCATCTGATCCTCCATCCCCGTTTATTATTCCAACAGCAACGCTTCCGACAAATTGTATTTTTGTTCTTGTTACAGGATGCTGGGATCCTGCTCAGGCAAATCAGGCCTGCGGCACAGCGGATAATCCGGCAATTACCCTTCAGACAGGAATAAGCATGCCTTCTGTTTCTGTGAACTAATCGTTTTATTTGCTAAACTTAAACAATTGTGGTAATTTATTTAGGTGAATTACGGGGCAGTAGCTCAGTTGGCCCCTACGCTCACAAAAAGATGTTCGTTCGGGGTCCCGACCGAATTGAAAACGAGCGTCGGGAGAGAGAGCGCCGCGTAAATATGAAAAAAGGATATGTTTATATATTAAAAAGCATTGAGAAGAATAGGTTTTATATTGGTAGTACAAACAATCTTGAAGAGAGGTTAAAGAGACATAAACATGGCTTGGTTAAAGCAACTCGTCCTTTATTGCCAGTGGAGTTGAAGTTTTTTCAGGAATATGGTACATTTGGAATTGCTCGTAAGATTGAATTAAAATTAAAGAAGCTTAAAAGAAAAGATTATATTGAAAATATTATTAAAGACGGTTTGATTAAATGGGGTAGTAGCTCAGTTGGCCCCGACGCCTTTGAGTAGCTATAGCATAGTGGGTCGGGGTCCCGACCGCGAACAAAGTGAGCGCGTCGGGAGAGAACGCCGCATTTCCACCAAGTTTCAATAGATTGATAATTAGTTGAGATTAGGCAGTAGCTCAGTTGGCCCCGACGCCTTTGAGTAGCTATTGCGTAGTGGGTCGGGGTCCCGACCGCGAACAAAGTGAGCGCGTCGGGAGAGAACGCCGCATTCGCATTGCGGAGGTCAGCGGTTCAACTCCGCTCGGGTCCACCAGAAATTTCCGTCAAAGAGAAATTTAAGTGGTACTTGCTCGTAAAAAAGCTCGCAAGAATTTCGATAGATAAAATATTTTTTAAGCTCAAATTGTTAAACAGTTAGACAAGGGTAGCAGTGAGTTTAGTACCTAAATATAAAGATGCTAAATAAAGTCCAAAGAAAAAAGCTTCTTGTGATAGCCAGAAATACCATTGAAACATATTTAATTTCAGGTAAAGAGCTGACTCTGACTGAAACTGACCCCGCTTTAACACGAAATGCCGGAGTATTTGTAAGTTTGCATGAGAATAATAGCTTGAGAGGATGTATAGGCAGTTTATGCGCATCAGGGCCTTTATTTTTAGCTGTGCGTGATATGGCGATACAAGCAGCTCTGTGCGATCCTCGTTTCCCGTCGCTGACAATTTCAGAATTGCCTCAAGTTGAAATAGAGATCTCCGTGCTTTCAAAGATGAAACGTATAAATTCAATTGAAGAAATTGAATTGGGCAAGCACGGAGTAATGGTGAAAAAGGGAAGCTGCTGCGGAGTATATTTGCCGCAGGTAGCGCTTGAAACCGGCTGGTCAAAGGAAGAATTCCTTTCAAGCCTTTGCGCTCATAAGGCGGGATTACCTTCTGAAGCCTGGAAGGATAAATTTACCGAGGTCTGCATATTCGGTGCGGAAGTTTTCTCAGAAAAAGATAATTAATGAATAAATTTTTTGTTCCTGCCCAGAATATTTCCCAAGATAAAATCAGCGTTTTAAATAGCGATCAGATTCATCATCTTCAGGTTGTTTTGCGGCTTAAGCCCGGAGAGGTAGTTGGTGTTTTTGACGGCGCAGGAAATGAGTATATGGCAACAATTGATAAGATATCCGCGAGATCCGTGGATTTAACCGTCCTGGAAAAAAGCAGCGCGTCCAATATTAATAAAATTTGTGTTACTATTGCCTGCGCAATCCCCAAGAAAACCAGCATGGACGATATTATTGATAAATTAACACAGTTAGGCGCGGATAGGGTTATCCCAATGATTACTGAGCGGGTAATTGTCAGGCTTGATCAGCAAAAAGCCATTTTACGTAAAAAAAGATGGGATAAAATTTCCTTAAATGCTTCTCAGCAAAGCCAGAGGTTAAACCTTATGGCTATTGATCCGCTAAAAGATATCAGTGAAGTTTTATCTGAGGCGGGAGGTTTTGATTTAAAATTAATTCCAACTATATTAGGAGAGCGAAAAGAGATTAAGGAAGTTTTGGCGCAGACGCAAGCAAGGAAAATTCTGGTTCTTATCGGCCCTGAAGGAGATTTTACTCCTGAAGAAGTCAGCGCTGCGGTTAAATCCGGTTTTGTTCCTGTTTCTCTCGGAGAAACTGTCTTGCGCGTTGATACTGCAGCCATTGTAGTTGCCGGCTTCATTAAGTTGTATGCAAACAATTAAATTTTTTACATTAGGCTGCAAGGTCAATCAGTATGAAACGCAGGCAATCCGCGAACATTTCTTGAAAAAGGGTTTCACAGAAATTAGTAATGGGCTTGCGGCGGATGTTTATGTAATTAATACCTGTACTGTTACGCATAAAGCTGATGCGGAATCATTTAATTTGATCCGCCGTTTCCGACGACAAAATCCCAAAGCAAAGATAATTGTTACCGGTTGCCTCACCAAGCTTGATTCAAATAAAATTCTCGCCTTATCCCCTGGAATTTCTGTAATAAAAGATAAAACAAAGATTATGAGTAAAACTGTTTGTGATTTTAAAGGGCGCACCAGGGCATTTTTAAAGATCCAGGATGGTTGTAATAATCATTGTTCATATTGCAAGGTGCCTTTGGTTCGCGGTAGGTCAAAGAGCAGGCCATTGGCACAGGTGATTAAAGAAGCAAGGCTATTAGTCAACAAAGGTTTCAAAGAAATTGTTCTTACCGGTATTTGCCTTGGATCTTATGGGAGAGATTTTAAAAGAAAGATTGAATTAACCGCAGTAATTAAGGCCTTGGAAGAAATTGAAGGATTATCGCGGATTAGGCTGAGTTCAATTGAGGCAGGAGATGTTTCTGATGCCTTAATTGATTTGATGCGTAGGTCTAAAAAGTTATGCCATCATTTGCATATCCCTGTGCAGAGCGGAGACGACAAGATTCTAAAGAAGATGAACCGCAGGTATTGCCGGGCAACATATTTATCTTTGATTAAGAAACTCAAGAAAAAAATCCCTGATATAGGGATTACTACCGATGTCTTAGTCGGTTTTCCCGGTGAAACTGAAGAAAATTTCCAGAATACAGTTGATTTAATAAATGAAATTGAGCCTCTTAAAGTGCATATTTTCCCATATTCAAAAAGAGAGGGCACTGTTGCTTCCTTAAATAATGATGGCTTGTCGGACCCGTATTTGGTTCAAGAAAGGATGCGTAAATTAGCCTGCATCTCTGATGAATGTGCAAGAAAATTCAGGAGAAGATTCCTGAATAAGAAATTAGAGGTACTTGTTGAGGCAAGGAAAAAAACTAACCCGGATATCTGGCATGGTTACGCAAGTAATTACTTGCGGGCAGAAATTAAGTCTGAGCCCGATATTTCTAATATGATTTGCTGCATAAAATTACGAACATAGATTTGTATTAAGCGCGTTTGAATCAGCCATAAAATATGTTACACTTATTATAGGGCTTTCATTTGAGGTGGATAGGCAGAAAATATTGTAATAATTATAAATTTATATCGGAATAAAGAATTTCTTTAAAGCCTATTCTTCAAACAGAAGGATAGGCTTTTTGTATAAAAAAACTTGACAAAAGGAAGGGGGGTGAGTAAAATAAATTCAATTGGGGGACAACGCAGCTTAAAAGAAACAGGCTCTTAAAAAAAGCAGTGGGTATAATCAATAAAGTAAATTAAGAGTAGTTTCAGGAGAGCGCGAACAGTTAATTTTACCCGGGAAAGGAGGCTTCATCAATGAATAGAAAAGGTTTTACACTCGTTGAAATCATGATCGTAGTAGCAATTATTGCACTTTTGGCAGCTATTGCCATACCTAATCTTTTAAGTGCAAGAAAGACTGCTAACGAAGCCGCTGCAAAAGCAACCGTCCGTAGTTTCATGACTGCCGCTGAAACATATGCCACAAGCCATAGCGGGTCATATCCTGCAGACACTACAGCATTAGCCACATATATTACTGCGGCTAATAATTATTGCGGGGCTTTAGTTCAAGGTTACAGCTATACTTGTGATTTAGCGGCAACAGGCTACACATTTACAGCTGCTCCTTCAAGCGATGCCGCAGGTTCGCTTACGTTTACAGCTACTACAGGCGCAGTTTTGTCACCGTTGTAAGCTTTTGCTTATTAATTGGTGCAGAAAAGGGAGGAGAAGAAATTCTCCTCCCTTTTTTTAATGGTGCACTAAAAGGTCAGAAGTTTAGATTCTTCGTCAAGTTATGATTATTCGTGAAAAGAAATTTCTTTTATTTACAGTTTTTATTCTAATTGCTGCAGTCTGTTTTGCTGCCTACGCGAGTTCTTTTCAGAATCCATTTCTATGGGATGATGAGGGGTTAATTGTAAAAAACCAGTTTATCAGGCAACTTTCAAGTTGGCAGAAAATCTTTACCAGCGACCTTTATACTGCGAGCCTTGCAGGCTCTAATTTTTACCGTCCTGTTCAGACATTATCCTTTATTCTGGATTATCATTTTTGGCAGCTGAATCCCTTTGGGTATCATCTAACCAATGTATTGTTGCAGATAGTTGTGGCTTTCCTGGTTTTTCTTCTTGTTTTAACTATACTTGGTAACTTTTCTATATCACTTGCTGCTTCACTTTTATTTGCCGTAAGCCCGATACATTGTGAGGCAGTCACTTATATTTCCGGAAGAGCGGATATGCTCATGGCGGTTTTTTTGCTCTCTTCGTTACTGGTTTTTGTCAGGTCTCTTGAAATTAAATCTGGAGTTAAATATGTTTGGCTGGTTATTTCATTATTTTTGTTTGTATTGGGCCTTCTTTCCAAAGAGCTGGCTGGTGTTTTCCCATTTGTGATAACTGCCTGGGTTGTCTATTTTAACAGAGAAGAGCTAAAAAAACCTTTTTTCTTTATCCGCAACATATTTCCATTCTTTGTTTTGCTACTGGTTTATCTGGCGCTAAGGTTGACAGTATTAAGATTTGCCACGATGTATGAACCGCAATTGGCAAAGTTTCCTTTATTTGTCAGATTAGAGGCATTTCCTTTGGTGCTTTGGACGTATCTAAATATGATGATTTTTCCTGTTGGCCTGCATATGTCGCGCACGTTGATTTTGGCACAAAGCGCTTTCGGTAAAGTATTAATGTTTGCGGGGTTCTGCGTGATCTGGTTAAGTGTTTTTTATATTGTTCTTTCAAAAAAGAATAAGGGGACTGTTGCTTTTTTCGTTTTTTTGTTCTTTATTTTTCTTCTGCCGCAGTCAGGAATTCTCCCCATTAATGCTTTTGTATCGGATCATTTCATATATTTATCCTCGGTAAGTTTTTTTGTTTTGGTTGCGTATTTGTTGAAGCATTACTTCAAGAAGCCGGTTTTTATTATTTTAGTTTCTTTCTTAGTTTTATTTTACGCATTACTTACCTTCGGGAGGAATTTTGAATGGAGAAGCCAGCAAGTGTTTTTTGAAAGGATAATAAAATTTTCTCCGGCAAGCTATCTTGCACACAACAATCTGGGATTAGAGTATGAAAAGAAAAAGGAATACTTGAAAGCAACTGATGAATTCAAAAAGGCAATTGAGTGTAAGCCTAAAATGATTATTGCCCGTTCAAATCTTGCAAGCCTTTATTATAAAATGAAGAAATTTTCTGAGGCTGAAGTTGAGTATAAGGTGCTTGAAAAAATGGTTCCTGCTGATAAGGCAGGAGAGCTGCAAAATAATATTGGCGCGTTGTATGACGCCCAGGGGTTGTTTGATCGGGCGGTTTCCCGTTATAAACTGGCGTTACTATTAAATCCAAGCCTTAATTTGGTGCATTTTAATCTGGCAAGGGTATATTTAAAAGAGGGGCAACAGAATTTAGCTGAAGAAGAAATAGTCAGCAGTTTTAGCAAGGTAAATGGCTTGGCCTTAAATACAGCCAAAGTAAATATTGTCAGAGATTATCTTGGACAGGCGAAAGATCTAAGTTGCGCTGTTACATTTTATAATGATTTGGGGATTAAATTTGCCCAAGCCAAAGAATTCGTTTTAGCGGAATATTGTTTTTCGCAAGCTATTAAGATCGCCCCTGATTACGCTGACGCTCATTTTAATTTAGGTTTAGCTTATCTGCAACAATCCCACCTAAAAGAGGCATTATCAGAGTTTGATAAAGCTTTAAGGCTTAACCCTGCCCATAACAAGGCCAAGGAGATTATTAAGTCCTTGTCCCGTTAGTACTCGCTTAGTTGAAATATACCTCTATTTGCAACAGGTTAGTTAGCGGGGGTGGATATTGTCATGCCCGCGAAATCCCCGCTTTCGCGGGGAGGCAACCAGGCGTTCCCGTAGTTGGATTCCCGCTTACGCGGGAATGACTCACTCATAGTAACTGACCGGTTACCTATATTCTAACTTTTGACTTGCTTAAAGGCATATTTATGTTAAAATCAATTTGATAAAATATAACTTATTGCCATGCATAATATAAGGACAAATAAAAAAGGATTAAGTTTTATAACGCTGATGATCATTATTGCTCTTTGCGCTTTGGTTTTGCGCTTTGCCATTGAGCAGATCGTGCGTTCAAACATTGCCCATAACGAATCCAATGCCCTGCCTACGTTGCGTTTGATTTCTGCCGCTTTAGAGAGTTACGCCAGGGATAACCATGGCGCTTATCCGACGAGCATAACGCTTTTAACTCAATCACAGCCGGCTTATCTTGATAAAGATTATACTGCTCAGCCTCCTTTAAAAGGCTATAATTTCGGTTGCTTGAGGCTTGAGGCACAAGGATATATTTGTTCTGCATCTCCTGTGCAATGCAATGTAACCGGAAAAAAGGAATATACCATTTCTACAGGTGGGCTCTTGGTTACCGAAGGCTGTGATCAGAAAGATTAATATGTTAAAGCTTGGATATAGAGGGATTACATTAATGGAGATCATGGTAGCTGTCGGTGTGCTGGCAGTTACGCTTGTTGGTTTGTTAGCTCTTTTTGTAAATTGCTTATTTCTAAATGAGGCAAGCAGGAACCTGACTTTTGCCTCCAGTCATGCTCAATATGTTTTGGAAGATGTCAGGAATTCGGCATTTGCTGATTTTACCTCGTTGAAAACTGCGATTAATAACGGTAACTGGGATTGGGATTCCGGAGAGATAAACGCAAAAGGTTTAATAGCGTTAAAAAATGAACAAATAGACACGCAGGCCTCTGATACAAATCCGCTGCAGGTTACAGTTTTGGTTACTTGGAAAAACAACAGGGGCCAGGACGTAAATACCAGCTTAAACACTAAGATTACAAATTACCAATGAAGGGTTTTACATTATTAGAGGTTTTGGTCAGCATATTGATCTTGAGCCTGCTTTTTGCGGGCATAAGTTCCGTGTTAGTGATAGGAAATACAGTTTTTCATAGCGATTTAGGGATATTGGATTTAGAACAACAGGTGCGCCAGGCTATGGAGGCTATGTTGTGGGAGCTTAGAGAAGCGTCTAACGTTACCATGCAAAGTTCTGATAGCATCTCTTTCAACTCTTTTTCAGGAGTAAATATTTCTTACGTTTATAATGATGGCAACAACGACGGAATAAAGGATCAAATATTGCGTCAGGAATCCGGAGCAACAAGGATTTTGGCTCAAGATATAAGTTATTTGCTTTTTTCTGTTTCAGGCAACCTGGTTACTATTGAGGTATCCGGCGGAAAAAATATTTTAGGGAAACAATCCTGTTTTCCTTCACCTTGCCAGTCGCCGTTAAAAACATTTAACGGGCAAGTGCGTTTGAGGAATTAGCTTATGAATAATCGTGCCTCGGCTTTGGTTTTTTCATTCTTGGTTGTTACTGTTTTAAGCATCCTTGGTTCTGCCGTTGTTATGCGCAGCGCTTCTGAAAAAAAGATTTCCCAGGGTTATGCCGATTCCGCACAGGCTTTTTGGATTGCTGAAGCAGGGCTTGCGCAGGCATATTATAATTGGTCAAATGGTATTTCTCAACCGCAAGGCGCGGTAAGCTATGGCGGTGGAACTTATAGCATTGATGCTTCCAGTCTTGTCCAGACCAGAGTAACCGGTGTTTTTGGAGCAAGTTCCCGAATATTACAGGGTTCATTTGTATTTATTCCACGCCCATTTGATAATACGCTTTCTGCCGGAGGAAATTTAAGATTGTCCGGTTTACTTGCGCGCGTTGAGATTTATGATAAAACCAGGATTTCCGGGACATACTCAAGAAGTTTCGGGGCTTCAGGATGGTTTGAAGACAAACAGGAAAATGTTGATCAAAATCTTACTACCATTAAGATCCCGGATTACAGCGGTAATGGCGTTTCTGACGAATTCTCAGATTTTGTTTTATTTGGAAGAAATGCGGCCCAGAGTTATCCTGAGGATCAGGTTGTATACATTCAGACTGATAATACTGTAAATATTTTTCCTAATCAGGATTTGGTTGGAAAAAAGATCATTTACGTTGAAGGTACGCAAGCAGGTGCCGGAGATGTGAATATATTTTTTGATACTACCTGGCACGCAGGAGAAGATCTGACGGTTATCTCAACCGGAGATATTACTTATGTGGAGCCGTTACAGTTCCAGGCGGATGCGCGCCTGAGCACAATTTCATGGGTGGACTATAATGAAGCCTCGGTTTTTAGGAGCGAACATGAAAGCATTATTTATACTCACGATGACGCTAATTTTGTGGATATTCTTGATTGGGGTTCAACAACCGGAAGTGTGATCGCTAATGACGAAGTTTCTCTGAACGAGGTGCTTACTTATGAAAAGTACTATTATTCTGACAGGATTGCAAACGGGGATTTGTCTCCGGGTTTTAAATGGCTGTCTACAACTAATAACGGGACAAGAAAAATGATGGATTGGCAGGAGATCAGGGATTAACCTTATGAAAAATAAGATTATTTTATTTAGCTTTGTCTTTTCAGTTTTGATTGTGATGGTATCAATTTTCATTATGAATAAAATTTATAAAAGCTCTACTTCGTTGTATCCGGAGAAATTGCCTTATGATAAAACTCCGGAGCAAGGCCTTCGCCGCCAATTGGTCCCTTCGCGGCCGGAGGATTATGGAATGGTGGAGTCCGGGAAGGATATGGCGCAGGAAGAATGGGATAGCCTAATATCCAAAAAGATCAAGAAGATTAAGCCGCAGATCAATGCTGTTGATTTGGATAAAATTAACGAGAAGATAAAAGAGTCCCCCCAGGTTACTAAAGACAAGATCAGGCAAATTGATGAAAGTATTGAAAAATGCAAATTAATTTTGAAAAATGACCCCGGGAACAAAGATGTCCGTGGTAAATTAACAAGGTTAATGATGTTAAGAAGCATCGCAGAGAACCTGCCTGAGGCTGGAAAATGATCGGTATCATCTCAAAATATACGAAAAGGTTTTCTCGGGATCATTTTGTTGCCGGGCTTGATGTCGGAAGCGCCTCGGTAAAGGTTGTTAAATTAAAAGTTACCGGGCAGGGATCGGAGCTTTGCGGTTTTTTCATTGATAAATTTGAATCCAGCGCAGTTGATGCAATCAACAAGATTAAAGAGCGTTTAGGGCAGGTTGATAGGATAAATTTTTCTGTTGAAGGGCCTTCAACTATAATCAGGTATGTTAATTTTCCGCTGATGAGCGCGGAAGAATTAAAGAAGGCATTGAAATTTGAGGCGCAAAAACACATTCCTTTTTCTTTGCAGGAAATTAATTTGGACGGCTGCATTCTAAGCCAGGACCTGCCCGACAATAAAATGCTTGTGTTGCTTGCTGCCGCAAAAAAGGAACTTATTGAGCAGCGCCTGAAGTTCATAAATGACGCTGGCCTTAAGCCGGGAGCTATTGATTTGGATTCTTTAGCGTTAGTTAATGCGTTTTGTTACAATTATCCGGTCAATGATGATGCCCAGCGTAAGACAACCGTGCTTCTTAACATAGGTTCTTCGTTTTCTAATCTCAATATTCTTGAGGGTGATTTGCCGCGATTTAGCAGGGACATCCACATTGCCAGCAATAACTTCAATCATCGCATCATGGAGATGTTCGGCGTAGATTTTAAGTCTGCTGAAAGCCTAAAAGTGGATATGCCGCAGGAAAAATCAGAACAGATCGTAGCAGCGTTTGATTCCGTGATGGCGAATCTGGCCACTGAGCTAAGGATATCATTTGATTATTATGAAAGCCAGACAAGTTCGGCGGTAGGCAGGATTTTTATCAGCGGAGGGGGAAGCATTTTCCCCGGCTTAAAAGAGTCTTTGGCAAATCTTCTTGGTATTGAGGTTGAATATTGGGATCCTTTTAACAAGATCGGCATTGCCGCAAGTGTTGATGTGGAAAATTTAAAGAAGCATAAAAGCGAGTTAGCTGTTGCCGCAGGATTAGCGCTGCGTTAAAAAAATGATTGAGATAAATTTATTACCGGAAGGCTTAAAAGTTAAAAAGGCCGGCCTTAAATCTGTATTTAGAAAAGAACACGCTGTATACATTGTTTTCTTGATTATCGGTTTATTGTTGTTGACGCACGTTTATCTGGCTTTTTTAGGCATAGCCAAGAGCATCCAATTAAGTGTACTTACCGGGAAATGGCAGAGCCTTGAGCCGCAAAGAAAAGAGTTTGAGAAATTTAACGAGCAGTTTGTTTTAAGCTCGCAGTCAAATGTTGTTATCGGGCAGCTTGTTCAGAAGCGCCTTTCCTGGGCAGCCAAATTAAACAAACTTAGCCTTGATTTGCCAAAGGGCGTCTGGTTCAATGAAATTGTTCTTTCTCCTAAAGAATTGATCATTAACGGTTCGGTAATTTCCCTTGAGAAAGAAGAGATGAATTTAGTTAATAAATTTATTGAGAATTTAAAGAATGATCCGGGTTTTATCAATGATTTTACCGGCGTTGAGTTAGGCAATGTCGTAAGAAAATCACTCGGAGGGTATGATATTTTTGATTTTACCATTACCGCAGGCCTTAAGGAAAAATGAAGGATCTATTGCAAAAAATTATAAATTTTAAGATTCCGCAGGATTTTGAGTTTGATAATAAGAAAAAGATCTTAGCGGTGATTATTTGTGTTGTTGTGTTATATCTTGATTTTGGCGTGGTTATGAAGGCGCAATTAACCGGTTTAAGGAAAATCGGGCCTAAAATAACCAAATTAAAGTCAGAATTGGATCTTTTGAATAAGAATTTATTGAGGATGCAAGACATAAAAGCTTCTGATCCTGAAGCTATTAAAAAAAGAGCCCAAAAAGCGATGCGCATGATCCCGGAAGGCCAGATTTCGCTCTTATTGCAAACTCTTTCTGAAAACGCCAACAAGAATTTTCTTACTATTACTCATATTAAGCCGGCAAAAGAACCTCCTGTAAAAGGCGTGGTTGTCCCGCAGAACCTAACCTCATATTTAATCAATATTGATTTAAACGGTGATTATCACCATTTAGGGAAGTTTATCAACGCGTTGGAAAATGGAGATGTCTTTTTGATGGTGCAGAATTTACGAATTCAGCCTGATAGGAAAGATTTTCTCAAGCAAAAAATTAATCTGGTATTAAAGACTTATGTTACGAAATAAAATTTCATTTTACTTTTGTTTAAAAAGTTCTGTTATTTTTGTGATTATATTCTTGCCGTTATTTTTGTTTGCGCAGCAGTTTGTTTATGATGCAAAAGAAAAACGAAATCCGTTTATACCTTTGGTTACTCCCGAGGGCAGGCTGCTGCAGTTGGATAAGGAAGAGAAGAAAGCGGATTTAGCGGTTGAAGGGATTATTTATGATAAAAACGGCCGTTCATTTGCTTTAGCCGGCGGAGCGGTGCTTGCCGTAGGGGATACTTTTGGGGATTATCAGGTTTTAAAAATTCTTGAAGATAAGGTTATTTTTATTAAAGAGGGGCAACCTTATGAAGTTTATATAAATAAGGAGGAAACAAAAATTGAAGAAAACAAAAAGCCTTAAAGCATGTCTAATTTTGGTGTTTTATCTTGTTCAGGCATTCGGTATTTCAGATTTAGCTTTTACACAGACCCAGCAGGATGCCCAGGCATTAAGCGCTCCTGAAAACGTAACCCTGGATTTTAAGGATGCGGATATCCAGAATGTTTTGAAAATTATTTCCTATAAGTCGGGAATTAATATTGTTTCTACTCCTGACGTTATCGGAAATGTCACCATCAGGCTTATGGATGTGCCGTGGGAGACAGCGCTGGATGTTATCTTAAAGACCTATGGGTTTGGTTATCAAAGGCAGGAAAATGTTATTTTGGTTACAAAAATGGAGAATATTTCAAAGTTGCAATCAGAGGAAACTTTGCGCACTGAGATTGTTACGCTTAAGTTCCTGGACGCACAGGATGCGCAGAAGATATTGATTCCACTACTTTCACCACGAGGTAAAATTTCTGTTTTGTACGCTCGCGGCCAAAAAGGCTGGCAGTTTGGAACGTTTCAAATCGGCAAGGAAAAAGTAGGGGGTGAAGGGCAGCGCAAGGAATCAGGGGTAAAGACAGAGACTATTTCTATTGAAAAGAATGCTGCTGGTGGGTTTGTCTCCCAGAAAGCTGAGTTTGAACCGGATGTTAAATCAAAGGTTTTGGTTATTACTGATACTCCTGTGTATTTAGATAGAATCAAAAATATTATCTTGCCTCAAGTTGATAAAAGGCCAAAGCAGGTGTTAATTGAGGCAAGGATTATGGAGGTAAGTAAGGATAAATTGAAAGATTTGGGTTTTGACTGGGGGTCAGGTACTTCAGGAGCTTCAGGTTATACAACTGCGCCAAGTGATATGGGGTTAAATGGAAAAAATAGTATGACTTTGGCCGGCCGTAATTTAGCATCAGAATTTACGCCGGGTAAATTTTCTCCGCTTGAGGGCACAACAGCGTTTCCAGGAACCTATCCTTATAAGGCAGGCCTTGAAATTTTATTTAAAAAGTTAACCGGAACCCAGTTTGAAGTTATTTTGCATGCGCTTGAAGAAGATGCGCGCACAAACACTTTGTCTGCTCCGCGGGTTTTAACCTTAGATAATCAAGAAGCTTCTATATTGGTGGGTTATCATACGCCTATTCTTAGTTCGCAAGTTACCGCCGGAACAACTACCGAAGGGCCTTCCCAGACCCAAACTCTTGATTATTATCAGGAGATCGGCATCAGGCTTAATGTTGTTCCGCAGATTAATGAAGACGGTTACATTAATATGATTATCCATCCAAGCATTACTTCGTCTTCTTCGTCTATTACTGCGACTAACGTTGCTGGAACAGGCGCAACCGCGATTAAAACTACCATTGACTATCCGATTATTGATGTTCGCGAGGCCCAAACTCAGCTATTGATGAAAGATACCGACACAATTGTGCTGGGCGGATTGCTAAAGGATGTGAAGAGTACTGAAACAATCGGAATCCCTTTTTTAAGTAAAATCCCTTTTTTAGGTAAATTCTTTGATAGAGAAATTGTGGATAACGGTAAGGTTGACCTTTTGATATTTATTACCGCCCGCATATTAAAAGATGAAGGGTTAAGTGATGCAGAAATTGCTTCTTTGAAGGATAATCTTGGTAAAGATCCGGAACCAGATGCAAAGAAAGAAGTAGCAAAGAATAAATAATCATGCTTAAGATAAGTTTTATTTTCACGAAGAAAGGTAAGATGAAGTTTATTTCTCATCTTGACCTGATGCGTTTATTAACTCGTGCTATGCGTCGGGCGGATTTACCGCTTAAAATGACTGAAGGGTTTAGCCCGCACCCTAAGTTAAGCTTGGCTCGCGCATTAAAATTAGGCCTTGAGAGCGAAAACGAAGAGGCAAGTATTGTGTTAAATGGTTTTATAACTTTGGAAGATTTTAAAGAAAAATTACAAAGGCAATTGCCAGAAGGGATTGAAATTAAAGATGTCAAAAGAAATTTTAATTAATATTGAACCGCAGGAGAAAAGAGTAGCCATAGTCAACGATGGAAGGCTTGATGAGTTTCATATTGAGCGGCCGCAGGACAGGACCATTGTGGGAAATATCTATAAAGGCAGGATTGATGCAGTATTGCCTTCAATTGGGGCTGCATTTGTAGATATTGGATTACCCAAAAAGGGTTTTCTTTATTTATCGGAAATTGAATCTGTTTTTGAACAGGCTGATACTGCACAACCAGGTAAAGGAAAGAAAGAAGTTAAAAAGGGACAGGAAGTTTTGGTGCAGGTAGTAAAAGAATCCTTTGGAACCAAAGGGCCAAGGCTTTCTACTGAAATCGGCATTGCAGGAAGATGCCTTGTTTTGATGCCGGAGGAAAAACAAGTCGGAGTGTCGCGCAGGATTGAAGATGATGTTGAAAGGCGCAGGCTCAGGCAGATTTTGCATGAGGCAAAACTTCCTAAAGAGGTGGGTTTTATTGTGCGCACTGCTGCTGCCGGAAAAACCAAGCAGGAGCTTGAGCGTGACGCGCAGTTTTTGTTTAAGTTATGGAAAAGGCTTGAGAAGGTTATTCAGCAAAAGAAGGCGCCTTCTTTAATTTATGAAGAATATGATTTGACTTTTCGGGCCATTCGTGATTCATTTACCGACGATGTTTCAAAATTGATCGTGGATTCAAAACCTGAATTTTACCGTATTCAGAGTTTTATGAAAACGTTTCTTAATTATTTAAGGAACAAAGTTGATTTTTATAAGGGAGACGATTTATTTGCTGAAAAAGACATTGAAAAGCAGATTAACCGGATTTATGAAAGCACGGTTTACTTAAAGTCAAAAGCCTACCTTGTGATTGAACAGACCGAGGGATTGGTGGTAATTGATGTTAATAGCGGAGGATTTAAGAAAAAGCTCGGACAGGAAGAGACTGCTTTTAAGGTTAATTGCGAAGCTGCTGTTGAGGCGGCGCGCCAGCTGATCTTGCGTGACTTAGGAGGCATTATAGTTATTGATTTTATTGATATGGAAAGAGAAGGCCACCGCAGGGAAGTGTTGAATGTGTTAAAAAAGGCTTTAAGCACTGACCGTGCAAAATATGATATTTTGGGAATTTCCAAGTTTGGGGTCGTGGAAATGACCCGTGAGAGAATTCATAAGACCGTGCAGATGCTTTCTTACCAGCCTTGTCCTTATTGCCAGGGAAGAGGCAAGGTGAAATCTCCGGTTACAACAGCGATTTATGCTTTAAAAGAGTTAAAAAGATTTTTAAGGGGTAAATCGTTAAAACAGGTCAATCTTACGGTTGCCCCTGGTGTGGTTGAAGAGATATTGAAGAATAAAGAAAATCTCCGGCAGCTTGAACATCGGTTTAAGGTAGAAATTAATCTTATTTCCAGCCCTGCTAACCATATAGAAGAGGTAAAAGTCTCCTAAATTTTAGTGGATTTTAGGGGATTTTTACGCTTGACCGATTAAACTAATCAATATATAATATTTCTTTACTTAAAACCGCCATTTAAGGCAATCAAGGAGGAAGTCAAATGTATGCAGTTGTTGAAGTTGGAACTAAGCAGTATTTGGTAAATAAGGGTGATGTTGTTGAAGTGGAAAGGCAGATTATTGCGGCTGGTGAAGAAATGCTTTTAGATAAAGTGCTTCTGGCTGTTAGTGACGACAAGGTTGAGGTTGGGCAGCCGTATCTTAAAGGAGCAGTGGTTAAAGCTGAGGTTGTAGATGAAATTAAAGCTAAAAAGGTGATTTCTTTCAAATACCGCCGTCGTAAATCTTCACATTGGAAAAAAGGGCACCGTCAAAAGCTGACCAGGATCAAGATAAAAGAAATTAAGCTTAGTTAATTGGTAAGTGGTTAATTAACCAATTGACTAATTAACGAAATGTTCATTGATCACGCTAAAATATATGTTAAAAGCGGGGATGGCGGTAGAGGTTGTCAGTGTTTTTACCGTGATAAATACACCCGTAAAGGAATTCCTGATGGTGGCGATGGCGGCAGGGGAGCTGACATTGTCGTCAGGGCGGACAGGAATTTATATACGCTTTTAGATTTTCAGTTTAACCGGCATTTTCGCGGAAAACACGGCGAGCATGGTTCTGGAAAGAACAAAAGAGGCAAAGACGCAGAAACTGTTGTGATCAGGGTCCCTGTTGGCACAGTGATTATAGATGTTAAGAATTCCTGTGTGCTGCGGGATTTGTCCGAGGATGAGCAAGAGGTCATTGTCGCTTTTGGCGGCAAGGGCGGTTTAGGTAATCAGCACAAGAGAGATGCGGTCCCGGGAGATCCGGGCGAAGAAAAAGAGATCTTTCTTGACTTAAAGATGATTGCCGAAGTTGGGGTAGTGGGTTTTCCTAATGTCGGTAAATCTACTTTAATTTCTGTTATTTCCAATGCCCATCCAAAGATTGCCGCGTATCCGTTTACAACCAAGGCTCCGGTTTTAGGTTTGGTGCGCACAGATACAAAGAAATTTGTGATCGCGGATATTCCGGGCCTAATTGAAGGTTCCTCGTCAGGAAAAGGGCTTGGAGACCAGTTTTTAAGGCACGTTGAACGCACAAAGATATTAGTGCATTTAATTGACATGTCCGGTTTTGAAGGCAGAAATCCGATAGAGGACTATAAGGTTATAAATCAGGAATTAAAAAGTTACAGTAAAGAAGTTTTTAAAAAGTCGCAGATCCTTGTTGCCAATAAGATGGACTTAGAAGGAGCGCGGGAAAATCTTGCAAAATTTAAGAAGCAGATAAAGAAGAAAATTTATCCGATTTCAGCTTTAAATAAAGATGGCCTGGAGGAATTAATTGAAGCAATTGCCAAAAGTTTATAAGAGGATAGTTATAAAGATAGGCTCCAGCTTGTTTTATTCAGACAAGAATAAGCTTGATTGCAGCCTTTTGAGCTCTATTGCTGAGCAAATTTCTGAGCTGGTGAATAATGGCAGGGAAATTGTTATTGTTTCCTCGGGAGCAATTGCTTTGGGTATGTCGGTATTGCATCTGGACTCGCGCCCAAAAGACTTATCTATTTTGCAGGCAGCTGCTGCTATTGGCCAGCATGAATTGATGGATATCTATCGCAGGTTTCTTAAAGAAAATAATTTGAACTGTGCGCAGATCTTATTGACATGGGATGATTTTGATGACCGCCTGCGTTATTTAAATGCGAAGAATACTATTTTGTCACTTTTGAAGTTTAAAGCTATTCCGGTAATTAATGAGAATGATACAGTTTCAACTGACGAGATTAAGTTTGGAGATAATGATCGCCTTTCTGCAATGGTTGCGGCACTTGTGGGGGCGGATCTTTTAATTATTTTATCTGATGTGGACGGGCTCTTGGATAAAGATAGGAAATCCGTAATAAGTTTAGTTGAAAAGATCACTCCTCAGATCAAATCTCTTGCTTCACCTACGCAGAGAAAAACCAGCGTCGGAGGAATGATCGCAAAAATTGATGCCTGTCGCATTGGGGTTGACTCAGGGATCCCCTGCGTGATTGCAAACGGCAGAGAAAATAATATTATCAGCCTCTCGGTAAATAACCCTGGGGCCTGCGGCACCTTGTTTTTGCCAAAAAAAGATTATTTAGCCCAGAGATTGCGCTGGATCGCTTTTAGCGCCAAGCCAAAAGGCAGGATCATTGTTGACGATGGAGCAAAGAATGCCCTTCTAAATAAAAAAAGCCTTTTGTCTGTGGGCGTTGTTTCATTGCTGGGCGATTTTGAAACAGGGGATATTGTCAGCCTTGTTGATAAGCAGAATTTAGAATTTGCCCGCGGGCAATCCCGGATCTCAAGCATAGAATTGGAGCGGGTCAAGGGAAGCCGTTTTGACAAAGAAATTGTGCACAGGGATAATATCGTTATATTATGAAAAATAACTTAAAACAAAAGCTCATAAATATTGCCAAGCAGGCGCAGAAGGCAGCCCGGGCATTATCCGGTGTTTCTGAATCGGTTAAGAACGCCTGTTTATTGGATATGGCTTCAAGCCTGATGGAAAGAAGTGATTTTATTTTAGAGGCTAACAAGAAAGACGTGCGTAAAGCAAAAGCCGAAAAGCAAAAGAAAGCTTTTATTGACCGGCTCATTCTTGACGAGAAGCGTATCAAAGACATGTCTGATTCTCTGTCTGAGGTTGCAAAATTAAGCGACCCGGTAGGCGAGGTAATAAAAGCTTGGCGCAGGCCCAATGGCCTTTGGATACATAAAGTGCGGGTCCCGATAGGAGTAATTGCGATTATTTATGAGTCGCGTCCTAACGTAACCTCAGATTGCGTCGGGCTTACTTTTAAATCGGGTAACAGCGTGATTCTGCGCGGAGGCAGTGAGTCTTTAAATTCAAATTTAGCTATTTTTGAAGTGCTTGAAGCAGTGTTGAAAAAGCACGGCTTTGGCGAAGGGGTTATAAATATCGTTGATACAACTGACAGGCGCGCGATAGATGAGTTATTGAAGCTGCATGAATATATTGATGTAGTTATTCCGCGCGGGGGAGAAGGATTGATTAAGCGGGTAGTGGAATCGTCGCTTATTCCGGTGATCAAACACTATAAAGGTATTTGCCATGTTTATGTGGATGAATGGGCTGATTTAAATATGGCGCAGAATATCTGCTTTAATGCCAAGGTTCAGCGCCCCGGAGTATGTAATGCCATGGAGAGCATGCTTGTGAATCATGACGTGGCGGCAAGGTTTTTACCGGGGATGTTGAAGAAATTCAAGCAGGCAGGCGTTGAAATCCGCGGCTGCGAAATGACCCGCAAACTTGCAAAAGGCGTAAAAAAGGCAAGCAGCAAGGATTATGCAACTGAATATCTTGATTTGATCCTTTCTGTCAAAGTGGTTAAAGACATTCAGGAAGCCATTGATCATATTAATTGTTATGGTTCGCGACATTCGGACAGCATTGTTACAGAGAACTATGAAAATGCGATGTTCTTTTTAAAGCAGGTTGATTCTGCCTGTGTTTATGTGAATGCTTCAACGCGGTTTACCGACGGATATCAATTTGGATTAGGCGCTGAAATCGGGATCTCCACAGATAAACTGCATGCTCGTGGCCCGATGGCTCTTGAAGAACTGACTACTTACAAATATATGGTGTTTGGTAACGGGCAAATAAGGGTATAAAATGAAAATTGGTATTTTAGGCGGGACATTTAATCCGGTTCATATAGGGCATTTGATTTTAGCTGAAGAAGCCCGTGAGAAATTAGGGTTGGATAAAATTATTTTTGTTCCTGCGTTCCTGCCGCCGCATAAGGATGGCTCTGATGTGGCCCTTGCTAAACACAGGTTTAGTATGGTTAAGCTTGCGATTAAGGGCAATAAGTATTTTGTTGCCTCTGATATAGAAATAAAACGGGACGGGCGTTCATATACGATTGATACAATTAAAGGATTTAAAAATAAATTTCCGCATGACGAGCTTTATTTTATTATTGGCTCAGATCTTTTAAAATATCTTGATGAGTGGAAAGACTTAAACGAAATCATAAAACTGGTTCGTTTCGTCGCAGCTACCCGCCCGGGATATCCTTTGGATAAGATCCCTTCTTACATTACCACTTTGCCGATAAGAGCAGTGGATGTATCGGCATTTGAGGTGCGTGAGTGTATCAGGGGGGATAAGTCGTTTCGTTATCTTGTGCCGGAAGCAGTGTTTGATTATATTAACAAACAAGGGCTTTACCAATGAAAATAAAAGTTGCGCCTTCAATTTTGTCTGCTGATTTTAGCTGCCTGGCAGAAGAAGTTAAGAGGGTAGAGAATGCCGGTGCGGATTTGATCCACGTGGATGTGATGGACGGTCATTTTGTTCCAAATATTACCATCGGCCCGCTTGTAGTCAGGGCGCTGCGTAAAATTACCGCGCTTCCTTTGGATGTGCATCTTATGATTGAAAATCCTCAGAAGTACGTTGATAGGTTTATTGAAGCGGGAAGCAATATGATTACTATGCACATTGAGACCATTGATGTTGGGTCTTTTAAAAAACTGGCCGGGGATTTAAGAAATAGAAAAGTTTTAACAGGTGTTTCATTAAATCCTGATACCGGCCTTGAGAAAATTAAACCTGTGCTTGGTGATGTGGATTTTGTTCTGGTGATGTCTGTTTTTCCTGGGTTTGGAGGACAGGAATTTATCCAGGCCTCAGTTGAAAAGATTAAACAGCTTCGCGCGATTTTTAAGGGAGATATATCTGTTGACGGAGGTATCAACGATAATACAGCAAAACAAGCAATTGCAGCAGGAGCAAATATTCTTGCCGCAGGTTCCTATATTTTCGCAGCAAAAGACGTTAAACAAGCGATAGAAAGGATAAGGCATGGCAACTAATAAAGAAATTTCATTCGGGACTGACGGCTGGAGAGGCATTATTGCCGATAACTATACTTTTAAAAACCTGAAAATTGTTTCTCAGGCAGTAGCTGACTATATGGGTAGCGGTAAGAAAATCGTAGTCGGATTTGATACTCGCTTTATGTCGGGAATATTCGCCCAGATTGCGGCAAATGTGTTTAGTGCCAATGGAATGGAGGTTGTTCTTTCTGACCGCCCTACTCCGACGCCTACTTTAAGTTTTGCCGTAAAAACCAAGAAATTTGATTTAGGTATTATGATTACCGCATCGCATAATCCTGCTGAATATAATGGTTTTAAAATTAAAAATGCATCCGGAGGCGCTGCTGCAAAGGAAGTAACCAATGCGGTTGAGACCTTATTGGGAAAGAGCCCTGTAAAAGATGGGCCTTCTGAGCAAACACCAGTGAAAAAAGAAGATTTAACCAAGGCATATGTGAAATTTATCCGTTCATACATTGACCTAAAGAAGATCAAGTCAAAAAAGTTTAAGGTGTTGGTGGATTCTATGTATGGTTCAGGAGACAGCTTTATTGCCGAAGTGCTCAAGGGGACGAATATAAAACTTGAGTTTATGCGTAACACTATTAACCCTTCATTTGACGGGAAGCGCCCGGAGCCGGTGGAGGATAATTTGAGTGTATTAAAAGAAAGAGTAAAAAAGGAGAAATTTGATTTAGGAATTGCCCTTGATGGAGATGCAGACAGGATTGCGGCAGTTGCTCCCGGAGGAGTTTTTATCCATCCGCAAAAAATACTGGGTTTACTCGCTTTGCATTTAAATCAGGACAGGGGTTGGAGCGGCGGGATCGTAAAGACGATCTGCGGCACGACCATGATTGATAATATTGCAAGTTTCTTGAATGTAAAATTATATGAGACTCCTGTTGGTTTTAAATATATTTCCAATCTTATGGAAACACAAGATGTAGTCGCCGGTGGAGAGGAAGCAGGCGGCATGGGCGTAAAAGGGTATATTCCCGAGAGAGATGGCACAGTAGCGGGTTTATTGCTTTTAGAAATGATGGTTTATCGCAACAAAGATATTTTAAAGATTTTAAATGAGACTGAAAAGAAATTTGGCAAATATTATTATGTGCGCGATGATCTGCATTTATCGCACAGGGTTGAGCCAAAGAAAGAAAATTTACCTACTGAATTACTGGGGAAAAAAGTTATTGAAATTAAAGATTATGATGGAATTAAGCTGATTTGCGAAGACCAGAGCTGGCTTATGTTCCGTGGTTCAGGGACAGAGCCGATCATGCGCTTGTATGCTGAAGCAAAAAGTTTAATTCAGGCAAAGAAACTTTTAGCGCTTGGCAGGGAAATTATCCTTAAGGAATGATTTATAGTATTTCAAAATTTATTTTTTTTGTTCTTTGTAAATTATTTTTTGGGGTGACGGCAGAAGGCGTAGAGCATATCCCCAAGAAAAGCGGTTTTATTTTGGCAAGTAACCATGTCAGTTATCTTGACCCGGCGTTAGTTGGTATATTTTGTTCAAAACGCCTGAGTTTCATGGCACGGGAAAGCCTTTTTGAAAATCCGGTTTTAGGATGGTGGTGTTCTGCTGTCGGGGTCATCCCAATAAAAAGAAATACTGCGGACTTAAGCGCTTTAAAAGAGGCAATGCGCCGCCTTAAAAACGGTGAAGGCATAGTTTTGTTTCCTGAGGGGACACGTCAGCATAATGGGGGATCTTTTGGCAAGCCTCTTGCAGGAGTAGGATTTTTGGCAGAGAAGCTTGGTTCTCCGGTTGTTCCGGTTTATGTTCAGGGATCTGAAAATGCCGCGCCGAAAGGGACAAAATTATTCCGGATTACTAAAATTAGTGTTTATTATGGCAAGCCTTTTTATGTTAAAGAAGGTATGGAACATCAACAAGCGGCAGATTTGATTATGGGTGAAATTAAACAACTTGCTGCTTTGCATCAACAGAAGGTACAATAAAATTCCTAATGAAGGGGGGTTTTAAACAAGTTCAGTGTTGGGAAAAATAAAAATTAAAAATAAAATAAAATAAAATAAAAATAAAGGAGAGTTATTAAAATGGCAACTGTAAAGAGTGAATTAGAGGAGTTGTATAATCAAAGTATTAAGCTAATAAAAGAGGGCCAGGTGGTAACTGGCAAGATCGTTTCTATAAGGCCAAAAGAGGTTTTGGTTGATGTCGGGTTTAAATCAGAAGGCGTTGTCCCGATCACCGAGTTTACACAAGGCGATTTGGAAGTCGGTAAGGAAGTAGAATTCTTGATTGATTCTATTGAAAACGATGCCGGGATGATCGTGTTATCCCGTGAAAAGGCTGTGCGTATGCAGGGTTGGGACAAGATTGTAAAATTGTCTCAAGAAGGCGAACTGGTTGAGGGAAGGCCTGTAAAGAAGGTAAAGGGCGGGTTCCTTGTAGAGGTAATGGGAATTGAAGGATTCTTACCGTCTTCACTTTCTGCATTTAAGGGAGTGTCTGAAAGAGACATTCTTTTTAAATATTTTAAGTTTAAGATCGTAAAGATCAATAACTTAAGAAGAAGCCTTATTGTCAGCCGTCGCGAAGCAGT
Organism: Candidatus Omnitrophota bacterium; assembly: GCA_016208765.1. GTDB lineage: Bacteria > Omnitrophota > Gorgyraeia > Gygaellales > Profunditerraquicolaceae > JACROS01. Next base: position 80,002 of record JACQXK010000065.1, read on the forward strand.
GCAAAAAGAAAAAGAAGTAGCTAAGGACAAGATTTGGCAGGATCTAAAGATTGGCCAGAATTATCCCGGCACTGTTAAAGCAATTACTGATTTCGGAGCTTTTATTGATTTGGGCGGAGTGGACGGGCTATTGCATATTACTGATATGTCGTGGTCAAAGATTGCTCATCCATCTGAGATTGTGGCAATTGGAGATAAGATTGAAGTAATGGTGTTGAACTTGGATAAAGAATCAGGAAAGGTTTCTCTGGGGCTCAAGCAAAGGCTTCCTGATCCCTGGCAGGATATTGCAAACAAGTTTAATGTGGGATTGAAGATCAAGGGTAAGGTTGTAAATATTTTGCCTTACGGAGTTTTTGTGGAATTGGAAAAGGGGATTGAAGGCTTGATCCATGTTTCTGAGATTTCCTGGACCAAGAGAGTGAATAATCCGGGCGAAATGTTTGCTATCGGAGACATGGTAGAAACGCAGGTTTTAAGTATTGATAAAGATGGCCGCAGGATTTCACTTAGCTTAAAGCAGCTTGAATCAAATCCGTGGATTGATGCGGAATCAAAGTATCCGGTGGGCACAAAAATAAGCGGTAAGGTCAGAGGTTTTACTGAATATGGCGCTTTTGTGGAATTAGACAGCAACCTTGAAGGGATGATCCACGTTTCCGATCTTTCATGGACAAAGCGTGTGCCGCATCCTCAGAATGTTTTGAAAAAAGGGCAAAAGGTTGATGTGGTTGTGCTTTCTGTTGATTCTCAGAATCGCAGGATTGCTCTTGGCCTTAAACAGCTGCAGCCTAATCCATGGGTTGAAATCGCTGCAAAATACCCGCTGGATACAGTTTTAGAGGCTGAGGTTGTAAGTGTTACTGAGTTTGGTGTGTTTGTCAAGATTGAAGACGAACTTGAAGGCTTGATTTATGCCAGCGAGATTGACAAAGATGCCGCGGCAAAGTTGAATGCCGGGGAGACAATTAAGGTCAAGGTAATTAAGGTTGATGTGGAACAGGCAAAAATCGGCCTGACCTCAAAAATATAAAAGGTAATTGAGTTATATGGATATTGAAAAACAATTAGAGATAATTAAGCGCGGGGCTGCGGGAATAATTTCTGAAGCTGAATTAAGAAAGAAGTTAGAGCTAAGCCTAAAATCAAATAAGCCGCTTGTGATTAAGGCTGGATTTGATCCGACAGCCCCGGATATCCATTTGGGGCATACCGTGCTTCTGAGGAAGCTGCGGCAGTTCCAGGATTTAGGCCATCAGGTAGTTTTTTTAATTGGTGATTTTACAGCCCGGATAGGGGATCCTACCGGAAGAAACGAGAAAAGAAAACAGTTGAATAAAGAGGATGTTCTAAAAAACTCCGAGACTTATAAAAAGCAGGTTTCTAAAATCCTTGATTTGTCAAAACTTAAAATAGTATTTAACAGCGAATGGTTTGAACAGATGTCGGTTTTGGATATTCTTCACTTAACGACCCACGCCACTGTTTCTCAGATTCTTGCAAGAGAAGATTTCAGGAATCGCATGGCAAAGAATGAGGATATTTCGGTAACTGAATTTATGTACCCTTTATTGCAGGGTTATGATTCGGTCAAACTTTCAGCTGATATTGAGCTTGGAGGCACTGACCAGATTTTTAATCTTCTAATGGGTCGCGACATCCAGAAAGACCTAATGCTTGAGCAGCAGGTAGTCATTACTATGCCGCTATTAGAGGGCACAGACGGCGTGCAGAAGATGAGCAAATCCTTTGGTAATTATATCGGCATCAATGAGGCGCCTGGTGAGATGTTTGGTAAGATCATGTCCATTTCCGACGAGTTGATGCATAAATATTATACGCTTCTTACTGATGAAGACTTGGCAGATATTAAAGCCATGCACCCTAAAGAGGCAAAGTTAAAACTTGCTCAAATGATCGTTGCTCAGTATCATGGTGTGGATGCCGGAGTAAAGGCAAAGGAGGGATTTGAGCAGGTCTTTAGCCAAAAAGAACTGCCTCAGGATATGCCTGCGTATCAACTTAAAGAAAAGCAAAATGTATTGGATGTTATCATTGAAAATCATTTGGTTTCTTCTAAGAATGAAGCAAGGCGCCTGATTGCGCAGGGAGGGGTTTATTTAGACGGAGAGCGCATTGATAAAGAAGATGTTGTTTTAGATAAGCCGGGAGTGCTTAAGGTAGGGAAAAGGCGGTTTCTGAAACTGGAAATTTAATTGCGCATGAGAACAAATACTGGTTACTCAGTGGATGAGTTTAACCGCCTGATTATTAGGCGCAAAAATAAAAAGTTAGTTGCCGACGGAAGGTTTTCCTTGGATAAAAATAACCGGCTTTCTTACTGGCTTAATGAACCTGAATCGTGGATTAAAGAAAACAGCCTTTCAAGAAAGGTTTCCTTTAAAGGCTTCTGGCAGCTTGATTCAAATCACGATTTGGTTTTAAACTTATCAAAGTCTGCGCAGACAAAAGCTGGTTATCTTGTTCTTAAGGGTAATATTATCTCTGCGCAAAATAATATCTTAGCTTTTGAAATAGCAAGTTTGGATAAACGCGGCAATTCACATATACAGATTTTACAGTTAGGCGGTTATTGGCAGCAGGATGCTTTTAACCGCCTTTGTTTTGTGCTTTCTAAGAAACTTTCTCCTGATATATTGGTTTTTGAAGGTGCCTGGGAATTGGATAAAAACCAACAGATAGTTTACTCATACCAAAAAACTCAGCTTAAGAGAAAAACAAAAGTAGTACACACGCTTTCTTTCTCGGGATACTGGCAAATTACTCAAAAAAATAGGCTCGTTTATATTTTATCCAGAAATTCCAATTCACAGTTTACTTTTTGCGTTCAACTGGATTCTCCTAATATTTATCCGCAGGACGGTTTGATCAAATACCGTTTAGGCATAGGTATAAAAGGCAGCAAGCTTTATAAAGATAGAAGTATTATTCTTTACGGCAGTTGGAAATTTAGCCGAGCGCTGGGTTTGATTTTTGAGATAGATTATGGCCCCGGTAAAAACAGGGCAATTGATTTTGGAATTGAAGCTACTTTAACCAAAAAAGATAAAGTTGTTTGCATGTTAAAGAATAAAAAAGGGGAGCGTTTGGGGATTAGCATAACTCTTACGCATAAACTTCTTAGAAGTAATGATGCTCAGGCGTTTATAAGGTTAAAGTGTTTAGAAGAGGAGTCAGGGATAGAGGCAGGAGTTGAGGTGCCTTTTTAAAGGAGACATGAAATGAAAGGGATAATTTTAGCAGGTGGAAAAGCTACGCGGTTATATCCGATCACCAAGGGTGTTTGTAAACAATTGCTGCCGGTGTATGATAAGCCGATGATTTATTATCCGCTTTCTGTGTTGATGTTAGCCGGGATAACAGAGATATTAGTGATTTCAACTCCAAAAGATTTGCCGCGTTTTCAGGATCTGTTAGGCGACGGAAGCGAATTGGGCCTTAAAATATCTTATGCCGGACAGCCAAAACCTGCAGGAATAGCCCAAAGTTTTATTATTGCAGAAGAATTTATCGGCAAGGACAAGGTTTGTTTAATTTTAGGGGATAATATCTTTTTCGGGCATAACCTGACTCAATTACTTAGCGAAGCTGCAGCGCTAAAGGATGGTGCCTGTATTTTTGGTTACTATGTTAAAGACCCTCAGCGTTACGGGGTGGTTGAGTTTGACAAAAAGTGCAGGGTAATTTCTATTGAAGAAAAGCCAAAGAAACCCAAATCCAAGTGGGCAGTATCCGGGCTTTATTTTTACGATAACAAAGTTGTTGATATAGCAAAGAAGGTTAAGCCTTCAGCAAGAGGAGAATTGGAAATTACTTCGGTAAATAACGCCTATATTAAAATGGGTAAATTAAAGGCAAAGTTTCTCGGCCGAGGGCATGCCTGGCTTGATACGGGAACATATGATTCTTTGATTGATGCCTCAACATTTATCAAAACTATTGAGGAGAGGCAGGGGCTAAAGGTGGGCTGTGTTGAAGAGATCGCATATCGTTCTGGATACATTAATAAAAATAAATTACTCAAGCTTGCACAGAAGATCCCTACATCTTACGGTGAATATCTAAAAAGGCTGATACAAGATGAAATCTAATATTTTGATTTTAGGTAAAGGTTATATCGGAGATAAACTGCGCTCAGTTTTAAATTGTAATATTTCAGGAGCAAAGATTGGCTCATTTAAAGAAGCTGAAAAAGAAATCTTGAAATATAAGCCAAAGGTAATTATTAATTGTATCGGCCACATCGGAAAAAATGTTGACTACTGCGAGCTGGATAAGGATAAGACTTTGTTTTCTAATGCTTTTTTGCCGGTTATCTTAGCCGAGGTTGCTTTAAGAAACCGTATGAAGCTTGTGCACATTTCAAGCGGATGCATTTATAATTATGAATATGGGGTTACAAAGCCAATTACAGAGAATAAAGTTCCTGATTTTTTTAATTTATTTTATTCAAGGAGCAAGATTTATTCTGAAAGAGCTTTGCTGCCGCTTGCGGATCGGTATAATATTCTAATTGCTAGAATCCGTATCCCCCTTGATAATGTGAGCCATCCTAAAAATATTCTTAATAAGCTTATAAATTACAAAACGGTTATTGATATACCCAATTCTGTAACTTATATTCCTGATTTCGTAAAAGCTGTCCGGTATTTAATTAAGATTGATGCGAGAGGAGTGTATAATATTGTCAATAAGGGTACTTTGAGGTATCCTAAACTACTTGATGAATATCGCAAATACTGCCCTGATTTTAAATATAAATTAATTAGTTACAAGAAAATGGGTTTAGTGCGCACAAACCTGATTTTATCTTCAGCGAAATTAGAGAACACAGGTTTTAAAGTAAGAAACATAGATGAGGTAATTCCAGAATGCGTAGAAAATTTCGTAAAATTTTAGTTACCGGCGGTGCTGGGTTTATTGGCAGCGCTTTTGTGCGGCTTGCGGTTAAGAAGGGCATTCTGCCTGTAATTGTTGATAAGCTTACTTATGCGGGGGATTTAGCGCGTTTAAAAGAAGTTGAATGTAAATACAAATTTTACAAGGTTGATATTTGTGATAAGCCTCGCCTTGAAGCAGTGTTTGCTAAAGAAAAACCGGATGCTGTTATTCATTTTGCTGCAGAGAGCCATGTTGATAGAAGCATAAAGGATGCCTCTCCTTTTATTGAGGCAAATATTCGCGGCACACAAATTCTTCTGGATACTGCACTTAAAAATAAAATAAAGAAATTTGTGCATATTTCCACAGACGAGGTTTATGGAGACATAGAAAAGGGGAAATTTTCAGAGGAATCTCCGTTAAAACCAAATAGCCCTTATGCGGCCTCAAAGGCTGCTGCGGATTTGTTGGTAAAGTCGTATGTGAGGACATTTAAATTTCCGGCGCTAATTATCAGGGCAAGCAATAATTATGGGCCATGGCAATATCCGGAGAAGTTTATCCCGCGGGCAATCTTGACTGTCCTAAAGAACAAGAAGATTCCTGTTTATGGAAAAGGGTTAAACGTTAGGGAGTGGCTTTATGTAGAAGATTGCGCGCTTGGTATCTGGCAGGTTTTAAAAAGAGGAAAAATCGGAGAGGTTTATAATTTGGGGAGTGGCTACGAAGAAAAGAATATTCAAATAGCAAAAAAGGTTTTAAGTATTATGCAAAAGTGTTGGGTTGGAATTGAATTTGTTAAGGATAGGCCAGGACATGATATTAGGTATAGCTTGAGTGTTCAGAAAATCTTAAAGCAGGCCGGATGGCGTGCGCAGACTAATTTAGATGCCGGTTTAAATAAAACTGTTAATTGGTGCATTAAAAACAAGCAGTGGTTGTTTGGTAAATGGGAAGAGATTAATAAGCTCTACAAATAAATGTCTGTAGTTATTGTTACTGGTTCCTGTGGTTTAGTTGGCTCTGAAGCGGTGAGCTTTTTTTGTGAAAAGAAATTTGATGTTGTGGGCATTGATAATAACATGCGCCGTAGTTTTTTTGGCCCTGATGGTGATGTGAGTTGGAACAAAAAACGTTTAAATAAACTTTACAAAAATTATAAGCACAATGCACTTGACATTCGTAATGCCGAAGGCGTAAATAAATTATTTAAGAAATATTCAGGCGAAGCTGTATTAATTATTCATGCTGCGGCACAACCTTCGCATGACTGGGCAGCAAAGTCTCCACAGGTTGATTTTGGGGTTAATGCCAATGGCACGCTTAATTTGCTGGAGGCATTTAGAAAGCATTGCCCGCAGGCGGTTTTTATTTTTACCTCAACCAACAAAGTTTATGGTGACCGCCCAAATTCACTGCCGCTGGTTGAGTTAAAGACAAGGTTTGAATTACCTCCTAAGCATGAATATTATGAAGGTATAAATGAATCAATGAGTATTGATAATTGCCTGCATAGTTTATTTGGGGCATCAAAAGTAGCTGCGGATGTTTTAACTCAGGAATACGGAAGGTATTTTGGTTTTAAGACAGGAGTTTTCCGGGGAGGCTGCCTGACAGGGCCTGCGCATTCAGGTACTATGCTGCACGGATTTTTATCATATCTGGTGCGTTGCTGCATTACCGGAAAGAATTATTCAGTTTACGGCTATAAAGGAAAGCAGGTCAGGGATAATATCCATTCGCAGGATTTGATCAATGCTTTTTATCAATTTTTTAAGGCACCTCGTTCAGGAGAAGTGTACAATATCGGAGGAAGCCGTTTTGCAAATGTTTCCGTCTTGGAAGCAATTGAAATTTCTGAAAGAATCTGCAAAAAGAAAATGAATTACGAATATGTTGATAAAAATAGAATTGGTGACCATATCTGGTGGATAAGCGATGTCTTTAAATTTAAGTCGCATTACCCTGATTGGGATTATAAATATAATGTTGAGGATACAATAAGAGAAATTTTTGAGATGCAGAAGGGGGTAGTGTGAAATATAAATTTATTTTAATTACCGGCGGAGCTGGTTTTATCGGCAGTAACCTTGCAATTTCCTTTAAGCGTAAATACCCAAAAGTAAAAGTCCTTGTTTTAGATAATCTAAAACGTAGAGGCAGCGAACTTAATATTATCCGCTTGAAAGAAAGCGGAGTTTCTTTTTTGCATGCAGATATCAGGAATCCTGAGGATTTGGTTTTTGAGTGCCCTCCGGGATTACTGATTGAATGTTCAGCAGAGCCATCAGTAATGGCTGGAGTAGGAGATAACCCGCTGTATGTGGTTAATACAAATCTCACAGGAACAGTTAATTGTCTGGAGTTAGCCAGAAAAAGAAAGCTGGATGTGATATTTCTTTCAACAAGCAGAGTTTATCCTTATGGAGCTATTAATGAGATTAAGGCCCGTGAATCGGCGATAAGATTTGAATGGAGCTCCGGGCAGAAGATAAATGGCTGGTCAGTTGATGGGATTAATGAATCATTTACACTTGGAGGAGCAAAAACCTTGTATGGAGCAACAAAGCTTTGCTCAGAAATTTTATTACAGGAATATATTCAGAATTATGGTATTAAGGGCGTGGTTAATCGTTGCGGAGTTGTTGCAGGGCCATGGCAGTTTGGAAAAGTAGATCAGGGAATTTTCACTTTTTTAATGCTTGCGCACTTTTATAAAAAGCAAATAAAATATATTGGTTTTGGCGGGAAAGGCAAACAGGTAAGGGATATTTTGCATGTTGATGACCTTCTTAGATTAATAGACCTGGAAGCTGGTAACATGAGCAAGGTTAACGCAGAGGTTTATAATATTGGCGGAGGTAACAACAGCAATCTCTCTTTAATTGAAACAGTAAGATTATGCGAAAAGATTACTGGAAGCAAAATGGAAATTAAGGGTGATTCTAATACTCGTCCAGGAGACATAAAGATTTATATTTCAGATAGCAAGAAAGTAGCCCATGATTTGGGATGGCAGCCGCAAGAAAGCCCCGGGGAGATTCTAGAAGATATTTTTAGTTGGATCAAGGAGAATGATTCTTTAGTTAAGGAGAGTTTGATATGACCTCGGTCTGGCCATTAATCGGTGGGACTGCTGCTACCTTAACTATGTTTGGTTTTGTGCCCCAGATTCTCAAAGTGCTTAAACATAAATCAGCAAAAGATGTCAGCGTGATTACAATCTTACAGTTTCTTGTGGGCGTTTCTTTTTGGATGGTTTATGGCCTGTATTTGCAGGATTATATTATTATTGTGGCAAACGCAGTTACTTTATTAACTTTGGTTGTTTTGTTATTTTTGTATTTTTCCTATGGGAGGGAGCAATGAAGAAAAGGAAGGCATTAATTACCGGTATTGACGGGCAAGACGGGTCATATTTATCTGAGCTATTGTTAGAAAAAGGTTACGGAGTTTATGGGATCGTAAGGAGGGTTGCCCTTGAGGATCCTGAACATCATTTGTGGAGAATCAGGCATTTATTAAATAAAATTAATATTTATTCCGGTTCACTTGAAAGTTATCCGAGCATTTTTAAGGTCGTAGAGAAAGTAAAACCGGATGAGTGTTATCATCTGGCAGCGCAAAGTTTTGTCAGTTATTCTTTTGAGGATGAGTTCTCAACCATTAATACAAATATAAACGGTACACATTTTGTACTCTCGGCAATAAAAGAACGGGCGCCTAAATGTAAGTTTTATTTTGCAGCTTCAAGTGAAATGTTCGGCCATGCCAAAGAAGTGCCGCAGAATGAATTTACACCGTTTCATCCGCGCTCGCCTTATGGGATTTCAAAGGTAGCTGGTTTTGATTTAACCCGTAACTACCGCGAAGCGTATAATTTATTCGCCTGTAATGGTATTTTGTTTAATCATGAATCTCCTCGCCGTGGTTTTGAGTTTGTTACTAGAAAGATTACAAATACAGTCGCCGAGATAAAACTTGGGCTTTCCAAGGAATTGAAACTTGGTAACCTTGAGGCAAAACGCGACTGGGGATTTTCAGGGGATTATGTTTTGGCAATGTGGCTGATGCTACAGCAGGATAAACCGGATGATTATGTAATTGGCACCGGAGAGACTCATACTGTAAAAAAATTTGTGGAGCTGGCATTTGGCTACGCTGGGCTTGATTGGAAGAAGTACGTGAAGAAGGATGAATTATTGTTCCGCCCGGCTGAGGTCAATGTGTTGCAAGGCGACTATAGCAAAGCAAAGAAAATCCTCGGCTGGAAACCCACGGTGAAATTTGAAGATTTGGTAAAGATGATGGTGGATGCTGATTTGGAGAGGCTGAAGAATAGGGTTTGTTAAAAATATTAGTTGTGAGTTTAATGGCGTTAATCTATGGAATATGTTAAAAGAATAAATTTTGAGGAAGAAAAAGATTTCCTAAACAGGATAGGCGATCCTAAGGGGAAAGTCATATTATCTATTGGAAATGGCAATATGGCGCCTTTCTTTGAAAATGTAATTATCTCTGATATTACTTTTGACAAAATGCTTAAGACATCCGGAAACAAAAAAATTATAGACGCTCATAATATTGACTTCCCGGATAGTTCAATAGATGTGATTTATGGCTGGCAGGTTATTCATCATCTAAATATTGATTTATTTTTCCCTGAGCTTAAGAGAGTGCTTAAATCTGGCGGCAAGGCCGTATTTATTGACAACGCCTATTCTCCCAACTGGAGAATCATAAGAAAAATATTTCCAAAACACCCGGATGACCCCAGGGAAGATTTAAAGGAAGAATTTTTAGCATCTAAGGCAGAGCAATACGGATTATCTAATTTTTATTCTAGACGATATAACCTTTTTGCATACTTATTTCATAAATTCATGCGAAATATTCTGGGTATTAGTTTTACATTCTCATTTCTGGTTAAACTAGACAAGTTCCTAAGCAGGTATTCAATTATAAGAAATAACCTGAGAAATATGGTTTGGAGCGTTGAAAAGTAAATGGTTATTACTCCCCTGGTTATCATCTATATAATTCTTGCTTTAATTGTTATTGCTCGTCCACTTGCAATAATTTATTTGTTAGCTGTCGTATCGCCATTTTATGAATACTTCACTGAACTTTTTTATAAAATCCATATTTATAGTTTTTCTTTTACATTAAAACCCTTTCTTTTTCTAACATTATTGTTGATTTTATGTTCAATGAAAAGAATATTTTCCGGACAAAGGAAGGTTTTTGATGATCTTGCTCTTACGCATAAGTTTATTTTTTTAAGTTTTTCTGTTTTTTGTTTGTTTTCTGCTTTTTTTGCTTTTATTCAAAAAAGCCAGTATTTAACGGAAATAAATTTGTTTTTAAATATAAGTTTAATCTTCTTCCTGCCGATTTTTTACTGGAAAAAAACAATAAGATTGAATTATATTCTTAATATTCTAACTGTAATTGTTTTTTGCATTGCAGCTTATAGTCTTTTTTATTTTCTTCTACCGAATCCAGTGTATTTTAAGATGAGTAAACATCCTGGGTTTTGTACCTTTTTACTGTTAACGATCCCCTTTGTTATATTAAATTATTTCTTTGCCAAGAATAGAATGATGGGATATTTTGCTTTGGCAGCAAGTTTATGTTCTTTTGTAGCCATTATTTTCTCGCTTACAAGAAGCGGTTATGTGGCACTATTGATTACATTGCCTTTTTTTATTTATTATTTATTTAGTTTCTCAAAAGCAAGCAGGGATATATCTAGAAAAATATTTATTTTTACTTCAAGTTTGTTTTTATGTGCTGTTATTGCTGTTTCTTTTTCTTCGCGAGTGAGGGGCGCTATGTTGTTGTCAAGATCTGTTTTGGTGGCCTCAGATAATAATATCTATAAAGATCCCCAAACAGCCCAAATAAAAAATTATTTTTTAAGGAATATGTATCTGGTATTGGCCCATGAGCGCACTATTGTTTGGAGAAAATCACTTGAGTTGGTTAGGGCTTCGCCATTTAAAGGGCACGGATTAAATTACCACGTGGTCCCGGGTTTGATGGGCGCGCATAACAACTTTATAGCCGTTCTAGTCGCATCAGGGATAGCTGGGTTTGTTTTTTTTATTTTTGGTTCTATGCTTCTTCTTGTTTTGCTATTAAAAAAGATAAAATCCAATTTAAATTGGGTCAAAAAGTCTTTCTTTTTGGCAGTTTTGATTAGTCTCGTTTCGCTTTTTGTTCAAGGGCTGGTCCAAACTATAATAAACGAATATATAATTTGGTTTGTAATTTCGTTGTCCTTTTTAAATCAGCAATATTTGGTTCTGGATAACAAAGAAAACTTAATTTTAGAGAAGGAAGGCGCTTAGAAGATGGTTTCAGTAATTCTGCCAACTTATAATGAATCGGAAATTATCTTAGATTTAATTAATTCATTATTAAAGATTATAAAAGAGCCATTAGAAGTTTTAGTCATAGATGATAATTCTCCTGATTTAACTTGGGGGATTGTAGAAAAATCGCATATTTCTAATGTGAGAGTTATAAGAAGAATGAATGAAAGAGGTTTGGCTACGGCTATTGACAGAGGAATTAAGGAGTCAAAGGGTGATATTGTCGGCTGGATGGACGCAGATATGAGCATGCCTCCAAGCGTGATACCTGGGATGCTTTCTGCGTTAAGGGATGCAGATATTGCAATTGGGTCGCGTTATGTTCCTGGTGGTAAAGATGCGCGTGGGTTTTTCAGGGCGCTAACTAGCAAGATTATCAATTGGTTTGCCGGGTTATTGCTGGGTTTTGACATAAGGGATTATGACAGTGGGTTTATTGTTCTTAAGAAATCAGTGTTTAGCAAGGTTAATTTTCCAAGCCATGGATATGGAGATTATTTTATTGAGTTTATTTATAAATGCAAGAAAGCAGGTTTTAAGGTTAAAGAAATTCCTTATATTTTTACAGACAGAAAGCTGGGTAAGTCTAAGACACAGGCTTCTTTGTTGGGCTTCTTCAAACTTGGCTCTGGCTATATAAAAAGGATTATTGCAATAAGGTTTTCTAAGTAATTTCTCAGAAAGGAATTTGTTATGGCAGAATTTATTAAATCAAAGAAGGGAACGTTGATTGCTGTTATTTTGCCTCGTAAACTGGAAACCAAAGGAGTTACCTTTTTTACTCCTCCTGATTTCTCTCAACAGGTTGGTTTATTGTGCCATAAAAAAGGAGCCGAGGTAAAACCGCACGTGCATAAAATAGTGCACCGTAAAGTTGCAATTACTCAGGAAGTTCTGCACGTTAAAAAAGGAAAAATTGCCGTATACTTGTACGATGAAAACAGAACACTTGTTGCGACTAGGATACTAAAGAGCGGAGACACAATATTATTGGCAAATGCCGGGCATGGGATCAGGGTTTTGGAGGATAGCCTGATGCTTGAGGTTAAGCAGGGCCCGTATGCCGGGGTTGACGATAAGGAATATATTGAAAAAAGAAAGAAGCATAAATGATACCTGTTAATCAGCCGTATCTTGGTAAAGAAGAATTAAAGAATGTTATTCAGTGTGTAAAAAGCGGATGGATTTCCTCAAAAGGTCAATTCATTAAGCGTTTTGAAGAAGAGTTTGCTGAATATTGTGGAATGAAATACGGGATTTCTGTAACTAGCGGTACAACCGCGCTTCATCTTGCACTTTTATCTTTGGGGATTAAAGAAGGCGATGAGGTAATTTTGCCAACATTTACTATGGTTGCCTCGGCTTATGCGGTGTTATATACAGGAGCGAGGCCTGTTTTTGTTGATAGTGAAGAGCGAACCTGGAATATGGATTGCGCGAAGATTGAAGAAGCAATCACTAAGCGTACAAAAGCAATTATGCCGGTACATATTTATGGGCATCCGGTTGATATGGATTCGGTGATGAGGCTGGCAAAGAAATATAAGCTTTATGTTGTTGAGGATGCTGCTGAGGCACATGGCTCGGAATATAAGGGCAGAAAATGCGGAAGCTTTGGTGATTTTGGTTGTTTTAGTTTTTATGCCAATAAGATTATTACAACTGGTGAAGGTGGGATGGTGGTCACCAATAATAAAAAACTTGCCGAGAGGGCAGAATTGCTAAAAGATCTTTCACATTCACCGGGAAAGCGTTTTTTGCATACTGATCTTGGGTATAATTATAGAATGACAAATATGCAAGCAGCAGTTGGGTTGGGCCAATTGCACAAGATTAAATCTTTTATTAGCAAAAAGCGCCAAATGGCAAGCCAGTATTCTGAAGAATTAAAAGTAGTACCTGGATTGCGCTTTCCGTTTGAGGAGGATTGGGCAAAAAGCGTTTATTGGATGTATTCAATCTTAATAGAAGATAGTTTTGGCTTAACAAGAGATGAGTCCCGGGATAAATTGCATTCTCAAGGTATTGAAACGCGAACTTTTTTTGTTCCTATGCACCAGCAGCCGGTAATTCGTAAACTTTGCCCGGAAGCTAATAGAAAGAAATACCCTGTTGCTGATTATATTGCACAAAAAGGGCTTTATTTACCGTCGGGTTTGGCTATAACAAAAGGCGAGATTCATAGAGTTTGTAATGTTATCAAAAAGATAAAGAAGAGCATTTAAAATTATGTTATTTAATGATTATAAAAAAAGTTTTATTGTAGCGCACCTTTGTTTTTTATTGTCCTTGTGCGCGGTATATTTTATTCCTACCATTGCTTCATTGATTGGCGATAGTGTTCTGCCTCCGATGAATAAGCACCTGCGTTTTTATATTATATTTATTTTTAGCCTTGTGTTTATTTTTTATCTTTTAGATTTGTATTATTGTAACAAGATTAGGTTATTTGAATCAGGTAAAAGTATTTTGTCAGGTTATTTCTGGGTTAGCACTGTTTCTGTAATGGTTTTTTTGTGTTCTTCTTATGCGTTACTATCTAGCGATTTATTTGAATATTCTTTACGCGCAAGAATGCTTAGTTTGTATAATTTAAATCCCTACTTGAGTGTTCCGGTAAAGATAAAACACGATTTTTTCTATCCTATGTTATTCTGGAAGAATACTCCAGAATGTTACGGCCCATTATGGGTTAATATCGGACAATTGCATTCAATTTTCTTTAAAAACAACATGTTCTTAACTTCTTTTATGCATAAATCCATACTTTTAATTTTCCTTGGGTTAAGCTCGTTCTCTTTTTATAAACTTGCTTCTCAGTTAAGAATCAAGAATTGCATATTATTGACTGTTGCTTTTTTCATGAATCCTTTGGTAATTATTGCTACTATTATTGATGGGCACAATGAGATCGCTATGACGTTTTTTATTTTATTGGCGAGCCTGGCACTTCTACGTTCACGTTATGTTTTGGCTCTATTTTTATTAACACTGGCAATACAGGTTAAGTTTGTTTATGTTTTAATTGTGCCGTTGTTTATATTATATATTTTCAGAGATACATCTAAAAAGATGCTGTTGCGTTTTCTTGATATTATTACTGGGGCAGTGTTTTCACTAATTGTCGTTGTTCTTTTATGGTTGCCATTTGGCAAACAAAGCCTCCTTGCTATTATTGAGTATTATAAGAACCTGAGTTTAAATTTTTGGTTTGATTCCATTCCTTTTGCTGTTTATTTTCTTTTAGATAAAATGGGGGTTGTTATTGATAAATATAACATTGCGACATTGTTTTCTATTGTTTTTGTTTTAATTTATGTTTATCTGTTGGCAAACTTTGTAAGAAGAATTAAGCAGGACCAAAAGATATTTTTTACTACAGTCAGCCTCATTTTGCTCGCTTTGTTTATTACTAACTCAACTCCTTTTCAGGCGTGGTATTTGCTTTGGGTAATTCCTTTTATTTTGCTTAGCGGCACAAAAACAAGGTTTTTGCTGGTTTTTCTTTTGTCGTATTTCTTTATTCTTACCTTCTGGAAGAGGATGTCTGTTTTGTTTTTGCCTATGGTTATTTCTTACATATTAGTACAAATTTATTCAACTAAATTTGTAAAAATCAAAGGTTTTTTATATTCACTTGAGGAATAAGATATGTATTTGTCCATAATTATACCGGCTTATAACGAAGAAAAAAGATTAGCTGTAACCCTTGATAAAATACGCGGATATTTAGAAAATAAGAATTTTGATTTTGAAGTTATTGTAGTTGATGATGGCAGTAAAGATAGAACAGTTGCGGTTTCAGTAAAAAGTCTTTTGTTTAAGGAAGGAAATCTGAAAGTTTTAAGAAATGCAGAAAATAGAGGAAAAGGTTTTTCTGTGAGGCAGGGAATTTTAAATAGTAAGGGTGAATTTGTTTTATTTAGCGATGCTGACCTTTCTACCCCTATTCAAGAGCTGGATAAGCTATATGAATATATAAAAAGCGGCTTTGATTTTGTTATTGGTTCGCGCAGCTTAGGAGATTCAGATGTTCAGGTGCGTCAGCCGTGGGTTAGAGAGCGGATGGGAAAGGTTTTTAATTATTTTGTAAAACTGTTGCTTGTTTCAGGTTTTAGTGATACCCAGTGTGGCTTTAAGCTCTTAAGACGAGAAGTTGCTTATAAAATTGCGTCTTTGTCAAAGATCGATGGATTTTGTTTTGATGTTGAAATGCTTTATTTGGCGAGAAAACTTAATTATAAAGTAAAAGAGGTTGGGGTGATCTGGTTAAATTCTGTTCAGAGCAAGGTTAGGGTTTTGGGGAGTTCCTTTGATATGTTCAAGGATCTTTTACGCATTAAGGCTATGCATAAATGCATTTCATAAAGAAATACCTTTCTTTTATTTTGGTTGTCTTTGTTGGTTTAATTCTAAGAGCTTGGGGGATCAATTTTGGCCTGCCTTTTCAGTTTCATCAGGATGAGCCGATAGTTGTTAATCATGCGCTTGGTTATGGAACTGGAGACTTAAATCCGCATTTCTTTATTATTCCGCCATTTTCGTCTTACCTGGTTTTTCTGGGTTATGTAATTTACTTTTTAATTGGGAAATTATTCGGAACTTTTGGTTCAGCTCAGGACTTTGCAATGCAGTTTTTCGCTGATCCTACCTGGTTTTACTTAATCGCAAGAATAATCTTAGGATTAATCCCCGGAGTTGTAAATATAGCTTTAGTTTATCTTTTATACAGAAAGCTATTTGGAGAAAGAGGTTCTTTATATTCAGCTTGTGTGGCCAGCTTTTCATTTTTAATGGTAACTAACAGCCATTATGCTTATGCTGATAATTTGCTGGTTAGTTTTATTTTATTATCATATATTTACCTTGTAAGAATAACTGTAAGGCCGGACATAATAAATTATATTTTTGCCGGGTTATTTATCGGGTTGGGCATAGGTACAAAATATAATGCTGGAATTTTGTTAGTGAGCCTTTTTGTTGCGCACTGGATAGGATTTCAGTCTCAGGAGAATAAAAATTGGTTTAATTATCGTATTTTTACAGCTTTAGGTATTATTGCAGCGACCTTTATTGTTATTAATCCATTCTCAGCCTTAGACTGGCAGCTTTTCTTGTTTACACTTACAAATAAGATGCGCAGCGGATATGTCGGCTGGGCGCATCATATTTTCTATTCGCTTAAAGAGGGGATTGGCCTATTATTGGTTTTAGCAGGTTTTATTGGTTTTATCTCTATGTTTTTTAAAGAAAGAAGAAAGGCGGTTTTATTTCTTTCTTTTCCTTTGATTTTTTATGTTCACCTGGCGATAAAAAGCCAGCCTTATTCAAGATACGCATTGGCACTTGTACCTTTTTTTGCTATTTCTTGTGGATTTTTATTTTTTAATGTTATTCTACCGAATACAAAAAACAGGTTTTTAAAATTTATTTTTATGGCAATAGCCTTAAGCGCTCTTTTTCTTACCTTAGTAAAAACAATTAAATCCGATTTACTTTTTGCAGGTAAGGACACAAGAGAGATTGCAGCCAATTGGATTGAAGATAATATTCCTGTGTCTTCAAAGATTGCCATGGATCATACTTCATTTTCTCCCCCGATTAAACAAAGCCTGGGGCAGATAAAAGAAAAATATGCTTATATAAAGAAGAACCAAATGGCAGAATTAAAAGGAAAAAGGCTTAATTTATTAATTCAGGCTTTAGTAAATAAGAAAACTTATAATATTTATTTCTTAGCTCAAAAAGACACTGAATTGGAATTTCTTTCTATGTATCCAGCTGTAGAATTTGATTTGGGGAAGTTACAAAATGAAAATATTGAGTATGTGGTGGTGCATTATAATGTTTTTTATCCTGAGAAGGATGATTTTATTAAGCGCTTAAAGGAAAATTCAACCTTGGTTGCCCAATTTAGCCCGTATTTTGATAATAAAATCAGGTATGCCTATGATCAAATTGATATTACATGTTTACCAGTTGAGAGCAAAGAGGTTTATTCAAGAAGGTTTAGCGGGCCAAGTTTAGAGATTTACAGACTTAAATAATATGGATAAGAGAAAAGACCTTGGTTATATCGGATTGTTTGTAGTAATTGTTATTTTTGTTTTTTGGGATGTAGTTATTTTAAAATCCGCTTTTCTTAAAGGTGATTATGCCCAGCAATTTTTCCCCTGGTATAAGATTTACTCAGATAGTATAAAATCGTTCCATCTTCCTTTGTGGACAAATTATGTCCAGTGTGGGTTTCCTTTATTTGCCGAAGGGCAAATCGGCTCATTATATCCTTTTAATTTGCTTTTTTTCTTTTTTCTTCCTTTTAAGGCTGCTTACAATTATTCATTTCTATTTCATTTTGTCCTTGCCGGAGTATTCACGTATTTATTTTCAAGAAAATTAAAGGCGGCACCTTCGGGAGCTTTTTTGGCAGCCATACTATTTTGTTTTGGCAGTGTTTATGCCGGTTGTTTTGTAAATACATCCAGCTTAAAATCTTTGGCGTATTTTCCGTTAGTCCTGCTTTTGTTTGAAACCTATTTAGAAAAAAGAAAAATCGGCTTTCTATTTTTAATTGGCGTAATCGTTGGTTTGCAATTTCTATGCGGGGCAATGCAAATGACTGTTTACGCCCTGTTTTTTTACACAGTTTACTTTATGTATCGCAGCATTATAGAGAAAAGGCGCCTTATTGTTTGTTTTAAAGAGATAGCATTAATATCAGCTATTTCGTTTATGATTTCTTTGCCGCAATTATATTTTACCTCTGAATTGGCCAGTTATTCAAACCGTCAGGTTGCAAATCTTGGTTTTAGCCTTTGGAATTCGTTTAACCCATTATCTATGATCGGTGTTTTTCTGCCTTATTTAGGAGGCGTATTTACAAAAGGTAATCTTATCTATGTTGGAGTTATTGGTTTTTTCTTTGTTTTTCTTGGAGGTTGGGTTTTTAAAAAAGAAAAAACAACCAGGGCTCTAATTTTGATGTTTGTTTTTGCTCTGTTTTTGTCTTTAGGAAAGTTCAATCCAGTTTATGTTTTGTTAATAAAGATTTTTAAGTTTTATTATTTTCGCGCTCCGTCCAGGTTTGTGTATTTTGTAGTTTTTTCGTTAAGCATTTTAAGCGGGTTAGGTTTTTCTTATTTTAGCCGTGCCAGGCAAGCAATTCCAAAGATCATTTACAAGATATTTTTTGTCCTTGTGGCGCTATCGCTTGGTTTGGTTCTTACAGTAAAGGCTGTTTTTTATTTCTGGGGCAAGGAAATGCTTTTCTTCCTGAAAGGGTATGTAAGTAAGCATGTTTTTGGCCAAGTTTATCACCGCTATGATTTAGAAACTTACTTAAACAAAACGGAGTCTTTTTATAATGAAATGCTGGCAAGATTTTCTTTTAGTAATCCCGTTGTTATTTTTTCAATAGTTATTTTAGTTTTATCAGCAGCCTTAATCTATTTTCTTAATTCAAAAAGAACGAAGCTGGTAAGATCGTTATGTTTTCTTTTAATTTTTATTGAATTGTTTTTCTTTAGCTATATTTCAAGCGCAATCCGGGGAAATCTGGCAAACTTTAAAGATATCTCTCCCAAGGAAGTTAGTGTGATTTCTTTATTAAGAGATGATAAAGAAATCTCTAGAATTTTACCTTTTGGTGAGTTTAGTTCTTTACCTTCTTGGGCAATGCCAAGCTTAAACGCATATTACAAAATTGAGAGCGTGGGTTTTTATTCGCCACTTTTAAACCGCGATTATTATCTGGTTGCACAGGATCTTGGGATTGTTGATGATTCACTTGGTATTGTCCCTGTTAAAAAAGAGAAGCTATTTGAGAAAATTGACTTAGTAAGAGATTTAAATGTTAAGTATATTATTTCTGACATGGGGTTAGAAAATTCTAACTTAGAGTTTTTAACGAAAGAAAATGGGAGCTTTCTTTATCGTTTAACTGGTTATAAAAAGCGTTTTGAGTTTATTCCTTCTTGCGGCGGCTCTAAGGCAGAAATTGAGGTTAAGATGTATGTCCCTGGGGAGTTAAGCCTCATGGTTAGAAGTGAAAGCAGTGGTATTTTTATATTTAGAGAGAAATATTATCCGGGGTGGCAAGCTACGATTGATGGAAAAGTTGTTGAAATTAAGAGGTTCAATGATATTTTTCAGTCAATAAAGGTGCCAGCGGGAGAGCAAAAAATTGATTTTAGATTTCAGCCCGTTAATCTTAACTTGTTTATGCTGGTATCAGGGCTGGTTTTTATATTTTGTCTCTGGTTTGGTTTAAGGCGGTGTAAATAAATGAAGAAAACTTCTGTTAATCTATTGGCTTTTTTTCTTTTGGTGATTTTTGCGCTTTTGGCGTTTACAAGTATTTGGCCGGATAGAAAGTCACCGACTTGCGATGAATTGGCGCACCATATCCCTACGGGATATATTTTGTTAACCAAGCATGATTACAAAATGGATACTTCGCATCCTCCTTTATCGCGTTACATCGTGGCTTTACCTTTGAAAGTTTTTATGCATTTAAGCGTTCCTAACGATTCTAAAGAATGGAGAAGGGCAGATCGTTCGGAGTTTGGGAAGGATTTCTTCTACAAATACAATAACCAGCCTCAAAGAATTATATTTTATAGCAGGCTTGCAATAATTCTTGTCGGGCTGTTTTGCGGTTTGATTTTATTTTACTGGACAAAGAGGGCTTATTCTCCAGAAACGGCTTTATTTGCTTTATTTTTCTATTCTTTTTGCCCGAATATCTTGGCGAATACTGCGCTTGCAACCACCGATATGGTGGCTACCTGTTTTATTTTACTTTCAGCAGCTTGTTTCTGGTTTTATTTAAGAAATAACTCGCTGCGTAATATTATATTTGCCGGAATTTCTTTAGGCTTGGCTCAGCTTTCCAAGTATACGTCGGTTTTACTTTATCCAATTTTTATTTTAGTTTTTCTATTCGGATTTAAAGAGTTTGATAAAAACAAGAGAAAGGTGATTTTCTGGCAAATTTTGTCAATTTTTGCTATTTCTATAATTGTGCTTTGGGCAGGATATGGTTTTGATTTTGAGCCTATACTTAAGAATGCAATGAGACAAAATGAGAAATTAGCAATTATACAGAATATTGTTTTAAAATTGTTTCCAACTGCCAGTACAGGGTTACTTCAAAGATTTGATTACTTTTTGTTAAATGTGCCAGTCCCCTTAGGGACGCATATCTTGGGGGTTTTAGGAATATTGCGCCATGGCTATGAAGGACATGGGACATTTTTCTTAGGTAAGTGGTCAGCACAAGGGAATCCTTTGTATTTTTTTGTAGCGTTTTTAATAAAAACACCTATACCGGCAATAGTTTTTCTTTTTGCGGGAATCATTGTTTGTTTTAAGGAAAAGATAAAGTTGGCTGAGAAAATTATTTTAACTACCATCTTAGTGTTGTTTACTGCTGCTTCTATGAATAAGCTGCAATTGGGGCTTAGGTATATTCTGCCAATTTACCCTTTTTGTTTTATTTTAGCAGCAAGAAGCATTATTCTGTGGAAGAAGGTGTTTTTTAGATTATTTATGGTTATTTTGATGTTTTGGTATATTTTAGCTAATTTTTTTAGCTGGCCGAATTATTTGAGTTATTTTAACGAGTTTATCGATGGGCCAAAGAATGGGTATAAATATCTCAGAGATTCTAATATTGACTGGGGGCAGGATTTGCCCGAATTAGCAAAGTATATCAAAGATCATAAGATTAAAGAAATCAAGCTTATCTATTTCGGTACAGCAGATCCATCTTCTTATGGGATAAGATATGCAAATTTTGAACCTCAGGATTATTTGTTTCCCAGGAAAGCAGTCTATGCTATTAGCGTGCACAAGCTGGAATCTGCTACATGGGCCTCTTCATTAACCCCTACCGCAAGAATCGGTTATTCAATTTACGTCTACGACTTACGTTAATTTAAACAGGTTAGTTAGTGACTATTAGTGACTATTAGTGACTATTAAGAATAGTTGTTGACTTCATAGGTAAATGTGTTATACTTTACCTAAATTGAATAAATTGCTTACCTTAGAGTTCATCAAAAAATGAAAATAAAGCTTATAAACCTACCTCAGCCAAATTCACTTGATGACAAACTTGACCCGCCTTTGGGCCTGATGTATATCAAGTCTTTTCTAAAAAAACACAATATTGATTCTGATATTGTAGATTTGCCTTTTGTAGACAGAGATGATTGGAAGGATAAAATAGGGGATGCTGATTTATATGGCATGACTGTTTATTCTGCCTCATTATATTTGGCAAAAGAAGTAGCTAAAATAGCCAAAGAAAATAATCCAAAAGCTAAAATTATCGTTGGTGGGCCGCACCCTACAACATTGCAGGAGCAAACTCTTGAAGATGAACCTAATTTTGACATTGTTGTCATGCAAGAGGGTGAAAAAACAATGCTTGAAATTGCCGAGGGAAGAAGCCTCAGCGCGATTGATGGTATTGTTTACCGGCATTCACGGCAAATCTATAAGAATACCAATAGAGGCTTGATCTCAGATTTAGATATTATTCCTTTTCCCGATAGAGAATTGCTTGCTCAAAATAAATATACCAGAAAAGTTTTAGGTAATTTTGCAACATCTTTGATTACCAGCCGCGGGTGCGTTTTTAATTGTAGTTTTTGCTGTAAAGATGTGTTTGGCTCTAAGGTGCGGTTTAGGTCCATAAATAGCGTAATTGAAGAAGTAAAACAGGTTATAGAGCGTTTCGGAATCAGGCATTTCTTATTTTATGACGATACCTTTGTTTTAAAGCGAGATAGATTATATTCTCTTTGCGAAAAGCTTTCTAAGTTGGATATTATTTTTCGCTGTAATGGCAATGCGAGGCATAATACTTTTGAAGATTATCAGATGTTGTATGAGGCTGGATGCAGAGAAATTGCATTTGGGATTGAAACAGGTTCGCAGAGAATCCTGAATATAATTAATAAAGGGGTTACTGTTGAGCAGAACAGAAAGGCAATTATTGATGCAAGAAGGGCAGGATTATTGGTAAAAGCATATTTAATGATTGGAAATCCCGGTGAGACAAAAGAAAGCGTGCAGGAAACGATTAAATTTGTTAAAGAAACCGATCCTGATCAGTTTACGCTTTTTACATTTGTGCCTCTTCCTGGTTCTGATATCTGGAAGAATCCTGAAAAATACAAAATCAAGATTATTAACAGGGATTTCAAGGAATATTTTAATATTGCCGGAGATAATGAGGGCGGGGCGGTTATTGAAACTGAGGAATTAGGCTCTGATGATATTAGAAAATTAAGGGAAGAACTTTTGGGTTTTCTTAAATTAAAGGGCCAGCGTGGCCGCTTACAGGATTATTACACTAAACTATGAGTAAAAAAGAGGAGCAGGATATGGAGATTAAAGCTAATGAGGTTTATACCACCCAGGAAGCACAGAGATTGTTAAAAGTCAGCCCAAGCACAACCATGCGTTTGATTAAAAAAGGTATTATCCGGACGGCAAAAGTCGGCAAGCAATATCGGATTATGGGAAAAGAACTTCTGCGGATACTTTCTCCAGAATTAGAAGACAAAGTAGGCAAGATTTACAATAAGGGTAGATCATGGCTACATGAGAGTGCAGATGAATAATAATCTTAATCCTGCAATGGCGCAAGAAATTAAAATAGGGAACAGAAAGATAGGCAATGCCCATAGGCCTTTAGTAATTGCAGAAATAGGCATTAATCATGAAGGCCGGATAGAAAAAGCTTATGAAATGATTGATGATGCTCATCGGGTGGGTTGTGAGTGTGTCAAATTTCAATGCCATGTAGTTGAAGATGAAATGATCCCTAATGAAGTAATTCCTGGAAATGCTACGGAGAGCATATGGGCGATGATGAAAAGATGCCAGCTTGCTGAGCAGCAAGAAGCCTTGCTGAAGCAGTATACAGAATCAAAAGGCATGCTGTTTCTTTCTACTCCGTTTTCCAGGGCAGCAGCTGATAGACTTGAAAATATGGGTGTTTTAGCCTATAAAATAGGGTCAGGTGAATGTAATAACTATCCTCTTATTGAGCATATTGCTGGATTTAGAAAACCGGTTATTTTGAGTACTGGGATGAATGACATTGTTTCTATTAAAAAAGCCGTTTCTATTATTGAAAGCTACGGGATACCATATGCGCTTCTTCATTGTACTTCTATTTACCCAACACCTTATGAAAAAGTAAGGCTCGGTGCTTTAGGTGAAATCAAAAATAAATTTCCAAATGCAGTGGTAGGCTTAAGCGATCATTCCATAGGAAACTATACAAGTTTTGCTGCAGTTGCATTAGGGGCAAGTATAATTGAAAAACATTTCACGTCTAATAAAGCTTGGCCCGGTTCAGACATATCTTTATCAATTGATCCTGAAGAGTTGAAGGAATTAATTGTTGGCTCAGAAGCTATTTATCAGGCAGGAGGTGCATCTAAGACTATTCTCAGCGAGGAGCAAAAAACCATAGATTTTGCTTATGCTTGTGTTGTTTCTATAAAAGATATTAAGGCTGGTGATTTCTTATCGGCAGAAAATATTTGGGTTAAAAGGCCGGGGACAGGGGAAATAAAAGCAGAAAATTTTAAAAGTATATTAGGAAAAAAGGTTAAAACTGAAATTAAAGCTAATTCTCAGATAAAATGGAGTGATATTGGTGGATAAAAAGAAAATAGTATTTTTAACTGGTACGCGTGCTGATTTTGGAAAACAAAAATCCCTGATTGAGATTACATCTAAATCAAAGAATTTTGAAACCCATATTTTTATAACAGGTATGCATATGTTAACTAAATATGGGGCGACGTCTTTTGAGGTTGAGAGCTGCGGTTTTAAGAATACTTACCAATTTATTAATCAAACTCATCATGACAGCATGGATTGTATCCTTGCTAAGACCATTGAGGGGTTCTCCCATTATGTGCAAGAAATTAAGCCTGATTTGATTGTTGTCCATGGAGATAGGGTTGAGGCTTTAGCTGGAGCAATAGTCGGTTCGCTTAATAATATCTTAGTGGCACATTTAGAAGGAGGCGAGCTTTCCGGGACAGTGGATGAGCTAATCAGGCATGCAGTAAGCAAGCTTTCTCATGTCCATTTAGTGGCCAATCATCAGGCTGAAAAAAGGCTTATTCAGATGGGAGAACACAAAGATTCAATATTTATTATTGGTTCTCCTGATATTGATATAATGGAGTCGGATAAATTAAAATCATTGAGTTTTGTAAAAAAACGTTATGGTATTAAATTTAACAAGTATGCGATTTTAATATTTCATCCGGTCACTACCGAGATTGCTAGTGTTTCTTGCCAGGCAAATAATATAACTGATGCAGTAATTGATTCAGGGTCTAATTTTGTTGTTATTTACCCTAATAATGATTTTGGGTCTGATTTAATCCTCAATGTTTATAAAAAGCTTGATGGTAATGCGAGGATAAAAGTTTTTTCTTCAATACGTTTTGAATATTTTATTATTTTACTAAAAAACGCACAATTTATCTTAGGAAATTCAAGCTCAGGTATTAGAGAGGCGCCATATTTTGGTATTCCAACTATCAACATAGGAAGCAGGCAGAATTCGCGGGCTTTAAGCAAAGAGATTATTCATTGCGGTTATTCTAAAAGTGAAATAATAACAGCTATTGATTTAGCTAAAAATATTAAAGTTAATAAAACTATGCATTTTGGCTCAGGCAAGAGCGATAAGTTTTTTATTAAGTTATTAAATTCTGGCAAGCTTTGGAGAATAGCCAAGCAGAAGCTGTTCTGTGATTTATAGAAATTCGGAACAATTTTTATTATGACAAACAAAATACGGATAATACCAAGATTAGATATTAAGGGCCCGAATGTAGTTAAAGGAATTCAGCTGGAAGGATTAAGGGTCGTTGGGAATCCTTCTGAGTTAGCCCGTAAATATTATAATGAGGGCGCGGATGAGTTGATATACATAGATATTGTAGCCAGCCTTTATGACCGAAATAACTTGGCACATATTGTAGAAGAGACTACGAAAAACGGTGTTTTTATTCCAATTACTGTTGGTGGTGGGTTAAGAAGCTTGAGCGATATAGGAAAGATGCTCAGGTCTGGGGCAGATAAAGTAGCTATTAATACGGCGGCGGTGAAAAATCCAAATTTAATCAAGGAAGCGGCTATGGCCTTTGGTTCATCTACGATTGTGCTTTCGGTTGAAGCGAAAAAAATTAGTGAAGGTAACTGGGAAGTTTATATTGAAAATGGAAGGCAAAAAACTCAATTAGACGTTATAGAATGGATAAAGCAAGGAATTGAATTGGGCGCAGGGGAAATTTTAATTACTTCTGTAGATAAAGATGGGACAAAGAGTGGCTATGATATGGATTTAATTAATGCAGTTGCTTTAATTTCCAAGGTTCCTGTGGTAGTTTCAGGCGGCGCGGGTTCTTTGGAGGACGTGAGCCAATGTATGCTAAATAAGAATATTAATGGAATTTCTTTGGCTACCTTGCTTCACTACGGGGAGTTGAATATTAATGATATTAAGTCTGTACTTAAGCAAAGGTTTAACAATAGGGTTCGTCACGAAATTAAAAAAGAGAATTATGTTTTGGATAAAAGAATTGATGTTGAGGTTTCAATAATTGATTATAACTTAAGTAATTTGCATAGCGTGAGGAATGCATTTAGGCAAATAGGCGCGGAAGCAAAATTTATTAATAATCCAGAAGATGTTTTGAATGCTAAGTGTTTAGTTTTACCGGGTGTTGGAACTTTTGAAGAAGGAATGAAGAATTTAACAACTAAAGGACTGGATGATGCTATAAGAAAATACGTTAGAATGGGAAAACCTTTATTGGGAATTTGTCTGGGAATGGAGCTGTTGTTGACGAAAAGTTATGAATTCGGCGAACATGATGGGTTGGGCATAATTGAGGGAGAAGTCCTTCCTTTTAGAAAAGAAGATTTTTCCTGCGAAGATTACAAGATTCCTCATGTTGGGTGGAATACAATTTCTATGGATACAAATTGCAAGGGGTCAATTTTTGATTTAGGTTTAAACAATATTGATGCATATTTTGTGCACTCTCTCTATGTAAAGCCGGATAATTTGAGCGATGTTTACGGGTCAACGGATTATTTTGGCAAGAAATTTGCTTCTGTGATACAAAGAGGGAATATTTTTGGTTGTCAGTTTCATCCGGAGAAAAGCGGGAATATCGGTTTAAAAATTCTAGGAAACTTTTGTAAAAAAGGATAGAAACGGAGAAAACAATGGATGTAAAGATTAAAAAAGTAGACCTTGGTTTACCTGAAAAAGTTTTATTTTGCAAGAAATGCGTAATTTCTAATCAAAGGCCAAGTTCAACAATTGAGTTTAAAAATCGCCCTGGGGATGTAAAAAAAACAATCAATTTTGGCACGGACCAAGTCTGTGATGCTTGCAGATTTGCAGAATATAAAAATACAAAGATTGATTGGATGGCCCGGGAGAATGAATTAAAGAAGTTGTGTGATAAATTTCGTAGAAATGATGGATATTGGGATTGTATTGTACCAAGTAGTGGAGGCAAGGATAGCGCATTTACGGCGCATAAGTTGAAATACAAGTATGGCATGAATCCTTTGACTGTTACCTGGGCTCCGCATGAATATACGGATATAGGCAGAAGAAACCTTCAGAGTTTTATTAATTCTGGTTTTGACAATATTTTAGTGACGCCTAATGGTAAAGTTCATAAATATTTAACAAAATTAGCTTTTTTGAATCTTTGCCATCCGTTCCAGCCTTTTATTCTCGGGCAGAGATTTATAGGGCCTAAAGTTGCAATTGAAAAGAATATTCCTCTTATTTTCTACGGAGAAAACCAGGCGGAGTATGGCAATGACATAAAAGAAAATGAAGACCCGAGAATGAGTATGAATTTTTTCTTTTCTGAGAGGGATTATGACAAGATATTTCTGGGAGGTGTGTCTGCAAGCGAGCTTATAATGAAACATGGTTTAACTAAGAATGATATAGAAATGTATTTACCTCCAGCCAAGGATGAGATTTTATCAAAGAAAGTTTCAGTATATTACTTAGGGTATTACATTAAATGGGATCCTCAGGAGTGTTTTTATTATGCAGCGCAAAATACCGGTTTCCAAACTAATACAGAGAGAACCGAGGGTACTTATTCAAAATACAGCAGCATTGATGATAAAATTGATTATATTCATTATTTTACAACTTTGATAAAATTCGGTATCGGCAGGGCTACCTATGATGCTGCTCAAGAGATAAGAAACGGGAAAATTTCGCGGGAAGAAGGCGTTGCGCTGGTGAAGAAGTATGATACAGAGTTTCCTAAAAAGTTTTTTCAGGACTGTTTAAGGTATATGGATATTACTGAAGAGCAATTTTGGGATACTGTTAATAAGTTCCGGTCGCAGCATTTATGGGAAGAAGTTGACGGAAAGTTTATTTTAAAACAGCAGGTTTCTAATAACATTTAAGTTTATTAATAATGTATAAAAATAAAAAAATTCTAGCAGTTATTACGGCCCGGGGCGGGAGCAAGGGTATTCTTGGTAAGAATATAAAACCTTTATCAGGGAAGCCGCTTATTTACTGGACCCTGAGTGAAGCAAGAAAGAGTAAATATATTGATAAGATTATTGTTAGCACTGATGATCCTGGTATCGCTGATATTTCAAGAAAACATGGAGCGGAAGTGCCTTTTTTGAGGCCCAAAAAACTTGCTCAGGATAAATCCAGCTCTATGGATGTTTTATTTCATGCAATTGACTGGTTAAAGCAGAGAGGGTTGGTTTTTGATATTGTAGTGCTTTTGCAACCAACGTCTCCATTAAGGACCAAAACAGATATTGATGAGGCCTTAATGGCATTATTTAAAAGAAATGCTATGGCAATTGTATCTGTGGCAGAGGCATTTTATCCTCCGTTGTGGACAAACACTTTGCCTTCGGATGGAAATATGAAAAATTTCTTGCCAAAAGGGTTTGTTAATAAGAACCGTCAAAGCCTTCCAAAATATTACCAATTTAACGGAGCAATATATTTAGGGCTTATTGAATACATTAAGAAAAAGAGGTCTTTTTTAGGAGAAAGTACATATGCATATCTTATGCCAAAGGAGAGGTCAGTTGATATTGATGATACTATTGATTTTTTAATGGCAGAGATATTGTTAAAGAAGCAGAAAGATATTAGAAAATGAGTAAAAAATTAATTTTTGTTGATAATATTGAGTTCATTAAAGACAATTCTTGCAGAATAGCTGAGATAATAAGAAATGAAAAAGCCTTAGTGTTGCCTTTATCGGATTTAGTCTTTTTGTATATGAAAAACAAGGGATTCAATTGTATTGATTTCCATGATTTTGAATATAAGGGCCTGTATGAAAATGTTTATTCTGTGGCAAGGGAATGGGGGACAGGTTGGTATAAACCAAGAAATAAAGACTTTTCTGAGGTAGATTCAGTTTCCCTGGGGACAATGATAGATTGGTTTATGATATATTTCTTTACTCATTTCTTGAGGATGCATCTTTTTTTAGGTGAGGTTATTAAGAACCTTAAGCCTAACGAAATAATATTCATTACAGCAAAAGAAGTGGATTATATGGAAGCGCCGTTAAAATTACGAAATGTTGACTGTAATTTATTGCAGCATATGGTTAAAAGTATTGCAGGAACATTAAATCTTCACCTGTCTACCAAATTAATAAAGCTTACATCTCAAGAAAAATCTCAAAAACGCAAATTTAATTTTATCCGTCCAGTTTTTTACTATTTTAATGTTGTTTTATCAAGGTTGTTTAGTCTCTGCAACTTTATCTTACGTAAAAACAGAAAAATTATCTTTTACGAAGGTTTCCGGCACTTTTTTCCAGTAATGGCATCTAGTTTATTAAGAAATTTGGAGATAATCCATTTAGAAAAGGTAATTGGCTTATCTTTAATGCAGAAGTTGTATTCAAGAGGAATTAGAATAGATGTTTTAAATAAGAAAAATAGTCTCAATAAAATAAAAAAGCCTTGTTTTGATTTAATTAAAATTAAGGCAGAGCTTTCCGGTTATTTTATTTACAAGGGACAGGATTTTTTGGATTCTGTCTGGCCGAGGATTGAATATTTATTTAGATTTTTCCTGCCTGATTATGTTTATCCGGATTTGATAAACATAACGAAGTATATGCGGGCAAGCAATGCTAGTTGCTTAATCGTAGAAAATGATTCTACTTATGATGAGAAAATGCTTGTTATTGTTGCGAAAAAGTTTGGAGTTTATACGGTTGTAATACAAAATGGTGCGACTTGGATAGGTGAAGCTTTTAAAAGTAGAGAAATCTCTATTCATGATTTTTACCCTTTGATTGCAGATAAGTTTTTGGCTTATGGAGAATTGAATAAGAGTTGGTATAAAAATATGAATGTTGACCCAGAAAAAATTGTTGTTACTGGGGCTGCAAGGTTTGACGAGTATTATAAAACAAGAAATTCGTTTAAAATCTTAAAAAGAAAGAGCAATGCTGTCCTTGTCCTGTTAAATGATGTGACAGACCAGGACGTGGTAGTTTCAGAATATGATGTTACGGCCAAAATGTTTTATAAACATATAAATGAATTTATAAAAATAGCAAAAAATAGCCCAGACGTTAAATTTATTATAAGGCCGCATCATAATGAGGGGTTCTGGAGAAGTATTTTTGAAGAAGAGATGCAAGGCTTGAATAATTTAGAAATTTCTCGTAAGGATACTTTGGTTCGGATATTGCCTTTGGTGAATATAGTGGTTGGATATTATTCTACTGCTTTACTTGAAGCTTTAATCTTCAGGAAAATCGTTGTTAGTTTAGATACAGGAGAGTTTCTTAATCCATTTAAGCTATGGGATTATGATTTGTCAAAAAGGGTGGAGAACTTTACAGAATTAGAGGCGCAGATAAAGATTTATCTTTTTGATGAGCCGGAGCAAAGATTATTTATCAAGAAAATTGATGATAACTTGCGTTTGTTTAATTTTAATGATGACGGGAAAGCAGCAGAACGAATTGCGGGTTATTTAGGCAAAACTTTAATTAATAATTATGCATAGAAAAAAACAAATTATAAAAGATACCTTTAAGTTGACTTTTGCGCGTTATTGCTCTCAGGGCATAGGGTTTTTTACTTCTATTGCCATGCGCCGCTTTTTGGGGCCATTTTATATCGGCATCTGGAGCCTTTTAAAAATTACTATGGATTATAGCACGTATTTGTTGTTAGGGGTGAATGAGGGTTTAGGTTATAAGATTCCTGCATTGATGGGGCAGAATAAATCGGAAGAGGAAGAACGCATAAAAGACGCAGGATTTAGTTTTGTGTTTATTATTTCCCTGGTTACTTCAATAATATTGCTTATTTCTGCATTTGTTCTGAGGAAAAATTACCCAATTGAGGTAATTATTGGGATTATTGTTTTATCTTTATATATTTTGCTTGATAGAATATGCGGTTTTTATATGCTTCTTTTAAGGGCTAGGAAAAATTTTTCCATGTTGAGTAAGGCAATTATTTTTGATGCAGCTACAAATCTAATTTTAATATTTCTTTTTGTGAGAAATTTTAAGATCTATGGCCTCTACATTGCAGTTATGGTTTTGTCGGTTTTAAATACCGTTTTTATCCATGTTCAGGCAAAATACAAGGTTAATTTTGTATTAAATTTTAAAGGATTGGGCAATATTTTGAAGGTCGGATTTCCAATTACTGCCATGGGTTTTTTGGATTGGATATTAGCTAGTGCCGACAGGATCATGATCGCTAAGATGATAGGCGTCACTTATGTTGGTTTTTATAGCGTTTCAATAATGACTAAGAGCTACATAAGCCAACTATCTAGTTTTGGGACTGTCATATACCCGCATCTTATTGAAGATTTTAGTAAAAAAGAAAACATCAATGATATTAAGAAGTATGCCATTGTCCCTCCTAAAGTTAATGCTTATACGTTACCTTTACTTTTAGGAATAATCTTTTTTTCTGCCCCTGTATTAATAAAATTAGTTTTACCTAAATTTTCTCCAGGTATCCTGGCTATACAGATTTTATTGATTGATATGTTTTTCCGGGCTTGTTATCCGCAGGCAATTCATTTTATCGTGGCTTTAAAGAAGCAGGCTAGGATTCTTCCGATCATGGGGGTAGCAATAATTCTTAGCGTGGTTGGCAACTATTTAATGATTAAGAAAGGTTATGGGATTTATGGTGTTGCTGCTACAACTTCAACGGTTTCATTCTTTAGCTTTGTAGCAATTCAGACGTATGCTCTAAAGCATTTTGCGCGGCCAAAGGAGATTGTGTTATTTTTTGTGGAAATCCTGGCTCCTTTTGTTTACACAATGATTTTTGTGCTGTTATTAAATAAAATAATCCAAATCCAAAATCTTTACGTTGGCACTTTAATTAAGATTTCAATATTATTTATTATTTCACTGCCATTGTTATTTTATATAAACAAAAAGACCCAGGTATTAAACCTTGTGGTTGGAATAATTAAGGATAAGATTAAGCTTAAGTCAAAATGAATCTAAATAAAGAAGAAATTATAAATAATAGCTTTGAGATTGTTTTTTGGTCCCATGGCCACAACGATGCGGAGCGATTCCTGCCGTTAATGGTCAATTTGAATAAAAAGGGAGTGAGAACTTTGCTTTTTTTTCAGAATTTTGATTTTAGGGACGGGTTATCATTTACGAATCAGAAGATAGTTGATAGGTTTGGGTTAAATGTTCTGGATTATTCTTATTTTCTAAAGACTAAATTGTATTTGTTGTTAGTGACTGTTTTTGTCCGGTTATTTAAGAAAATAATTAAAATAAAGTTTTTTTATAATAAATGCAATGGGCTTCGTTCAAAATTGCTAAAACTCAGTATTACAGAGGATTTTATCAGAAATGTAATTATGAAGTTCCACCCGAAAATAAGTTTTTTTGATAACATATCTTTACTTAAAAATACTGGTTATCCTTACGGCAGTTATTTTATTAAGAAGAATTCTGTTGAATTTGGGATCAAATGTTTTTCTATTTGTCACGGAGGTACTGTCCATGTGCCTAAAATGTTGGAAAGCGAGCCAGTTTTTATTGATTTTGATAAAATGTATGAACCAAATTCTTACGAAGAACAGTGGGATAATTCCTTGCTGGTTTCTAAAGAAAAAAAAGCGGTGGCATTTGGCGACCCAAGATTTGATCAGAATTGGAAGGGCGTGTTGAAAGAAACATGTCAAAATTCACTCAGTTTTGAGATTGAAAAGGAAAATAATAACTATAAACTAAAGCTTTTATATTTATCTCCGAACCTCGAGCAATTTAATGAAGAAGACTTGAAATATAAAAATCTTTCTGATGTTGTTAGAATAGCTAAGGATACTGGAAATTCACTGTTGTTGATAAAACCTCACCCTCGTTATAGACAAGAAGAAAAAATAAAAAAGTTGATGAAAAGAATTAATTTTAAAGATTACCATATTCTTGAAGACGAACCTTTGGTTTGTTATTTGGATTTCATTGACTTTATAATTACTACTGGGACCTCTGCCCTACATGATGCTTTGCCAGAGAATTATGGTAAAATAATAATTTATGATACCTTTGGAGAAGGCATGGGCCTGAGAAATATTTTCAAAGAAAGTTTCATTAATTTTGATTCTTTTGAGAAAATGCGAGATTTTTTTAAAAAAAGAAACTATCTCATTGAATCCAATGTTGAAAACGCTCAGAAGGCAGAAGAATTTAGCAGAAGATGGGTTGCTGCAGGAGGAGAATTAAATACTGTAATAGAGCGAATTTCTGATGATTTATGTAAAGAGTTGGGGAAAATAAGCTAAAAGGAGAACTGATGAATTTGAAAGAAAAGCTAAAGAATGGGCAAGTAAGTATTGGTTCTTGGTTAACTATTGGAGATGCTTCAGTAGCAGAAATAATGTCAAAATCTGGTTTTGACTGGTTGGCAGTGGATATGGAGCATTCAGCGATTACGCTTAAAGAGGCGCAAGATTTAATACGGATAATTGAATTGTGTGGAGTGGTTCCATTAGTGCGAGTTGGAGAAAATAACCCTAATTTGATAAAAAGAGTTATGGATGCCGGTGCGCATGGCGTAATTGTCCCAATGGTGAATAGCAAAGATGATGCTATCAAGGCGTTCAATTCTACAAAATACCCGCCTTTAGGAAAAAGGGGTGTAGGTCTGGCAAGAGCACAAAATTACGGTTTGGGTTTTGAGCGTTATAAGAAATGGGTAAATAAAGGCAGTATTGTAATTGTTCAAATTGAGCATATAGAAGCAGTAGAAAATCTGGAAGAGATATTTTCCGTTGATGGACTTGATGGTTTTATAATCGGGCCATATGATCTTTCAGCTTCTTTGGGCACTCCGGGAGATTTTAAGAACAGTAAATTTGTCAGGGCAATTAATAGAATAAAAGAAGTTGCTAAAAAATATGAAATACCTGCTGGCTTGCACGTAATTGATCCAAGCGCTGTAAAATTAAATCATTCCATAAAGGAAGGTTATAAATTCATTGGGTTTAGTTTGGATGCGTTATTGTTAGGAACAAAATGTAAGCAGGAAATGGAAGCAATTAATTATAAATGAAATTATTAAAAGCAGTAACAAAATCATTTCTTAATTCACTAAGGCCGCTTGTTGAGCAAGCAGCAAGATTTTATGGGATTGAGGTTAGGAGGAGTTTTGTTGTGTATGGGCAAAATAATCTAGTTTTCGAAGAGGAGCAATCTTGTCTGGAAAGATTTGTACCGAAATCAACGTATTTCAACGTCAGGTCAGGAAATATTCATGTAGGCAAGAATACCATGTTTGGGGAGAATGTTATGGTTATTACTGGAAAACACATGGATGTTGCCGAGTCAGGAGAGAAAGGGTTGCCTCTTTACAGTGTTCCTACAGAAGGAAGGGACATTTCTATTGGAGAGAGTTGCTTTATAGGTAGTGGAGCAATTATTTTAGGTAAGGTTAATATTGGAGATTTTTCTGTTATTGGCGCAGGGGCAGTTGTTACAAAAGATGTGCCTGAACGCGTTTTTGTTGCCGGTACTCCGGCTAAGATCATAAAAAAATTATAGAAAATATGGAAAACAAAGAATTTAAGGTTTTGTTGATTTATCCTGCGCTTTTTATGCAAACTGGGTTGCCTTTAGGGGTATCCTCTTTGGTGGCGACGTTAAAGAAGAGGGGTATTGACTGTAAAGTATTTGATACAGTCTTCTATCAGGATTCCGGAGAGGTTGATGAAAACATTGAAAGGGCGGTAACATTGCATTCGGTAAAAGCGGTAGATTATAATTCAGTAGGAATGCTGCCCAATAGCAGTTCTATGGAGGAAGATCTATCCCGAATTATGGCTGAATATAAACCGGATTTAGTCGGTTTAAGCGCCATAGAATGTATTTTTGAACGAGGGATCAAATTAACTCGTTTGGCAAAGAAAATTAGCAACGTTCCAGTGATTGCCGGAGGAGTTTTTGCGACGCTTGCTCCAGATATTGTTATCCAGGAAAATTCAATTGATTTTGTTTGCGTTGGAGAGGGGGAAGAGGTATTGGCGGACCTGTGCGAGCGTATAAAAAATAAGGAGAGTTATTTAGATGTAAGGGGTTTGTGGATTAAAGATAGCGGGAAGATTCTTAAGAATAAGGCAATGCCATTGCAAACGCTTGATTCGGTTATTGAACCGGATTTCTTTGAATTTAACCCCAAGCTTTTTTACCGGCCTATGCAGGGGAATCTTTTTAAGACAATCCCAGTAGAATTTGCCCGTGGTTGCCCTTATCAGTGCACATATTGCGCAGAACCATCTTTGAGCAGGTTCTACAAAGCTTCTGGAGAGACGGGTTATTTTAGGACCAAGTCAATGAAAAGAGTTATTTCTGAAATTAAGAAAGGAATGGAGCTATATAAGCCAGAATTTTTCTATTTTGCTACCGAGACTTTTCTAGCGATGAGCGATGAAGCATTTGACGAATTTTATAATGGATATAAAAAAATTAAGCTTCCATTCTGGATTCAAACCCGCATAGAGACTATTACTGATGAGCGGATTCAAAAGCTTAAAGAAGTGGGGCTCTTTTGGTTGACCATAGGAATAGAGCACGGTAATGAGGATTTCCGGAAAAAATACCTGAAGCGGAATATGAAGAATGAAAGGATCTTTGAAGTAATGAAGATTCTTGATAGATGTGGCCAAGGAGTATCGTTAAATAGCATTATTGGGTTTCCTTTTGAGACACGCGAGCTTATATTTGATACAATAATGCTTAATCGTAAACTATCCCAGATTAATAATCGTGTCAGATGTAATATTTCAATATTTACTCCTTTTAGAGGGTGTGAATTATATGATCTCTGTGTGTCTAACGGTCTTTTTGAGCCTGTCAAATACACGAACCATACAAATGTGAGTAAAGGAAGCCTGCTTAAATCAAAATTGCTCACGAATCAAGAGCTTAATGGGCTATTCAGGACATTTAATCTTTATGTGTATTTACCGGAAGAATATTTTGAGAGAATTAGATTAGCTCAGCAACCAACCGATGAAGGCAATAAAGAGTTTTTGTTTTTAAGTAGCAAGCTTAAAGAGTATATGTATTAAAGGATTCTGCAAATGAAAATAAAACAAAAAAATGAGCTTAGAATTTTAATGGTTTATCCTAATTTAGCTATGATGTTAGTTCCCTCAATAGCTATCGGATTATTCACAAAAATTCTAAAAAGAGAAGGATATGCGTTGGATTTATTTGACACCACGCATTATGTTTCTGATGAGAATTCAAGCCCGCAAAATCGCGTCAAATATCTTCAGGCGCGCAATTTTAAGGAGAAAGAAGACTTAGGAGTAAAAATTAAGACCGATTTACTCGGTGACTTTAGAAAAAAAGTTTTAGAATTTCAGCCGGACTTACTGCTTATGTCTGTTGTAGAAGATGCTTTTTTGCAAGCAGTTAAAATGTTGGAGGTTATTCAAGATTTACAGATACCACATTTAATGGGTGGCGTATTTCCTACGGCTTCAGCCCAGCGTTGCATGGATTTCTCTGTTATAAGAGCAGTTGGCTTAGGAGAAGGGGAAAATACGGTTGTGGAATTTGCAGAGGCAATCCGGCTTAACAAAAGCCTTGAGGATGTTTCTGGAATATGGTTTAAGGATAGCCAGGGCAATATTCACAAAAATCATCAAGCGCCACTTGTGAATTTAGATATGTGTCGTCCTGATTTTAGCCTTTTTGAAGAGGCCAGATTTTTCCGTCCGATGGGAGGAAGAATATTTAAAACTATCCCTGTTGAAACATATAGAGGTTGTCCTTACGCATGTTCTTATTGTAATTCTCCTATGCAGAAGAATTTCGCTTCAAAATACGGATTGGGAAATTTTTTGCGGCGTAAAAGTATGCAAGCGCTTCATTCAGAAATTTCCGAGCTTAAAGAAATATTTAGCCCGGAATTTTTCTATTTTATTGATGATAGTTTTCTTGCGCGCCCCCAGGAAGAGATAAACGAATTCTGTGAAATGTACAGTAAATTTAAATTGCCGTTTTGGTTTAATACACGTCCGGAGAATTGTACTCTTGAAAACATGCAGCAAGTTAAGGATGCTGGGTGCTATAGGATTTCATTCGGGATAGAGTGTGGAAATGAAGAATTTCGTAAGAAGATTCTAAACCGTAATGTCAGTAATGCCTACCTGATTGATAAATTCAAACTTATTGCTGAAAGCGGTATTTCTTTTAGCATTAATCTTATTATCGGTTTTCCTGGGGAGACCCGCGCTTTAGTTATGGACACAGTTGAATTTGTTCGTTCTATTTATGGATATGACACATTGACTGTTAGCATGTTTACTCCTTATCATGGTACTGTGTTAAGGGATGTAGCTATAAAAAATGGTTGGCTTGATAATGGTTCTATTACTAAACACACAACAGCGCAATCTATGCTTAATATGTCTGCGCCATATTTAAGTGTTGATGAATTAGACGGTTTAATGCGCGTGCTTCCTTTATACTGTTATTTTCCAAAAGATGAGTGGAAAAATATCTTTCCTGCTGAAAAAAATGATGAAGAGGGTAACAGAGTTCTTGGATATTATGGAGACATTTATAAAGAAAAATTCTTAAAGTTTACCCAAGAAGAAATGAAAGATTTCGTTGTGGATGGTGCAGCTGGATGCAGGGTTAACCCAAAGGATGCTTTTCGGATTAGTCCTTCTAGGCTGAGTTTAAATGAAATAGAGATGCTAACTTTGAAAGGAATATAAAATGATTATTGGGATTATACCTGCGCGTATGTCCTCCAGCCGCTTCCCTGGAAAACCTTTGGCAAAAATACTCGGGATTCCCATGGTAGGACATGTGTATTTTAGAAGTAAAATGTGTAAAGCTCTTGACGAAGTTTATGTGGCTACTTGTGATAAAGAAATATACGATTATATTTCTTCGGTAGGAGGCAAGGCAGTTATGACCTCGGATAAGCATCAAAGAGCTTCAGATAGAGCCGCTGAAGCAATGTTAAAAATTGAATTAGATACAGGAAAAAAGACTCAAATTGCAGTAATGATCCAGGGAGATGAGCCAATGCTTGTTCCTGAAATGATAACGAACGCGCTTAAGCCATTTTCAGAAAATAGCACGATTCAGGTTGTTAATCTCATGGCCGCCCTTTCTTCAAAAGAAGAGTGGAATGATCCTCACGAAATAAAAGTTGTTTGTGATTTATCCGGTTTTGCTCTTTATTTTTCAAGAGAGCCGATACCGTCTTGTAAAAAGGACGGAATTAAAATAACGGCGTATAAACAGGTATGCATCATACCTTTTAAAAGAGATTTCTTGATTAAATTTAATGAACTCAAATCTACTCCTCTTGAACAGGTTGAGTCAGTTGATATGCTTAGGTTGCTGGAACATGGATATAAAGTTAAGATGGTTTTCTCCGGGTTAAATACTTATAGTGTTGATACCTCTGATGATTTGAAGAAAGTAGAAAAACTAATTGAAAATGACGAGTTACTCAAGGCATATTTAAAATACAGATAAAGAGATAAAATTTATGAAAGAAGAAGATATCAGAAAAAGGAAAGTTTTTAACAAGTATTTAAGTTTAGTGGCCGAGGATGTAAAAAGCTATTTTATTCCTCAGGATTTTGCCAGGATTAATTGTCCGGCCTGCGGTAGTAGAAAATATGATTTTGAATTTAAGAAAATAGAGTTTGCGTATACATCTTGCAGGAATTGCGCTACGCTTTTTCTTAACCCGCGCCCGCCATTTGATATTTTGAAGAAGTTTTATTCACTTTCTCCGTCCACAAGTTTTTGGGTAAAAAAGTTTTTTGAGCCTGTTGCCCAGATAAGAAGAGAAAAGATCTTTAGGCCTCGAGCTGTGGCTATAAGCAAATTAATCAAAAAGAAGAAATTATTAATTGCGGACATAGGAGCTGGTTTTGGTTTGTTTCTTGATGAACTTAAGAAAATAATGCCAGAAAATGAATATATTGCTATTGAGCCATCAACGGAAATGGCAGGCATTTGCGCCAGTAAAGGATTGGGGACAGAATGCTGTTGTCTTGAAGAGATGCAGGGCAGGGATGGTAGTTTTGATTTGTTGACTTCTTTTGAATTAGCGGAGCATTTATATGACCCGCAAGTATTCTTTGAGAAAGTTTATAGTTTGCTTAAGCCCGGAGGAATATTTTTGCTGACAACCTTGAATGGCAAAGGGTTTGATATACAATTGCTTTGGGAATCTTCAAAAAGTATTTCGCCTCCGCATCACTTAAACTTTTTTAACTTAGTTTCTATCCAGCTTTTGTTGCGTAAATTAGGATTTGAAATTATCAATATCTCTACTCCTGGAAAGTTAGATTGGGATATTGTAGAAGGAATGATTAAAAATGAAGGTGCTGAGGTTGGTAGGTTTTGGCATGATTTGGCCTATAATTCTAATGAGAAGATGAAACAGGAGTTTCAGGCATGGATTTCAGGGAATCAACTTAGTTCCCATATGCAAATAATTGTAAGAAGGCCTTTAATTAAAACCCGGAGACATAAGATATGAAAGTATTGATTACCACAGGCTCGTTCGCAGGATTTGATAAAAGACCCTTGGATATGTTAACTGATAATGGGTATGAGGTGATAATGAATCCTTTTAAGCGCAAAATTACTAAAGACGAAGCATTGAAATTATATCAAGGTATTGATGGAGTTATAGCCGGTACAGAATTTATTGATAGCAAGGTTATGGGTTCTGCAGTAAATCTTAAGGTAATTTCCCGTTGTGGCGCAGGGTTAGATAATGTAGATTTAAGTTACGCAAAAGATAAAGGGATTAAGGTATTTAATACTCCGGATGCTGCAACTGATCCTGTAGCTGAATTAACACTTGGTTTAATTTTGTCTCTTTTGCGGCAGATACCTTTTTCTGATCGCAGCCTACGTTTAGGGGTATGGGAAAAACAAATGGGCCGTTTGCTTGCTAAAAAGATAGTCGGTATTATTGGTTTTGGGCGCATTGGAAGAAGATTAGCAGAATTACTTAAGGGTTTTGGAGTAAAAATTGTTTATAACGACCCTTTTATGCAAAGTTTAGATAAAGAATATGCTACTTTTGAAGCCTTAAGCCTGACTGAGCTTTTAAAAAACTCTGACATTGTAACTTTACATTTGTCTTATTCAAAGGCTAATTCAAGTTTAATCGGTGAAAAAGAACTCGCGTTAATGAAAGAGACAGCTTTTTTGCTAAACATTTCTCGCGGAGGAATAATTGACGAAGAAGCTCTTTATGCTGCTTTGAAAACTAAGAAAATTTCTGGCGCTGCTTTGGATGTTTTTGAAAATGAACCTTATAACGGAAAGCTCAAAGAATTGGACAATGTTATTTTAACTCCACATGTCGGTTCATATGCTTTAGAGGCACGTATTGAAATGGAGATAGCAGCAGCAAAGAATCTTATCTTAGGTTTAGAGGGAAAAGCGCTTTAATATGAAAGTAAAATATTTGTCTTATATCTTTGATAAAAGTAACCCAATTTATAGAAATACTTGCGCTAGCCTTTTGATTAGGGCAAAAAAGTCAATTTCAAAAGGAGATTCTTGCAACGTGTTTAGATTCTCAATGGAGAGCCATTGGGGCACTCACGTTGATGCTCCGGCGCATTTCTTTAATAAAGCAAAGAAAATTGCTGATTATAAGCCTGATTTTTGGTTATTTAAAAAACCTTGTGTGATTAATTTGCCGGTTTCAAGTGAAGAAGTGATAGAATTAAAGGATATTAAATCAAAGGTGAATAATGAACATGATTTGGTATTAATTCAGACTGGTTTTAGTAAATTTAGAGGCAGTAGAACTTATAGTTTTAATAACCCGGTAGTTGATCCTGAGGTTGGGCTTTGGCTGAGAACAAATAGGCCAAAGGTAAGGGCGGTTGGTTTTGATTTTATCTCAATTGGTTCTCGGCAAAAAAAAGAGATGGCCAAAATTGCCCACCGCGCGTTTTTAAATCCTAAGTCAAAAGGCAAGCCAATTTTAATAATAGAGGATATGGATCTTAGAGGAAACCTTTTGGGTTTAAAAGAAGTTTGGTTGGCGCCATTATTAGTTAAGGGAATTGATAGCGCCCCTTGTGTGGCGCTTGGAATATTAAGAGGATAATTACAAGGAGCTGGAAATGGAAAAAGCTGTAGTTTTTGGAGGTTCAGGTTTTATCGGTAGTCACGTTGCTGATAATCTTGCTGATAGGGGCTATAAGGTTAGTGTTTTTGATAAGCAAAAAAGCCCGTATTTATCCGGAGCTAAAGAGTTTGTTCAGGGGGATATTTTAAATAAGAAAGAAGTGGAGAAAACAGTAAAGGGCAGTGACATAATATACAACTTTGCAGGTGAGGCAGATATTGATAATGCATTAGTCAGCCCGTTAGATACAATCACTACAAATATAATCGGTAATACAAATATATTGGAAGCTTGCCGTAAACACTCGGTTAAGCGATTTGTTTTTGCCAGCACAGTATACGTGTACAGCAATTCCGGGTCATTTTACCGTTCAAGTAAGCAAGCTTGTGAATTAATAATTGAGGATTATCATAAACATTATGGATTTGATTTTACAATTTTAAGATACGGCACGCTTTATGGGCCGCGTGCAGACAGGCGCAACTGGCTGTATTCTGCGTTAAAAGACGCGATAGAAAAGAAATGTATCACAAGAAAGGGTGATGGCGAGGAGATCCGCGAGTATGTTCATGTATATGATGCCGCTAATCTTAGCGTAGAAATATTAAAAGAAAAATATAAGAATCAATATGTGATGATTACAGGTAACCAGCAGATACGAATAAAAGATTTGATGAAGATGGTCCAGGAAATTTTAGGCAAATCAGTCAAATTAAAGTTTATGAAATCAGATCAAGAGCAGCATTATGAGATAACGCCTTATAATTTTAGCCCTAAACTGGCAAAGAAGATAGTCGGAGACCATTATATAGACTTGGGGCAGGGAGTCCTTGATCTGATTAATTTATTGTATGTAAATTTAAATCATAAAGGAGAGCGTGATATTAAAAAAAGTAATCTATGAGAGACCTAAGCTTTTTAAAAGTAATTATTTTTGATTTTGACGGAGTTATTGCCGAGTCTTTGGATGTAAAGACTAAAGCTTTCAGGCAGCTTTTTAAAGATTATCCGGAAAAAGTTGATGCTATCGCAGAATTTCATCTTGAAAATGGAGGAATGTCAAGATTTGACAAATTCAGGTATATCTATAAGATTATTTTAAAAGAGGAGTTAGATAACGAAACTTTTTTAAGGCTCTGCCAGGATTTTAAAATGCTGGTAGTTGATGAAGTGGTTAATTCTGTGCTGGTTAAGGGGGTAAAGGAGTTTTTGGAGTTCTATAAAAAAGAGCTACCTATGTTCGTTGTCTCTGCAACACCGCAAGATGAAATAATTGAAATAGTAAAAAGAAAGAATCTTTTGGATTATTTTCATGGCATATATGGTTCTCCGGAAAAAAAGGAAAATTTAATCAGGCGCATTCTTAGCAATGGGTATCTTGCAAAACAAACACTTTTTATAGGCGATTCCAAGAACGATTATCAAGCAGCAGAGGAAACCGGAGTTTTGTTTGCGGCAAGGATTAGTAACGATAAATCTGAATGGTTAAGAAACGCAAACGCTATTTTTACTTTTAAAGGATTTGATGAGCTTAGTTAAGAACGATTCTTTAGAAACTATCAACCAGACGACCAAAGAAGCTTGGGTTGAGAATTGGCGAAGCATAGAAATTGAAAAAATATTAGAGATTTTTAATTATCCCAGAGTTAAAAAGATTATGGATATCATTATGCCATATCTTTTTAAAGAGGGCATTTGCCTTGAGGCGGGATGCGGGCTTGGCCCGTATCTTATTAAAATAAGCTCTCTGGGCTACAATATGGTTGGAATAGATTACCAAGTAGAATGTTTAAGAAAAATTAAGGAATTCCAGGATAAGCAAAAGGTGTTAACTGCGGATGTCCGTAGGACTCCCTTTCAGGACAATATTTTTAATACTTATCTATCTTTTGGAGTAATTGAACATTTTCCAGAAGGCCCTGTCGAGGCGTTAAAAGAGGCTTATAGAGTACTTAGGCCTAATGGCAAATTGCTTGTTTTTGTACCGTATTATAATATCCTAAAGCGATTAAAAGCGCCTTGGGAATTTTTAAAGTCAAATAAACTCTTGCGG
Organism: Candidatus Omnitrophota bacterium; assembly: GCA_016208765.1. Taxonomy (GTDB): domain Bacteria; phylum Omnitrophota; class Gorgyraeia; order Gygaellales; family Profunditerraquicolaceae; genus JACROS01. The sequence goes on from JACQXK010000065.1 coordinate 123,073, forward strand.
GGCTTATTTGGTAAAAAGGAGAAAATGATTTATTATCAGCGGTATTTTAAAGCCAAAGAACTTGAGGATGAAATGAAAAAGGCTAATTTTGTTATTGATAAAACTATTCCCGTTGATCACATTTTTAGTTTAGTGGAATTCAGCAGTATTTTCCGTGATAGACACACCTACGACGGAGAGAATAAACTGGCTGTTTATTTAGGAAACTTTCTGGAGAAATTTTTTCCTTGGATGAGTGCTGGTTCGCTTCTTTTTGTCTGTCATAAAAGTTAACCCAAAAATGAAGGAGGGTTCATGAAATTAATTATACAAATTCCTTGTTACAATGAAGAAGGCTCGTTGCCGGTGGTAATTAGGGCTTTGCCCCGGAAGATAGAAGGTGTTGACAAGATTGAGATTTTAGTAATAAATGATGGCAGTGCCGATAATACTTCTAATGTGGCCAAAGGCCTTGGCGTTGAACATATCTTGGAGCTTCCTTATCATCGCGGTTTAGCTGAAACTTTTCGCGCAGGCCTTGAAGAGTCTTTGCGGTTAGGGGCTGATATTATTGTAAATACAGACGGAGATAATCAGTATCAGGCAGAAGATATCTCTAAATTGGTTGAGCCGATTTTAAAGAAAAGGGCGGAAATTGTGATTGGGTGCAGGGATATATTTACAATTAAACATTTTTCGATTACAAAGAAAATCCTTCAGAATTTCGGAAGTTATATTGTTAGAAAATTCTCAAATACAAGCATTCCGGATACGACATCTGGCTTTCGCGCTTATTCAAGGGATGCTGCTTTAAGGATGAATGTGTTTTCTCGTTATACTTACACGCTTGAAACGATCATTCAGGCAGGCAGGAAAGAAATTCCTATTGCGTGCGTTAGTGTCAGGACAAATGAAAAAATACGCGAATCAAGGCTGATTAAAAGCATTCCCTCATATATCAAAAGATCAATAGCAACAATTTTAAGGATTTATCTTATGTATGAGCCGATGAGTTTTTTCGTCCGTCTCGGGTCTTTGTTTTTACTCGGAGCTTCTATGCTGGGAGTACGTTATTTATATTTCTTTGCTTTTGGGTCAAAACACGGCGGACATATCCAGTCTCTCATTTTAGCTATAATTTTTTCTGTTTTAGGGATACAGCTTATTTTTATCGGTTTTTTAGCAGATATAATTGCTGCAAACAGAAAACTTTCAGAAGAAATCTTATATAGGCAGAGAAAAGAGCACCTAAAACCTGTAAAATAGCAGATTTTGTTTTATATTATTCTTATGAAAATACTCTATATAACAAGGAAATTTTTTCCCTCAACAGGGGGAATGCAAACTCAAAGCGTAGAATTTTATCGATGTATTAAATCTCAAAATCAAGTAATGCTTATTGCTTGGGGCCATTCTCAGGTTTTTCTGCCTTTTTTTATTGTTTTTGCTTTTTTAAAGGCCTGCTTTTTATTAATTCAGAAAAAGGCTGACGTGATACAATTGGGCGATTTGGTGCTTTCTCCCGTAGGGGTATTGTTGAATAGGATATTTCATATTCCTGTTTTAAGTATTTCACATGGCAGGGATTCTGCCTTTGGAAATAAGCTATATGATAAATTCGTGCTTAGTTCGGCTAAGAAACTGGATAGGATTATTTGCGTTAGTTCTAACATGAAAACAAGGCTAAAAGCAAGGGGAATAAATGAAGAGAAATTAACAGTTATTCCTAATGGGATTAACGCTGATAGCTTTAAGGATAAAATTGTTGATAGGCAGGAAGCACTGAATATCCTGCAAAATGAATTTGCTCTGCAACTAGAAGGTAAGAAAATAATATTTTCAATCTGCCGTCTGGTTCCTAAAAAGGGAATTAAAGAATTTATTGATAAGGTTTTTGTTGAAATAATCACCAAGTGCCAGAATTCTGTTTTTCTTATTGCCGGTTGCGGCCCGGAAATGCCTTTGATTGCTGAATCCATTAAGAAAAATCATTGGGAGAACAAAATATTCTTATTAGGACAGATTGCATACAACTCTTTGGCATTCCATGCTTTATTTATGGCCGGAGATGTCTTTGTTATGCCTAATAGGCAAGTTAGCGGTGATGCAGAAGGATTTGGTATTGCTATCCTGGAAGCTTCTATGCATGGTAGGCCGGTGGTAGCTTTTGATGTGGATGGGATCTCTGAGGCAGTGATTGATGGCAAAAACGGTATTTTGATAAAGGCTAATGACAATAGCTCTTTTGCAGAGAGCGTTTTTTTATTTTTATCGGATGAAAAGAAGAATAGGGATTTCGGGCAGATGGCAAGAAAATACACAGAAGAACATTTTAACTGGAATAGCATTGTTAAGCGTTATATGGAGCAGTATAAGATCTCAGTATCTTAGGGCTGTAGTTGTGAAAAGATGAATATTTTTTCAATAACCATGACTTTAGTAAGCCCTCCTTATGATGATGGGCCAAAGAATTTGGTTTTTGGGATTGCTAAAAGATTAAAGAAGCATAATTTTTTCTTTGTTTCCTTTTTGTTTAAAAAGTTTAAAGTTGAAGATAACATTAAGTTTATAGGTAGCCCTTTTCAAAATAGCCCTAGCCTGAGAATGTCTGTTATGCAGCAGGTTTACATATTTTTTGTTATCCTCTTAAACCTGAGAAGAATTGAAGTTTTTCAATTTTTCTTTACTCCTAAAGAGTATTTTGCGCGTTTCTTTAAAATTATGCTTGAAAAAGCAAATAAACGTTCTGTTCAGGTAATTTCTTCAACACATTCTCTTTACGCAGGAACGAATAAAACAAATATTAAAGATTTGTTTTTCTCTGATTCTGTAATTGCGCTTTCAGATTTCTCAAAACAAAGGTTAGAGAGCGATGGAGTTGGCAATGTCGTTAGGATTTATCCAGGGGTAGATTTGGATAGATTTGATAAAAGAAGAATAAAGAATGATTTTTTTGTGAAAGATAGGATTCCTGGTGTAAAATACATAATTTACCCTGGTGCTTATAGGGTTTTAAATTTATCGTATTCTTTTAAGGATTTGGTTAGTATTATTCTTGAAGTTAAGAAGGTTTTCGGAAATGTAAAGTTTGTGCTTGCCTGTAAGGTCAGGGAAAAGAAAGATTCTTTCCTTGAAAAAGAGTTTAAAGAGACCGCAAGGCAGTTTGGGGTAGATAAGGAAATTCATTATTTAAACATTGTTGATGATATGCCGGCTTTATTAAATAGTTGTGATATGGTAATTTTGCCTTCTTACAAGCATTTGTTTGGGATATTGGAGCTCCCTTTGGTTTTATTAGAGGCTTCGGCACTTGAAAAGCCTGTTATTTATACAGCAGCTTCTCCTTTAGATGAGCTGAGGGATGCAGGGATCGGTGTTGGGCTTAAAGACAGCTCCTGCCAGTCATACGCAAATACTATAATTGATTTATTAAAAGATAAAAACAAAAGTGATAACATTGGATTTACTTCAAAATCTGCGATAATTAAGAATTTTAACCTTGAAAAAATGTCAGCAGAATTTGATGCTGTTTATAATTCTTTGCGATAAATGAATAATTTAGTTAGAACTGTGGTTCATAAAAACAATAAAATACCCGAAGGCATAATGTCTGCCTTAAGCCGGATGGCACAGGTTTCTGGCGTAAAAAATCCTATAGTCGCACTTCCTGACCTTCATTTTAAGGGCTCATATCATACTCCCACTGGAGTAGTGGTTTTGACAAAGAATACAATTGTGCCGAAGTTTGTTAATCCAAACTGTGGAATGACTTTTATTGTAACCCCATTTTTTGAAAAAGACTTCAATAATGAAAAAATAGATTTAATTTTTTCTTATTTAAGAAAACATATTTCTGTTTCCGCCTGGAGTGATCCTGTAATCTGTGTTGAAGATTTAAAAGATATTGTTAAAAACGGTGCTTCCTGGGCTATCTCGCGGCAGGGCCTTGATAAAAATGATCTTAATAATTTTGAAAATAAAGGATCGTTATTTTTAGATGAAGAAATTTCCTCAGAAGAGATATTATCTTTTATTCCTGATCCTTGTCAAAAAGCCGGTCTTCGTTCCATGGGGGTTCTGGGGTTTGGGAACCATTTTATAGAGATGCAGAAAGCAGAAGAAATTCTTCATAATGATATCGCAGAGAAGTTTGGAATCAAAAAAGGGCAGATTTGTTTTATGATGCACGGTGATTCCAGGGAATTTGGCCGTTCAATCTTTGATTTTTATTCAAAAAAAGCTAAAAAGTTTTTTGGTTTGCAGCAGGTTTATAAGAAAATTCATTTTTCACTTCTTGCTTCTAAATATATCCCTGTTTGGTCAAAGAAGGCTTTGCGTGGTATTAATTATCACGGCAATCGTTTGAAATCTTTGCTATACTGGAAATTTCCGTTTTTAAACAAAATTGAAGCTGCAGAGTTTTCTTTTATCCTAGCTGATTCTTTGGAAGGCCGGGCCTATAGAATAAGCACTTATGCAGCATTGAATTATGCCTATGCAAACCGGACATATATGGCAGGCATAATCAGAGACGCTTTAAGAAATGCTTTTGATAGAAGTGATGCCCAAATTAAAATATTGTTTGACGGAAGCCACGATAGCCTGCAGCAGGAATTGGTTGATGGGGTTAAATATTGGGTGCATAGGAATGGGGCCAGCCGTGCTTACCCGCCTAAATCTTATCCGGATCATGGTATTTTTAGCAAAACCGGTCAGCCAGTTTTGCTCCCCAGTTGCTTAGGTAATTTTTCATTTTTATGTGCAGCGAATATCGGTTGTGCGCAAACTTATTATTCTTCAAGTCATGGCACAGGCAGGTTGGTTGACAGGGGAGAAGCGCGTTATACATTTAAAGATGAAGACGTGTTAAGGGAAGTTGCTTCCAGTGGCATGAAAGTTTACGATTATGGCAAAGGCTGTGTTTCTGAGGAATCGCCGCGGGCATTCAAGAATGTTAATGATGTTCTTGAGGCGATAGAGGAAAACAATATTGCAGCCAGCGTTGTAAAGTTAAAGCCCGTAGCGGTTTTGAAAGGGTGGATATGATTATTGTTTTTTCTGGTATTGACGGCTCGGGAAAAACAACTTACGCTGACAGGGTATTAAGCTATCTGAAAAGCCAAAAAATAAATTTTAAATATCACCATATTGTAAAGGACTCGTTTTATAATTTTATTCTACATAATGTAATAGGAAGAATATCAAGTTCTAGCCAACGTTCTATTGAACAGGGTTTAAGAAAACCTGAAAAAAAACTAAAGCATCTTATTTTAAGAAGTATAAAGAAAATATTATTATTAACTAACCTTTTGTGTTTTAATATAATGTTTTGGAGGTGCCGTAGTTCAATAAAAAGAAATATAATCTGTGACCGTTATTTTTTTGACGATATCGTACAGCTTGAATATTTAAATCTGGCATCAAGAAGCTTCATTTCTTTTTACAAAAACTTGATTATTGAGCCAGATATAATTTTTTATTTTAAAATAGACCCAACAGTCGCTTTCAAAAGAAAGATGGAATACGAAATAGGTTATTATTTAGAAAAATGCAAAATTTATGATGATTGGGCCAAGCGTCTTCCAAATGTAACTGAAATTAGTGAAAACGCTATTGAAGAAAATACAAAAATAATTCAAGAAAGATTAAGGCGGTTAATTAAATGAAGAATATCCCTAAGGTATTGTTGGTACAACCATCATCTCGGTCAAAGACTCCTCGGCCTCCGTTAGGCTTAATGTATTTATCTTCTTTTCTGACAAAAAACGAGATAGACAATGAAATTATTGATATTAAAGGAAAAGAGGATATTTCTGTTATTCAAGAGAGAATCTTAAATAAAATTAAGTCTATCAGTTCTGATATTATCGGAATTACTTGCCTCGTAACAGAGATTGAAGTAGTTGAGGAGATGTGCAGGAAAATAAAAGAAATTAAACCGGATTCTTTTATTGTGTTGGGGGGTGCTCAGCCTACTACCCATCCGGAACATTTTATTCGCGCAAAGGATGTTATTGATTATTTTGTTATTGGGGAAGGGGAGGCTACTTTTACAGAGTTGGTTAATGCGATAAGAGAAAAACGTAGGCCGGAAGATATACAAAAGATAAATGGCCTCGCTTGGTTTGATTCTGATCAGGTCAAAAGAAGCCACCCTCGGGAACTTGTGCAGGACCTTAATTCTTTGCCTTTTCCTGCCTATGATAAGGTTGATATGTCTTATTATACCCGTCCTACTTCATGGGGGGCAAGGCCAATATTGCTTTCTTTATTTTGGATATTTTCATCCAGGGGATGCCCTTATCGCTGTAAATATTGCGTGGCCCATGAGATTTTCGGTAAGAATGTCCGGCACAGGAGCATAAAGAATGTTGTTGATGAGATTGAATTTCTGGTTAAGAATTTTAATATTGATGCGGTTTATTTTTATGACGAGTCTTTTACGGTAAACAAAAAACGTGTTATTGAGATTTGCGAAGAAATTAAAAGAAGAGGATTGAAAATAGTTTTTGGTTGCCAGACAAGGGTTAATTTAATTTCTGAAGATATAATTAAAAAAAATCTTTCGGTTGAAAATATAGAGCCTGACGATCTGGTTCTTTTAAAACGGGTGGTAGAAAATGCCAAGGAATATTTTAAAAATCCCTCACGGTTTAAAAAAACACAACAATCTGTTA
>JACQXK010000021.1 GCA_016208765.1 Candidatus Omnitrophota bacterium
ACAGCAATACACTGACATTATGGCTCTTATGTATATAGATGCTCACGTCATCTATTATACTCGCCGCAAGCGGCGGGGAATTAGACCCTAAGAGAGATTAACAATTACAAGAAGCTGCTAATAAAAACTTCAATACTCTTCCGGAAGGTCAAATTTTATGTCTGACAATCTTCATGATGTTGCCTCGACATACCAATCATATGTTTTCTTGATACCCTTTGAGAGTGATGTCTTGGGTTCCCACCCAAGGGCTTTTATTCTTGAAATATCAAGAAGTTTTTTAGGCGTTCCATCTGGTTTTGAAGGATCATTCTTTATATGACCTTCAAAGCCTATTATCTCTTTAATGAGTTTTGCAAGGTCCATTATTTTTATATCTTCCCCAGTACCAATGTTAACAAACTCTCCTAAATCTTTCTGGTCATAGTTCTCCATAAGAAAGATACAGGCATCAGCAAGATCATCTACATACAGGAACTCTCTGTATGGTGATCCACTGCCCCATATTTCAACATATTCATGAGTTATGCCAAGCGTTACAAGATTAATATTGGGCCCGTTAAGAGCAAAACCAGCTTTAAAGTTCTTGAAATCTCTTTCAATTCCGGAATGATTCCCGGTCCTGAGAAGACTGGCAAGGTGAATCCTTCTCATGAGAGCGGGCAGAACATGGGCTGTTTCCAGGTTAAAGTTGTCGTGAGGACCATACAGGTTAGTCGGCATGACGGACATAAAATGCGTTCCATATTGCTCATTATAGTATCTGCAAAGCTTTATAGCTGCTATTTTGGCTATAGCATAAGGTTCATTAGTCGGCTCCAGTTTACCGGTCAGCAAATCTTCCTCTTTCATAGGCTGGTGCGCAAATTTGGGATAAATGCAGGAAGAGCCGAGATTCAGCAGTTTTTTGACACCATGTTTATATGCGGCATGTATCACATTCGCTGCAATTATTATATTGTCGTATATGAATTCCGCCTTGTAAGTGTTATTTGCAAGAATGCCACCAACCTTTGCGGCAGACATAAAAACATATTCCGGCTTCTCTGCTTCAAAAAAAGCCTCCACATCTGCCTGTCTTCTCAGATCGAGTTGCTGACTTGTCCTGGCTACTAAATTCTCAAATCCTCTCTCACGCAGTCCCCTCATAATTGCAGAGCCCACAAGCCCGCGGTGACCCGCAACATAAACCTTTGAACTCTTTTTCATTAACTTACTTCCCTGATTCTTTCATAAAAAGAATATTCATGGTTCGTGTAACTGAAGTCTTTGTCACGACATACTTGAATACCTTCACCGATCGGTTCGAGTCCTGACAGTTTCATATCGTAATCGACCATTATTTTTACAAGCTCATCAAAGGTAGTCCTTGGCTCCCAGTTGAGTATTTTCCTCGCCTTTGTAATATCAGCCTGAAGGTGCTCGACCTCAGTTGGCCTGAAATATCTCGGATCAATCTCTATGATGATGTCACCAGGTTTGAGGATTCCTGCCCATTTATTATCCAGGGATATGACTCTGCCTTTTTCTTCTTTGCCGGCGCCATACCATTCTATTTCCAGTCCAACATATTCGAAAGCTTTTTCTACAAAATATTTAATTGTATAACTTGCTCCGGTTCCTACTACATAGTCATCTGGGCTGTCCTGCTGAAGCATTAACCACATCATCTCGACGTACTCAGGAGCAAACCCCCAGTCTCTCTTGGCATACAAATTCCCGAGATAAAGTTTTTTCTGTCTTCCCAAAAGTATGTTTGAGATAGCCCTTGTTACTTTTCTGGTTACAAATGTCTCCCCTCTTCTTGGCGATTCATGATTGAAAAGTATGCCGTTACATGCAAACATGTTGTAGCCTTCACGATAATTAACTGTTATCCAGTAGGAGTAAACCTTCGCTGCTGCATAGGGGCTTCTTGGATAGAACGTCGCCTTCTCATTCTGTGGTGGGTGTGTGGCTCCAAACATCTCGGAAGAGGATGCCTGATAAAATTTTGTTTTGACCCCGCTCCTTCTCACTGCTTCCAAAATTCTTACAGTCCCCATCCCGGTGATCTCTCCCGTATATTCAGGTATGTCGAAGCTCACACGCACATGACTTTGAGCGCCAAGATGGTATATCTCATCAGGTCTTATGTTATAAACAATATTGATCAACTGTCCTGAATCAGACAAATCCCCATAGTGTAGAAATAGTTTTGTCCCCGGGATATGAGGGTCTGTATAAATGTGGTCTATCCTGCCTGTATTAAAAGTGCTGGCCCGGCGTATAATACCATGCACTTCATACCCCTTTGACAAGAGAAACTCGCTCAGGTATGATCCATCCTGTCCGGTAAGTCCCGTAATGAGTGCAATCTTTTTTGTTGTTCTATGATGATGTTCTAAGCTGTCTGGCATTTTTTTACACTCCTCTTGATTTTATTAAAGAATAGTGATGGTTGATGCAATAAGATGTAAAATTAAAAAGTGGGATTCCTTGATTATTCCGTGTCATACTAATTATTATATTATAAGTAAAATCTATGATTAATTCAATTTTTCGAATTTTTATTTCAACATTTCAATAATATGATTAGAGCAAAAAATGTACCGTATGAACTGTCCAGTAGAGGTCCATCCGATCCTTCTCTTGGAGGCATTTCGTTGGTCTTTCCTGTTCATAATGAATCTTTTATCATTGAGCAAACGCTCAGGAACTATATTGCTGAACTTGAAAATCGCATACCGGATTTTGAAGTTATCGTGTCTGAAGACGGAAGCACAGATGATACAAAAAGCGTTCTGGAACGCCTCTCCAGGGAACTCCCCATAAAACTCTACATGAGTGATGAGCGTAAGGGTTATCAGCAGGCAGTAATTGATGCGATTTCGCATGCAACCAAACCATGGCTGTTCATTGTTGACTCAGACTATCAATTTGCCGCAATTGATTTCTGGAGGCTGGAGCCCTTAAGACGGGAGTATGACATAATCCTGGGAATGAAACTAAACCGTAAAGATCCGCTATACCGGATCATATTATCAAAGGGATACAACTTTCTTCTCCGCTTATTTCTGAGAGTGCCTTACAAGGACATTGATACGGGCTTTCGTCTCATAAAGCGGGAGATCGCCAATGACATTGCGCCGATTGTAAAGCATATGTCATTTTTTACTGCGGAATTCGTAATTCGCGCCCATTATAAAGGATATAAAATAATTGAGGTGCCGGTGCCGCATTATGCGCGAAAAATCGGCAGCACAACAATTTTTTATATTTCAAAACTTTTCATGATTTGCCTACATCAATTCATAGGTATTTTACGCTTGCGTAACGAGTTGAAAACAAAGAACTGATAACGGTTATATATAGCTATCGGGCCGAATGAACGCGTTTTCAAAACAGCAAAAATTATTTTTTCTTCTCTCATTATCGCTTGTCTTAATATATGTGTATCTTCAGATATCGGGCTTCTTCGTAATCCCCAGACCTCAGATTTTTCCGGATTCGATCAGATACATGAAACTAAAAGGCGAGTTCGGTTTTTCACCTCCGCTTATTCCGCTTGTTTACCAACTGCTCGGGGAAAACGTTGAAGCATTAGCCAATGTCCAATTGCTTCTTTCAATATGTTCATGGATGTTTCTGGCTTATACTGTAGCCCGTTCGCTCAGGAATTTTTATCTGAAACCACTTGTGTATTTTTTGATTTTAGGTCTGAGTCTGAGCCATATAATTTCAATCTGGAATAAAACGATCCTTAGCGAATCTTTCACTCTATCCATTTTTGTATGTTTAACCGGCGTCTGGTTTTTGTTTGTTCAGAATCATTCATATAAAAAAGCTGTAGCAATTATGATCATTTCGATAATGTTTGTTCTTGTACGTAACGCAAACGCTTATGTACTGCTCATGCTGTGCGGTGTTCTACTGATATCGAGCACTGTAAGCCGTCTATCGGCTCATCGGCGCTACTATCTTGCAATAGCGGCAATGTGTTTTATCCTGCTCCCGATATCAAATGCCGTCTCAGATACAAAAAATCAATGGACCGGGTATTTTCTGAATGTATTATCTACGAGGATATTGCCTGATGAAACTTTAAGGACATACTTTAAGAATCATGGAATGCCGCTTACAGAAACACTCATGTCACGTTCCGGTAAATGGTCTCATGAAGACAACTTCGCCTATTATAATGACCCTGAACTTGGACAGTTCAGGGAATGGCTCTACGCCCACGGCAAATCCACTTATGTCCGTTTTCTCATAACGCATCCTGTCTACCTTTTTGTAAGGCCTCTCCATGATTTGCACGATATGTTTTTCAGCAGCCGCCTGATATATTACGCCCCTAAAGGATATGTCCAGACCAAATTAGGAAAACTGTTCGACTATGCCTCGGCATGGGGACTATATCCTGTATATATTTTCTTAACAGGCATCCTCGTCGGCCTGAACCTCTTATGGGCTTGTTCTAAAAAGTCGCCGGTCTCCTGGGTGCCTCTAATAATGATTTTACTTGTTTATCCCATGGCAGTTCTGGTTTGGCATGGCGACTCTCATGAAATAGACCGCCATATACTTCCTGTTGTCGTGCAGGCGCGCCTCGGTTTTGTCCTTTTGCTTTTATTTGCTTTGGATGCCGTTTGTAAAAAAAGAGATTGATGATCCTTGAAAGAAAAACAAGGGCAATGACAGGTGCGGACTGGCCTGAGTATCTATGACTGTATTTTCAAGTCATTTCATTTAAAACTTTTATTATTAACATCCTGTAGATTTTCTTTCAGTATTTTTAAAAGATGCTGACCTTCTTCCGGCTCTTTGTCAAAAAGATTTTTTCTCTCATCCGGGTCTCTCCTTAGATCAAAAAGCAGTGACCTGTTTTCCTGTAAATTATGGATCAGTTTGTAGTCCCCCTCCCAGACGGCAACCATTCCCTTTGTAATTTGGCCCCTTTGGGTTGGGTTTGACTGCATCACCATAGAAAACACAGGCCTCACAGTCAACTTTTCTCCACGCATAAGCGGTACAAGTGACAGTCCCTCCATCCAAGCCGGAGTATAAATACCGGCAAAGTCCAGTATGGTAGCGCTAATATCTATTTGCCCGACTAAATTGTCGATCACCATTCCTCCGGTCCGATCAGGTTCCTTAATAATAAGCGGAATATGGGTCACCTCCTCCCATAGTGCTCCGCCGTGCCCAAAATAATTATGCTCTAAAAAGCCTTCTCCATGATCGGCAGACAAAATAATTACTGTATTCTTAAAGTTGTTTCTCAATTTTAATTGGCTGATGAAATCTTTAAATTGTGCGTCGCAATACCTTATAAACTCATCATACCGGTTTCTGAGAGTATCTGCGGCAGATTTTCTGTTTTCAAAACCCGGGTCATCGATAAATTCAGCGGCATACCACTGGCTGCTTAAAGTACGAAGATCTGATGAGGGATCAAACATCCCCATGTACGGCTCAGGTGGCAAATACGGGTCATGTGGCGGATAAATATGCAGCCATGCAAAGAATGGTTTGTGCATGCTTTTGTCTAAGGTAGTCAAAAAAGCGCTAAAAACCATTTCCGGCGGCACTTCCGTTACAAAAACATCTTTAGACATCTTCTTCAATAGCTTGATGAAAATAAAATCTTCCCTTGTAATCCAGTCGTAATATTTTATTTTACCTTCATATAACTTGGCAAGATTTCTAAGGATATTTTCATATACAAGCTGCGACAGGTTGCGGGGCACTTTAAAATCGGATACAGGCGGCGCAATTTCAAAACCATTGGTAATTCCCAAAGCGTTTACGGAAGCGTAAGGATTAGGGATAAATGCCATAGTAGAATATCCATTTTTTCTCAGTAACAAAGGCAAGCTTTCAACATCGGTTTTAAGGGGACCGGAATTTACATCAAGAAAAAACGCGCGGTGGTTCCATACCCTTTTACCGGTCATCAGACTGGCCGTGCTTGAGGTAGTGTATGCTCCGTCAGACCTGGCTTTTGTAAACAAAGAAGCACTCGAAGACCACTCAGTTATAAATGGCGTTGTCTCCCTGTTATAACCATACACAGACATATGTCTCGCTGTCATGGCGTCAAAAGTAATAAGAATGATATTTGGCGAACCCTCTTTTGCTGCAGAAGTTACTCTTCCCTTTTGCAACGGCGCATCCTCGCCCCTGTTTTTGAACGTATGAAAAAGCACCAAGGGAACAGATAAAACGAAAATGATACTAAATATCCATACGAGGGGGACAATTCTTTCTGTGATTGCATTAACAAGCAGTTCGGTTTTATTACGCAGCAGCCATGAAAAAAATATGGCAATAAGGAATGCCGATAAAAGAACTGTTAATTTGGCGGAAAGTCCTATTGGCACAAAGTCCGCTGTGAGCTTTTTAACAAGCCATGCCATGATCACCATAGTGATAAAAATGCCAATAAATGCTATAACATGTTCTAATTGAATCTTTAACCCTATCCGCATTGATAACCACGCAATCATTCTCCACGTCAGCCATATACAAGTTGCTGCAACCAATGACAACGCACACCAGAGTATGGTTATCAGAGAAAAACTTGCCAGAAATTCAGAGAATGACCCATAATGTTTGAATGCATCCCAGCGGTAAAATGCATCTCCAAGAAGGTAGAGAAAAAATATCACAAAAACAAGACTAACAACCTTCAGATAATATCTCATTGTATTTCCTGTTCATCAAACCTGCTCGTCTTTATGGGTTTTTCACCCGGGGTGAGGCCAACAATAATAGCAGGTTTCATATTTTAATAATAATTTTTTTTCTATACAGGACCGCGGCAACGCCCAGCCAGATAAGGGCATAGGCCAGCGCATAAAAAAGCGAGGCATTGAGAGGGCTTGCCCAGGATGCAAACAGTTTTTCAAATATGTGGGTCTTCAAACTTATTTCAGATCCGTAAGGCGTCCACAAATATATAAGACGCGCAAAAGCACTTGAAAGCACGTATACCGCAAGAGCGTTTGTCCCGAAAATCCCAAATGGGACGCTCCACCGTTTGCATCCTTTAACATCAATAAACCAGTAGCATACATAAAGGCAGCATAAAGCAATGCCCGCTGTAAATACCGCATAAGAAGGGCTCCACAGGTTTTTATTAATAGGGAACCAGATGTTCATGATTAATCCGGACACTATTCCTATGATGCCGCAGCCGAGAAGTAAGGCCGCCTTCCGGGCATAATTTATTTGCGAACGCAGAAGCTGACCTGTCAGTACCCCGAATAAAGCAGTTGAAACAGCAGGTATTGTGCTTAACAGTCCTTCAGGGTCCCAGGCGGGTTCTAAAAGACGTCCATGCATGAGCAGATCATCAACATAAAAAGCTAAATTACCCTGCCGTGTCAGGACGCCTGCCCCGTATCCCGGCACCGGTACCAGCGTCATTAGCATCCAGTAGAAAGCGAGCAGGATTATTGCTGAGACGGCCTGGCCTTTTACAGATGTTTTCAAAACAATAATTGATGCAAAGAAATAGCATAAGGCTATGCGCTGCAGGACGCCCGGTATCCGGGAGAGCGAAATATAAGGGAAGTTAGTGATGAAGAGCCCGAGCCCGAAAAGAATTAAAGTGCGTTTAATTATTTGAAAGTACATGCTGTTCATCTTAACATTATGAGACAAACGGCTGGAGACCGAAAAAGGTATCACCACGCCCACGATGAAGATAAAGAAAGGGAATACAAGGTCAGTCAACGTCCACTGGTTCCATCTCCCGTGTGTCAGGAAAGGATAAATATTCATGCTGCCCGGGTTATTTACAATGATCATCCCGGCAATAGTAATGCCGCGAAAAACGTCCACTGATCGTAAGCGGTTCTGATAAGGGGCCTGGATCACCAGAAATATCCTCCTATCGTTTGCATGATAACAGTCTGCACTCCTGCAGCAACAAGGAGAAACCGGAGGGTGCTTTCCCCGACATTTCTCAGGACCAATAAAAAGAACGGATAAATGAATAAAAAGATCCTCGCTATCTCTCCAGTATACAATCCACCGATCAGTAAAAACAGCAGCAGGGGCAGTATCCCTGCCACGAATATTGCGTTAATGTTATCACGCAAGTCAAATATACGCAGCCCTAAATATTCCGGCCTCAGCAGCACAGCAGTAATGCCGAATGACAGAAATATTAAAAGCATGGTCAGATTCTCCAAACGGGTCATTATATAGGCAATGGGATTAAATAAACTCTCAGGCTCAAGATGGACAGCGGTAAGAAAAGCCTGTATGTGGTCATAACCAAAATAAGTTTTCATACAAACATGCGTCATCAGCATGATAAGCAGAAGGATTGCCAGTGCAAGCAATACATTGAGCTTTCTATTGATAAAAAGTTCCCTCAGTGCAATGATCCCGGAAGCCGCAACCATAAAAAACCCCGTGAAAGTAAGTATATTCATCAGTAACAGTCCGCTTATAAAAAACAATACTCCAGAGAGGCCCCTTCTGTTTTTGACCATCATTATCACTCCCGATAGAAATAAAGTACAAAAACTTATGACCACTCCGTCCAGGCTGACAGCGCTGTAGATGTTATAAGCAGGAACAACGGAAAAAAGCAGAGCAAACTGCGCGGATTGCTGCTTCGGCAAGTCAAGTCCTTTCATGATTTGATAGATCAGGATCATTGAAATACTGGACAGGAAGATAAAAGAGCCGGCAATAAACATAAGATTACCATGGAACAGCCTGATAAAAAAATAGTGAAGCAGAACAGCAAACGGGGGATGAGTGCGCGTGTGCGACAGCAGGTGCGCCTGCTGTAAATTGAAGCTGCGAAGCCATTCGTGCCAATCTGTGATTTTAACCGCATCGTGGTAGTACTGCTGATAATGGGGCATGTTTAAATAGTAAAACGGAGCGCTGATGGGTTTGTAAAAAGCTTCTTCCACCCCGCCCTGCGCAAGGTTTCCGAGCAAAATTAAACTGAGCCCGATTATCCATATTTGGAACACATTAAAATCCCCGCTATATTTAATTGACAGAAATAGGACTGCGAGAAACATAACTGAAAAAGGCAATCCGGCGATATGGATCCTTGGTCCGTCAAGTTCAGAAAAAGGGAACAGATCAGGCGTCCCGATACTCATGCCCATTTTTTTCATCAGATAATTCACAAAGGCCATTACCAGCCAGCCGATGATCAGCATGAGCACGGCGCCGGCAGGGCGCTTCAATAAATTCCTGGCACGTTCAGGAAAAATGAAAAACAAAGATCCAGCCGCTGTCAGTAAGCTGCCGAGAAGAAAAGCGAACAGACGCAACTGCTTAATGGCCTCATATCCTTCCGCCGTAACAATGCCGTCGGAAGACAGGTGTTTCAAAACGAAATCAGGCGAAAGAACTGTTGCGCCCAGAAGGCCTGCGATGCCGGCGGATGTGAGAAGAATTTTAAGAAAACGCATATATATTTGTCTACTTATACTTATCAGTGATGACTAACAGGTCCTCATTGACAGGAAGCGGTTTGGCATTATATTTAGTCACAAGGGCCTTTGTAACAGGGTGATTTTTATCCGCAACGATAAATATGCCTGCCCTGTGCCATTCTTCTCTCATAAAAAATTGATACTTATTGCAAATGGCAGGATTTTCCTTGCAAAAGGAAATAAACTTTTCATTAATATTGCAGGCATTGAACACAAAAACGTCAAAAGGCGCAGAAAAAGAATACTTGTAATCCGTTCTTCCGCATACCCCGCCTTCTGAAGGAGCGCAAAAATCCTCTCCGTACTTTGCGTTGTGAATGTCTGTCAGTCCAAAAAGGTCTCTGACATAGACACTCGGGCCTGCGTAGTAGGGCAACATGCCGGCCACATCAGTAAGCAAAACTGCCGGAACATGTAATTCATTTAAAAAAGTCCCTATCTGCCGCGTGTGAAAAGAGAGAGGTTTTACCCCGCGCTTCTTTAATATTTCAACAGGCTTCAAGAAAAAGCCTGTTGATAAAACCAATATCAACACCGTTGCCGTGTATACAAGCGCTTTGACTTTTACTTCTTTATCACGAACTCTGTAAATAAAGGAATCAATGCCCCATCCAACCAGTATAAGCATTAGTGGAAGTACAGGGATCAATTGCCTGTGAAACCGGAAGAAGTCCCCTCCGCCCAATAATAGAACAAATGCATTAACGGCTATGCCCGATGCGATCAGCCACAATAAGAAATCATTCTTGTCTCTATTCCTGAAAAGCAATATGAAAGGTATCAACACTCCTGTATAAAGCAAAGGGGCTTCATATTTTATGCCTTCGGATATAATCCATATCAATCCCTTCACCGCCTGAAGATCGCCATTAATAATTTTTTTAAGGGAATAGGATGCGTACCCCTTTGCCATGACCGTTGCCGGGACCCATTCCTTATAAAAGCTGTGCCTTGCCAGAAATATCATGACGGTCAAAGCAATGAATACGGATATCGTCATAATTAATTTTTTAGGAATGTATTTATATTCCAGAAACACAAACCAGGTTAATACGGAAAGCATAAAAAGCGCGTAGAGCGGTCCTTCAGCCCTCACGATATTTAAGAGCAACAGGGAAGGCAATACAGTCAAATAATTACCCGATGCCCTGCTCTTATAGAGACTGATTATGCAATACAATAATGCCAAGGAAGACAATAACATGTCCGTCCATCCTGAGGCGCCGTAATGATAAACTCCGTAAGAAAGTGTGTATAACATCAAAATGACAATCGTCATAACACGAGGGCGGGAGAACCGGATAAGGGTGCAAATATAGCTCATGAGCAAAATACACCCTATTCCAATGAACAGATTCAAGACAGGGGAAAACGTAACAAGATTAAAAGACAAAAAAGATGCGGCGGCATAAATAGCTACCGACAAAAAACTCGAATACCCTTCAACATATTCACCGATGTTGAATACCGGCCCATGTCCGGCTGCCCAGTTCTCGGCATAGCGGTAGGCTATATAAGGATCGTCAACAAAAGGGGTTCCCTGAATGAAGAAGATGAATAAATAGATTGCGGTAAATAATAAAACTGCCGGAAGCGCATCCCGGAAAAATACTTCAACTTTATTCTTATTTCTTGACATTTGCCCTTCGAATAAAATTAATCATCGCATTATTAGTCATAATTTGTATTTCAAACCTATCATAATCATATGTCCTTACATTGTTTTTTTCTTAAGCCAAGAATATACAGGTGCTTCAATAAAGCAGTAAAATAAAACTCCGGCAAGCACGGCCATCGTCGTCATAATAAAGTATATTAATGTATTCGAATTAATAATTTTCAGGTAATCAATAAAAGCACCTGTGAAAGGTATTCCAACTCCATGTATGAGATAAATAGAATATGAGGCAGTCCCAAGAAACAATATAAATTGATTTTTCTTAAATAGTGATTCAACCATGTTATCCATGGAACCTAAGACAATTAGAAATGAAGCAAATCCTGCCAATAGAACCCTTGAGTGAAAAAAAGGCAGGAATTCTTTGAGGAAACCCAATAATGCCGACAAAAATATCAGGTTAC
The DNA here is from genome assembly GCA_016208765.1 of Candidatus Omnitrophota bacterium. GTDB lineage: Bacteria > Omnitrophota > Gorgyraeia > Gygaellales > Profunditerraquicolaceae > JACROS01. The sequence continues at coordinate 11,541 of JACQXK010000021.1, forward strand.
CAGTTAAAAAAAACCATATCCCCCTTTTCTTAATTAATCCTTCGAATTTTAGAGCTAAAAAACATGCAATCATTCCAAAGCCAAAAAGCAAATTATTGCATGAGAAAAGAAAGCCGAATTCATTATATATATCTTGTGAAGGAATATTAAGTGTCAGTATTATAACTTGCCAAATAATAAATACAATGCTCCCAACCTTTTTCGAAAGTATTAACAAACCAAAGAACAAATAAAAAATGATTTCATGAACAAGAGTCCATGCTATAGTTATAGGAGGTTCTCCACCGATCAACAACAGGCCAGATATTAATGGCAGAAATTCTATTTTGAGACTATTGTAATTGTCGAACATAAATAACTTAAATGAATGTACAAGAACTGCAAGCCAATACACTGGATAAATTCTCATAAATCTCTTTTTAATAAATATACTAATTTTCTTTGACACTCCTATATCATTTTTGTGATTATAATAAACGATAAAACCACTTAGAACGAAAAAAAATTGGACAGCAAAATTTCCAAATTCAAACAGCAAAGTTAACCTATTTGTATAAAAATGGTCATCCATGTACATATTTGCATGGAAAAATACGATTAATAAAGCAGCGAAGGCCCGATAAACATGTAGGGAGTAAATCATCTTGACCGTTAATTTCCTATGAGTTTGTCCAAGCAAAAACTATTTTCGAAATTTCCTGTGATATTTTTTCATACTGTTTTATGATTATTGAAAAAAAACCTCCGAACTTGATGAACCCTCTTTACCGAAGAAAACAACGCAAGCATTAACGCATAAAATACTTCCCTGTATTTTAAACCTTTCAATTTTCAACCTTCGAATCAGACATTGTAGCAACCAATGAGTTCCTGAATGAAGAAGATGAATAAATAGATTGCGGTAAATAATAAAACTGCCGGAAACGCATCCCGGATGAAGTCAATGTTTACTTTCCTGGTCTTTAACATTATAAGATTGTTACTGTCTTTTAGTATAAATATTTTGATAGTCTTTTGGAAAGATTTAACTTTGAATAAAGATCAAGACTTGATTTTTGATGGGAAAGAAAATGCCAGCTTTCAATTTTCATTGAAATCGTGATTGTTAAACACTCCCTATTCATTAAACTACCGAATACCGTTTATTTTTGCTTCATTATTTTCCATTAATTGTATTTCAAAATCCAGATAGTCCATGGTAGTTATTGTTGCTGGGACTGTGTTAAGAAATATTGCCTTCACCTTATTAGCTGGATGAATTAAATCTAACCATGTCTTAATAATATCTTCAGAGAGACACAATTTATTGGGAACATCTACATATATCGTAGTAGTGTTATTGGGTAAGGAATAAACAATTTCAGAAAATTTTTTAAAAAAAATGAATTCGGATTTTGTTTCTGGTCGCCATCCTTTGATTTTTGTAAAAGGAGAATTAAAAAAAAGAAGTAACATCAAAATACCCATAACTAATGGAATAGCTATAGGCTTGAATAAAAATAAACGGGAAGAACAAGCCTCTTTGATAGATTGAAAGCTTTCAAAAAGAATAAACGAGAGAAGAATACTGAAGGGTATTACAGAAAAATACATGTGCCAATTGGCTAAATACAGCGTTAATAAATAAAGACTTAAAAGCAGTGACAACCAGATAATAAGAAAAACTATCAATTTGTTCTTATATGAGAGCGGGAAAAATATCCTTTTTTGTTCATAACTACCTACACATATTAAGCAAATGAAAAAAAAGTATAGAAAAAAATAGAATCTATTTAAAAAACTTCCCCTTTCATCATTTAAATAATTTATCCACGATGTAATATTTTTGCCTTCAAAAAGCTGATGAGCTATGCCCAAATAGTTATTTTCTGTTAGCCGCGCTATTAATTGTTCTACAATAAGATAAACAGGAATGCTGATTGTAGATAATATAAGCCCAATTATTAGCAGCTTCCCTACTAATTTCAATTTCCCCTGATGTAATTTACTGTAAAGCATTAAAGAAATAATGAGTGGAGGTAGAATCGTTACAAAAAGCCCTAAAGTAGATGTATTTAAATTTATTAGGTTACCGGGAGTTAGTAAGTAATAGAAATATTCAAAAATAATACTTCGGAAACCTCTTACTAATGGCTCGTGATATCCACCAAGTAAGCTTTTTAGAATATATAACCGCCAGATAAACAATATGAAAGTTACAATAAAATATGGGGCAACCTTTTTGATAGCCTGAACTGTCCTGAACTTTGGAGATGCTTCCTCTGAAAATATTATTAGATATGCGAAAACTAATACAGGAAATATAATTGCGGTCTCTTTTGACCAAAATGCAAGGATATATAAAAATATGGAGGAAAGTAAAAAAAATCTTCTATAAGATGCTACAGAAAGATGCTTCAAAAATAACAATAAAGAAAGTATTGAAAATAACGGTGACATAAGATCAGCTCTCATACCAACAGCAGTAACGCTATACATATTAACAGGGTGAGTTGTAAAGATAACTGCACTGATCCACGCTATGAACTGTTTACCACCTGTAAGCAGCCTCGCTAAGAAGAAAACGGAGATTGAAACTAAAATATGGATGAGCAGATTTGTCAGATGGTAACCAAAAGGATTTAGTTTCCATATAGAGTAATCTATTGAAAAAGACAATATCATCACTGGGCGATATAGAAGATGGTAAATCCCTGTTGTCTCAAGAAACCTTTCAGTGAAAATACGGGAAATATCTCCAAGGTCATGAACTCTGCCTTGATGAATACATTGCAAATCATCACCCCTAAAAAAATATTGAAGCATGTCTTTAAAGCTAAAAAAGGCAATGAGGCTTATCGATAAAAGCGCAAAGACTGTAAAAAATTGTTGGCTGGTGCAGGCCTTGTGTCCCCTCTTCAAGAATATCCCTCCAGAAATGTCTTGTTTTATTAGTCTAAGTTTTCATATTTTATAAATTATGTTATATTAATGCAACGTTTTTTTAGCGTAAACAACAAGCAGTTACCTGTCTTAACAAAATAATTGTGATCCAGGAAAAAAAGAAACTATCCATAGTCTCCCCGCTTGCAAACGAATCAGAGACCTTAGAGTCCTTTTATAAGGAAATAATCAAACATATCTCCCCGTTTGAAGACAGAATACAGATTAAGATATTTTTTGTTGTAGACAACGCAAGCAAAGATAATACCCGCAAGATCGTGGAGTCTCTTCAAAAACAGGACAGCCGGGTTCAGCTTGTGTGGGCGCCACAGAACAGATGTGTAGTGGACGCATACCTTGCCGGTTTTAAAGCCGCCATTGAAGATACCACTGACTATATTTTGGAAATGGACGGAGGCGGCACTCATTTACCAGGTGAGATACCTCATTTCATTAACAAACTATTTGAGGGATACGATTGTGTCTTCGGCAGCAGGTTTACAAAAGACGCTGAAATGGACGCAAGTTTAAGGCGGCATTTTTTCAGCAGAGGGGGCACTATTGTTGCAAGAATTCTGCTTGGCATGAAGATGTCGGACGCAACATCAGGTTTTGAAGCTTTTAAAAAAGATATTCTAAAAGCTATCATCTCAAAAAAACTTGTCTCTATCGGGCATTTCTACCAGACGGAAATCCGGTTCAGGGCCAAAGATTTCAACTATGCCGAAGTCCCGATCCATTACAGCAATCCCGTCAATAAAATTCCTTCAAAATATATACGCAATGCTTTTTACGGGCTGTTAGTCTGCTTCTTCGAAAGGGTCAGGGGTGTTAAGTATGGGTAAACAAGCTGTTGTAATAACAACAATTCAGAAGCCTACAAAGGCTATTTTAAAAATCGGCAGGCAATTAGGCAAGACATTTGATATTGTAATCGTGGGCGACAAGAAATCACCTCCGGATTTTTCAGCCAGGAACGTAAGCTTCTACGGCGTTGAACAACAAGTCAATGTCGGTTCCAGGCTTGCAAAACTTCTTCCATATAATCATTACGGAAGAAAAAATATCGGCTATATTATTGCGATACGAAATGGCGCTGAACTGATTTTAGAAACAGATGATGATAATATCCCGTATCAGGATTTCGGGACTAATCTTAATCTTGAAGTTAAAGGGGAATTAATCGCGGCTAAAGGATGGTTTAATGTTTATAACGAATTTACAGCGGAATATATCTGGCCGCGGGGATTTCCGCTGGAGAAAATAAATCAGAAGGCAAGGACCAGTAAGGCCAATCGAATAACGAACTGTCATATACAGCAATTTTTGGCAGATAAAAATCCGGATGTTGACGCTGTATACCGGTTAACAAAACCTTACAAAGACATAATTTTCAAGAAGCGCAAACCTGTCATATTGGGAAAAGGCACATGGTGCCCCTTCAACTCCCAGAATACCGTAACCTACAAAGAGGCCTTCCCTCTCCTGTACCTGCCTTCATATGTCTCTTTTCGCATGACCGATATCTGGAGAAGTTTTATTGCGCAAGCCGTAATGTGGTCCATGGACTGGTTATTAAGTTTCCATTCATCGACTGTTTATCAGGAGCGGAATATCCATAATCTGCTTAAGGACTTCGATCAGGAAATCCCCGGATACCTGAAAAACCAACTGATCATCGATATCCTGAATACAGTTCACTTTTCAGGCTCTGTGGGAAACAGGCTGTATCAAGCCTATGAGTCCCTGTCTAAGGAAAGAATTGTTGAAAGGAAAGAGTTAAAGCTGGTGGAAGGCTGGTTGAAGGATTTGAAGAAAGCTCAAAGTTACTAATTTTGCCGTAGCAAAGCTCTATCATTGAGAGATTGTAATTCTGTCGTTCATTAACTTTATAACTAATTCCACTATCCCCTCATCTTTCTTATCTTTAATTTCAAACTTTATGTCCGAATTCACATTTAGAGGATAGTCCGTATCAATATTCCATATTGTGTAGTGCGGCACAAGTTTGACGCGATTATCAGGATAATAATAATTCAGGAATTTTTTATAATTACCGTTTTCAAAACAACTGCCATCAGTGATGGGAGTGGTTCCTTTCGGATAGACATTGACCGGCAGATTATAAATGTGAACAGTAGTCTCCGGTGGCAAGGCCGGAACTATTTCCATCAGCTTATTCAGAACTGTTTTGCATATCTTTCCGCAATTTTCCACCTCTCTATAATTTTTTATCAATGGAGAATATATAAAAAGATACGCTATAAGACCAAGTGTTATGGCAGACGCGGTAAAATTTTTAAGTGAAGATAACGGTGTTACCCGTATTTTATTAATAGCGGATTGCAGGTTTCTAACAAAAACAACAGATATTATCCCGCTAAAAGGAATTGATGGGATATACGCCTGACGATTATCGATGAATCCAAGTGTGAATAGAAAAATCATAAGAGGCGCCAGCATCCAGATCAGCAATAAAGTTATTAATCTTCCATAAATTGAATCTGTAAAGGAACGCTTTATCTCCCCCCAGTAAAGCAAAGAAATTAAAACTAACAACGAGAGAATGTGTCGTATGTTTATATGTAATCTCTCAACCGGATCAAGCAAGTAAGCAAAATAATTTCTGATGTTCTCAGATACAGATACCTGCAAGCTCTTGCCGTATCCGGCAATTCCATGCAATAGGTATGTACGCCACGCAACGTAAAGAACAGCTATTAATAGAAATGGCAGGCATACTTTAACTGCCTTGAACAGCTTTTCTTTATAAGGTTGCCCATTTGAAAAAACTATCACATACGTGAAGATTATAAGAGGCGTTATGATCGCAGTCTCCTTTGAGCCTAACGCGGAGGCAAAAGAAAGAAGAGAGAGCATAAGACACCATTTTTTTAAAGGCCCTGCCGAGGTATATACCAAGAACAAGAAGAATGACAGAAGCATAAAGAAGGCTGGAAGAATGTCCTGTCTGTATGGGATTACCTGTACATCATTTGCAAGGATTGGGTGAGTAGTAAAGACAATAGCGCTGAGCCATGCTATAAATAAATTCCCTTTTGTCAAAGAAAACATGATCAAGAAGAAAAGCACGGAAACCAATACATGATAAATAAGATTGGTCAAATTATAGCCGAAAGGATTTAGCCCCCATATAATATAATCAATGCTGACAGACAAGGCAGTTATGGGCCTGTAAAATCCGGTGGCCCACGGCTCCATAAATATCTTCGCTATATCATGCAGTGATCCAATGCGCCAATAAAAGATCAGGTATGTAGTATCTATATTGCTGAAAAAATAGTTAAGTATTTCCCTGTAAGTCAAAAAAGCGATAAGGATAATTGACAGGACTGCAATACCAGTGAAAGATGTATATGTTCTCTTTGGAATTGTCCGAGCCTCTACTCTAAGAACTCTTTTACTATAAATATTGGCCTGCCCTGAATCTCTTTATATATCCTGAAAATATATTCACCCATTATTCCGAGAAATAACAACTGTATTGAAGCTACCAGATATATACTAAGTAAAGTTGACGACCAGCCAAATGGGGCTATTCCAGAGAATTTGCCTATAATGGTATAGACAGTTGCCAGAAAGAAAAGTATCACTCCTGCCAGGCCGGTAAAAAGACAAATTTTAATTGGAAAGTTGGAAAACGAAAAAAATGCATCTAATCCAAGGTTGAATAATTTACCGAAATTCATTTTTGCTTCTCCGGTCATTCTGTCAGGCCTGAAATATTCTATATATCCCTGTCTAAACCCGACAAAGGACCTCAAACCCGGCAGATATCTGTTTCTTTCCTTAAACGATAAAAGGGCGTTTAAGGCTTTACGGTTAAGCATTGAAAAATTCCCGGCGTCAGAATCTGTATCTATTTTTATAATATTTTTAAAGAAAATATGGAACACTTTAATGAACAGATTCTTTGGAAACTTTTCCTGCCGCCCGGTTCTTTTGCCGTATACAATATCGTAGTCCCCGTTAATCAGTTTTTCATACATTTCCTTTATCAATTCAGGCGGGTCCTGCATATCTCCATCCATCATTGCAATATACTCGCCTTTGGCATATTCTAAGCCTGCGGTATAAGCTGCCTGATGACCAAAATTTCTGGCAAGCATTAGAACTTTAAAGCGGTTATCTTTCTTATGGCATTCAATTAATTTGCTTAAGCTCTTATCTGAACTCCCGTCATCAACGCAAATAATTTCAAACAAATCCGTTATTTCTTTTAGAGCATTAATGCTTCTTTCAAAAATCTCTTTAATCAGATCTTCTTCATTAAAAACAGGTATGACTAAACTGATAAGAGGTTTCGACATAGGTTATTGTCTCATTTTCTAAATTTATTTTTCAATTTCAGTGAAATTGTCTATAATTTCCGGGCAATCAGCAGGACCGATTTGCCTACCCTGTAACATAGCAGAGGATCAAATAATTCTGACATTCTGATTATTACCCTGTCCCAAAATAAGATCTGTTTAATTGACGGATAACTCTGCCTCAAAAACAACTTATTGGCTAATGATGCTGTCAGGCCTACTGAATCTAAATAGATAGCCTTTATGATATTAAAACCATGTGGTACGATGGACATGAGTTGTTTTCTTGTATAACGCCTGAGATGTCCTATCGCCCTGTCAAATGGAGTATAAAGAAACTGGTGCGCAGGCACAACAATCATCAACACACCGTTTGCATCAAGGTATTTCTCAGCTAAACCAAGCTCTGCCTTATCATCTTCAATATGTTCCATTACATCGATATAAATTATAGCGTCAAATAATTGCCCTAACGGCATGTCCTTCAGTGTGCCAACCTTACATCTGCAGCATGGGGGCAGATTGCTTTCAGCTATCTGTTTATTTATATTTTGGGCCAGATTCGGGTCAGGTTCCAAACATACCCATTCATCCTGTGAACCGTCGCATAAAGACAATGTGGTGCCGCCGATGCCGGCGCCCACTTCCAGTATTCTTCCTTTTAAATATTCCCGTAAAAACCCGCCGTAGTATCTTTTCCAGTTTACCGCTTTATCAAAGATAGTGAGTTCATCCCCTATGTACTTGTCAGGACTCTCATTTACCATATTTTATTTTCTTGCAATACAAAATACGGACAATCCGAAAGGGAATCTTATTCCAGACATTATTAAAAAGTTCTCAATAGATAGCACTCCCGTAAGTATTTTATTGAACACCCCCGGCAATGGTTTCAGGTCGGATTCTATATGTTCTGCACTCATAAAAAACATCTCTAAAATTCTCTTAATAAAAGCTGCTGGAAAGAGAACTGTATTCCTGTAGGTCAATTTTTCAATGCTAAATCCGGCTTTTTCAATTTTTACTAACAGTTCTTTGCAGGTATACCTCCGCCTGGTATGAACAGCTATATCATGCCTTCCTCTAAGAAAATTATAAGCCGGCACATTCAAGACAACTATCCCGTTCTTATTTACAACCCTGTAAAACTCCTGTAATGCTTTCAAATCGCTATAGACATTTGCATGATACAAAACATCCAGCGATATAACTACATCAAAGGAGTTGTCGCTGAACGGGATATTGCAGATTGATCCTTGTACGATATTATTTAATCCTCTCTTTTGGCAAAATTGAATTGCCTCTTCTGAGAAATCCAGTCCGCTTGCATCATATGCCTTGCAGCTTTCCAATGTCTTTCCAGTACCGCAACCGGCGTCCAGTATTTTTAAATTTCTTTCTTTTGATGCAAACTTATCAATCGAGGAAAACACCAATTTTCTTAAGCCGACGTACCACCAGTAACTATCTTCAATTTGGTACATTACTTTATACTCTTCTTTTTCCATATACCCTTTAATCTATCTGAGACAAGATATCATGTAATGAATCGGCCACTGTCTTTTGCTCCTTTTCCGTTAAAGAAGGATACATAGGCAAGGAAAAAATTTCGTTTGCAGCCTTCTCTGTATGCGGCAGGTCGCCTGTTTTATAGCCTATGAACCCGTAGCCGGTCATTGTATGGATCGGCCATGGGTAACTGATATTAACAAGAATATCTCTTTTTTTCAGCTCTGCAATAATTTGATCTCTCTTTAAATGACGGCAAACATATAAATAATAAGCGTGACTGTTTCCGGGCGATGTTTTGGGTAGGATGAGATTTGTATCTGACAACAACTGATCATATTGTTGAGCAAGAAAATCTCTGCGTTCTATGTATTTTTCAAGATGCTTAAACTTGCTCATAAGAATAGCGGCATGAAGCTCATCAAGTCTTGAATTGTATCCGTGTTCTACCGAGTAATAAGCTTTTTCCATGCCATAAAAACGAAGACGGAGCAGTTTCTTGTATAGCGCTTCATCATTTGTCAATACCATGCCGCCATCTCCATAGCCGCCGAGAATCTTGGTCGGATAAAACGAGAAAGACGATATATCGGACATTGAACCAGCCTTTTTCCCGTTAAAGGCGGCTCCGTGACTCTGGGCGCAGTCTTCAAGGACTTTTAATCCGTAAGCGTCAGCCGCCTGTTTAACATCATCCATATTGACGCATTGGCCGTAGAGGTGAACCGGTAAAATACATTTTGTTTTTTTTGTAATCGCTTTTTTCAGCAAAGAGGTGTCCATGAGATAGGTTTCCGGATCTATGTCAACGAATCGTGGAACTCCTCCGGTAGAAACAATAGCTGATACTGTGGGCACGGCGGTATTAGACACGGTGATCACCTCATCTCCAGATCCTATATCTAATGCCTTAAGCCCGAGAAAAATGGCATCTGTGCCGCTGTTGACTCCTACTCCATATTTTACGCCACAGTATTTTGCAAATTCCTCTTCAAATTTCTTTACGTTCTCACCGAGTATTAATACTCCGGATTTTAATACTTTTTCAATCGCAGCATGAATTTCGTCTTTTTCATTCTCATACTCGCTGAGGTAATTCCAAACTTTTATCGTCATTTTACTCCTTCCCTAAAGCGGTGCACCGCAGTTTATGCAGAATGACTGCATCTGAAAGCAGATTTTCAGTGAGATATTTATAATTCCCCCCCTGCACTGCTCCTAATACTTGCTGAATATAAATTGAAAAACTGTCGGCCTTCGGAGCTTTTATAACGCCGGGAGTATTACACAGCTTAAAATGTATCTCGTTCTCCATATCTGCTGGGGTTGTGAAAACTCGTTCAACGGTAACGGATACATCAGGGCCTAATAAACTGAGATAATTTTGATATCCCGTATCAAACCCGAAATGTCCTACCATCGCTCTTCCGCCTGGATATGATGCAAGCATGCTGAAAGACGTATCTATGTTGTCGCTTCCGCCCCAACTGCAAATCCTGCAAAAAATTTCTTCAGGCTCTTCACCGAAAAACAATCTGCCGGCTGACACTGCATATGGGCCAAGGTCCCAAAGCGCTCCCCCGCCGAGATTTACTTTATATCTGAAATCTCCGGGGGATAACGGGGGGAAAGAAAATATAACCGTCAACCTTGTCGGGCTGCTTCTTGCTTTTAAAAAGATATCCCCGGCAGCCTGTATTTGTGGATGAAAGGCATAGACCGTGGCCTCGGACAAACATAAGCCGGATTTTTGAGCCAATTCCGATAAACGTTCCGCAGTATTAAAGCCAGTAAATGCCGGCTTGTCGACAATTACATGAAAACCTCTTACTAACGCTTTTTCAGCCCATTTTGAGTGATCGCTGTTAACGGTTGAAATATAAACCAGATCTGCCTTACTTTTTGAAAGCGCAGTATCATAGTCGTTGTATATATCACCCTGAAATTTGTCGGGTAATGCTATCTTTGAAGCAAATGACTGTGACGCGATATCAATCCGGGTAATGGAGGGTATTTCTAACAGGGCGGGAATGACGCGCTTTTGCACTATCCTTGAATATCCGATAATTAATATTTGCATTTAAACAGATCTCAAATAAAACTCAAACAAGAAAGTATGTTTCGTGCTTCGATATTGAAATAATTGTTATATCTTGTAAACTCCATAATTTGACCCAGAGTCATCCATTTATAATTTTCCGGAATATCTATTGATTCGGCATCTCCAAGCTCGACAATCATATTTTTGTTTTGCCAATGATAAAACCGCCCTCCTTCTTCGGACTGAATAGAAGAGTATCTTATCCTGTTTGGGGCGGCTTTCATAAAAAGATCCAGAAACAGCGGTTTAATCGCGAGCTGCATTCTGTATTCGGCATCGGCGCATGATACCGTAGGGGCCATTTCCACAACGTCAAGATTACCGGGTTCCGGCTTTCCCTGAACCAGAAAATGGAGCACGCCGTTTATTTTTTTAGTTAGAAACCCTATTAGACCGTAGGAATAATGCTTCAATAGAGGCTGGGTCCAGCTTAACACCTCGCGGCTCCCTGCAATTACCGAAACCGCAATCACGGAAAAGAAATGTCCTGACTCATGATAAATCTCTCTGTCCGTATGTATCCAGCCTGATACCGCTTTTAAAGGAATGCTCCCGACCTTTATTTCATATCTCGTTTTTAATTCCGTAAACCAGCTTATTATCTCATCCGTGCTGTGAAGTGCGTGTCCTCTATCAAGCATTGAAAGAAATATATCTTTGCAAAACCCTTTGAGTCTGTGGTCAAACAATTTTATCTCGTCGGGTTCGTTTGACAGCAGATATTCATGATCCTGCCTCAGTTCATCATCGATAAAGGGTATTCTTGATATTACCGATCTGGCATCCATGTTCACGAAATTGTCAGAGGCCAGAAGCTTCTTGATTTGTCCCAGTGTCAGCCATTGGAAGTCGTCATGCAAATAAATATCATCGTCTACCTCTATGATCATGTTCCGATTTCTTTTGCGTAAAAATCTGGAACCCTGTTCTGACTGCAGTTGGTCTATCAGTATTTTTGATTTTGATCTGTCCAAGAAATACTCGAGATAAGCAGGCAGCTTGCCTTGATGCACCTGGGTGTAATTGCTTTTGGTGGCTTGAACGGTGGGCGATAACTGATTGATATTTATATTGCCAGGCTCCATCTTGGCCTGCATGAGAAAATATCTGCAGCCGTCGAATTTCTTCGTTATTATCCCGAGAATTCCAATCTCCGGTTGACTGATAATGGGTTGTTCCCATTCCCTGACGGACCCGCAATTAGTATGCACCCTTATTCCTTCAACCGTGAAAAATTTCCCGGAATCATGAATAAGATTTTGCGAATCTTTCGCGAAGCGCCATTTGTCAAGCTTATCAAACGGAATCTGTTCAACTGAAAAGCGGTTTGCCGTTTCTCTGGAGTGAAACCAAGAGATAAAGGCTTCCGACTTCCGGAAACGGTTTTCTTCCGTGAGAGCTGAAAACAAAAAACTTGATTCTTTAGATTCAGCGAAACGCATTTTTATACAAATATTTCATCTCGGTTTTTGTCTTTTACGTCAAGTTTTTCTTCACGACGTTAAGGTATTCTTCCCAGCTTCTGATGGATTTTGAAATATTGTAATGAGTGTCAGCCAATACCATACACACAGCATCAGCGGAAAAATCAAAGATATTAATGAAAATCATCTTTGGAATAAATAGCCCCCGCTTAGCGTCATTCATCTCAAAAACCCTTGACTCCCTTCCATCACAGAGCTCCATTTTAAACGAGCCGGAAGAAGCTATAACGACCTGGTCAGTTTCAGTATGCGCATGGCCGCCTCTGGGCGAAACGATATGGTGCATGTAGAAAACCCTCTTTATGGTAATGGGGATATCCCTCTCACTCTCTATGGCCGTCAGGAAGCCCCTGGAATCATTTATAGAAGGCAAATCAATCCATTTTATATATTTGAAATTCGATTGTATTTCTTGCATCATGTTTATTATATGTCTGTTTTGATTCGTGCTGCAGCTCAGTTATCAGCCGGATAATATTAATCGTGACATTAAACGCTCTTGCTATAAATCGCTTTTATTCCGGCATTCAAAATATTTCTTTATGATAAATTGCGGCTTCTTATTAAGAGATAAGAAAATCCTTCCAATGTATTCACCAAGCATACCGAGCGCTATCAATTGTATACCGGAAAAAATCGAGATTGAGACGGATAGAGTTGCAAAGCCAACAGGCAGGGTTGGGTCCAGTATTTTTTCTATTATATAATAAACTCCAAGCGCCATCCCGAATAACGCAAATACAAATCCGAATATTACCGCTCCTCTTAGCGGTAATATAGAAAAGTTGGTAAACATATTAAGCCATAATGAGATCAATTTTCTCAAAGTATATCCTGAGCGTCCGTGCTGACGCGCATGGTGTTCCACTTTAACCTTTCCGATTTTATCTGTGAATTGCAATATTAATCCGTCAATATAAGGAAAGGGGGCCTGATATTGAATGATTTCGTTTATTAAAAATCTGTTTAAAATCTTGAAACTCGAAAGATACAGATCCTTTGGTTTTCTCAGCATAACATTGGCGACTTTATCATTAAACCAGCTGCCGATATTTTTAAATAGAGAATCTTTCTTCTTTTCATAATATGAGTAAACAACATCATAATCATTTTCCTGTGCTTTGTGAACAAGTTTAGTGACCTCTTCTACCGGATTCTGAAAGTCGTCGTCCATAATGACCGCATAATCACCTGTTGCTTTGTTTAAGCCTGCCATTACCGCGCTATGCTCTCCAAAGTTTTTTGACAGAGAATAAAACCTTACAATACTGCGATATCTCTCAAACAGTGATACACAAACTTCTTCTGAGCGGTCTTTTGAATTATCATTGATAAGTACTATTTCAAGTTTATACTGTTGGTTGAGGGTATTGATCAGAACTTCTACCAGCTTACCTATGGTCTTTTCCGCATTATAAACAGGGATAATAACAGATAAAGCAATCGACGGTGTTTTAACGTTCATATTATTTTATATGCAAGATGTTAAATTTATTTTAATTATTATTTTATTGAGACCACTTTGTCAAGGAACTGTTTATTAAAATGTTTATTAAAATCACGATGTTCAGATAAACTATTATTTCCGGGGGACATAAATGAATTCTGGTCTAATGGCAAGCCCTGAGACCGGCCAAAATACATTTTCATCTTCAAAAGCTGTGTCTTGTTTTATATAATATTTCTTGATATATCTTAAACCCGGCCCTCTATCCTCAGCGCCGTTATTCGAAGAAAGAACAATGGCACTGAATCTTTTTTCCTGTAAGGCATTTTCTATTTCACTTAATAATCCCTCTTTGGGTTTGCCTTCATCCCACATTAAAATATCTCGAATTGCTGCTCCATGAGCATAACTTTTTTTTCCAGCCATAATTGACAGGTAGCCTGAATCAGGAATAAAAACCTCACCTTCTATTTGTTTTATTTTCCTAACCAATTCTTTGCCGGCTTCCAAATCCCTTTGATTAGGAATGTATAAAGCGGTATTATACCTAATAGGCTCAAGACAAAACTGCATAACACAAATAAGACACAAGAAAATTTTTATTAAAGACTGTCCTCTTTCAGACACAGTATGTATAGATTCTAAGATCATATTAAATGCCATACCAAATAAGATAGCCATACTAGCGAAAACCATTAATAAAGAATTCTGCCCGCCTCCCGGATTAACCCGGGATAAACATGATATCCCTACCATATCGATGAATACAATGGAGTAAAAAAGAAAATTCTTCTTGTTTGCATTGAAGAATTGAGCAAGTATGAAGAATATGGACAAAGCCAACGCAATGGGCATCGTAGGCAATATGTCTTTTTTCCAGAAATGAGCAAACATTTGATCTTTAAAAAAAGAGGAGGTCATTAACGGCGTCTTTGCCATTGAGAAAAAGAAATAATTATACCAGCCGTCGTGAATATAATTTAAAAGAAATAGTACACTGCCACCGACAATAATTGTAGTACCAATAAAATAAATAGACCGTCGTAAGTCCCACAGAAGACAATAAAGCATTATAGGCAATGAAACCAATAATGCACTTTGTTTAGTCAGGAAAGCAAGTACCATCACTATACCGGCGAGAATATACATTATGCTTGAACTTGCAAATTTTACCAGATAAACAACCAGTAGCAAAAATAGCAAAAAAAGTACATCAACCCTGCCCATGTCAAACCAACCACCTGTCAGAGGGTATGATGCAGCAAATAAACACGAGGCAAGAATCCCTGCATATTTACTTCTTGTTTCTTTATAGACTATAAGGAATATAACGTAAAAACAACCAAGAGATGAAATAAAAGATACAAGTCTTTGTGCTGTGAAGGTTAAACCGATAATAGTTGAGGCAGCGGCTGAAATATAGAAATAAAGAGGTGCATAAAGCAAAGGAACATATTCTAATGATGGACTAACATATAATTTCTGTCCCGATCTTATCCTTGTTATTTCAGTTAGTATCCCTCCCTCCATCCACTCTAATTCAAATGGATAGTTAATACGGGAAAAAACAATATACAAATATTTTACAACATATAAGATGCCGACTAATATTAATATGTATTTTGCAAACTTAGCTGTCCAGTTTAAAATAGTTTGATTCAAAACTGTCTGTTTCATCAAGGCTTAATCCGTGGTGGAAATGTAAAGGCAAGTTTTAAGTTTTCTGATAAATCATGATTATTAAATATCTTGCGTTCAAGGATCTCGATAGTATTTATATTTCTTACTATCCACTCAGAGGCCCTGCCATCATCAACAGCTTTTCTGTACATGCCTCTGCCGATAAGGTCAGACGATTTATATAGATTTAGTATGTCTTTTGCATAAGGATATACGGGATTATGCCCTGACATTGTCTCGCTATTTATCAGCAAGCGAGCAAGAACTGCATCTGTTAAACCCCAGCCATGTATAATCCTCTTGGAAAAATGTTCATAATCAGTCTCACACCATATGCCAATTTCTATGTCATCATATTTAAATTCCGTCTTTTTATTAACTTTTTTAATCTGGTCTCTCATGTCGGTTATATACCCCAAATGGATATGCTGCCCGGCCTGCATAAGAGATGCTGCTTCCGTTATTTTGACTTTATCAAAAAGCAGTTCTCTTTTAACTTTCTCCTCGGGTATCGAGTTATTATAAGTTGAGCTGAGAAAAATCGGATGTCTCTTTAGCTGGACAGGGTAAAATGAAAAAAACAAAAGTATAATGACCATCGTTATTGAAGGCACTGCTGATCTGTATTTCGATATATTAAACTGCTGCATAAAGTTGCCCAGAATGCCTGAGAAAGAACACGTTATAAGGATAAAGGGAAAGGCAAGATAGCGGTAATGGGTCCAGTCCCCGCCGATCTTAATTACATAAAGCAAAACAGGCAACGCCGTAATGACCATCATCACTCTCTTTGAAAGCTCCAATTCAATGCTTTTCTTTTTTAGAAAATAAATAAAAAATAAAAATAGAACTGCTACTTCATAAAAATGATAAGTCCCGAATGTGTCATGAACATAAATAAGCCCCTGCTTTATATTGATCTTATTTTTGTAGTAAAACGTGTTAGGAAATATATCGGCATAATAATAAATTCTGAATAAAACCCATGAACCTAAAGAAGTTATCATCAGCAAGACCATCTTTAATGGAAATTTCTTGTCATGCAGCCAGGTCCACACAGAGCAAAAAACAAAAGGGATGATCAGCTCATGCCTCACTAACGGTGACATAGCCAGCATGACTTGCAGGGTTCTTGATCCTGGGTTGAGTATGTATAATGCATATGCAACTGCAAGAACCTGAACGATCGACGTCTCCATCCAGGATGAAAAATGACAAAGCACAGCATAATTAAATGTAAGATACACCAAGGGGAAATTGATGCCGATTACAGGGGGAGAAAGCCTCCTGTCAAGTTTCACCAGCATTAACCAGAATAAAATAAAACTCAGTGTAGTTATTAAACGGAAAATATTAGCCCAGTTAGCGCCTGTAGTCCTTAAAAAAGAAGCAAGAATTACCATAAATGGACTGCTCAGCCCATCAACATATTCGCCTTTATTGTAGACAAGACCATTTCGTAGAAATAACATGTTATCAATGTATCTTAATAAAATATAGGCGTCATCCATCACCCAAAAATACCATTGAATCAGAAATAAACCCGCCACCAGGCAACACCACTCTATTGAGTGAATTTTGAGATATTCTCCTTTTTTGTATCTTGAAATGGAAACAAGAAGAAAAATAAAAAAGAACATGGTAACAAACAGGTTTTTTATCACTCCATAAAGCAACCAGTGCGCCTCCTTGTGATAATCTATTACCTGGTTTTCCATCGTTTGGAAAATGCCAAGATCATACAGCGTCTTAATAAACTGGCTGCCGTAAAACTTATAAACTGCAAATGTCACAGGAATGCTTACTAATAACACCGCAATAAACAAAAGAGGAAGCTTGTTATCCCAAATCCATTTATTATTTTTCAATCCCATTTTTGTCGCCTACGATCCTCATTCATCGTTTATATTGATGTCAAAAATAAATTAATAACCCTGATGACAATAATTGAAGCTCTCGTTCGTCTTATTACTGTAATAGGATAAGAAAGTTTCGGCTATCAGTCTGTTACCATTTTCATTCCAATGCATGTCTCTTTCAAGAAAATATTCGTCAAGTGTCTTCAATGGGCGATCTTTATTCAACTTCAGAAAGCAAGGAAAATAATTTATAAACCCGATATTCTCTTCTGCCGCGAATTTCTTCCAAAATAAAACTTGCCTGGAGTCAAAATCGTTATGAAATATTTGGGCAGGCCATGGATAAACAGCGATTGTCATTTTTATATTGTGTTTCCTTGCAAGCTCAGCCAGTTTTTCCATGTATAATCTTGATTTCTCTAAGCCCCTCCTGCCAAATTCTTCATACAGTTTGTCATCCAAGCTCCACATACCCCTCTTTCCTGCAATCATATATTTTGGCATATTTTCATAATCATACACAGGATGCTCTTCCTTTTGCAGTAGAACATCATGAAGCTTATTTAGAAAAAAATAGCTTATTATGGTGTTATTTTTTAAAAAATACTTCATCCCGTGCTGAGGATCAGCTTGTTGCAAGCCACGTTGCTTGAGATCCGCTTCGTTCTGTCCCAAACACACCTTTTCATTTAGGTAAATGACTGTTTCATCCTCTCCGGAAGTATAACAGTATGCTTCGTCATATATGTCCGACATATCTATAAACACAATGAGTTCGTTAAACTTAAGCCCTAACTCTTCTATCAAGTGTTTTGTTTTTCTCCAATAGATCATTGGAGAATATGTAGCAACACCGGCATTCAAAACTTCAATATTCTCCAATAATAATTTGTCAGAAACGATACCCACAAAAGAGTCTTCAAAATTCATACCCACTCCTTCAGTGAAAGAATCTCCAATAAATAGTATTCTATATTTATCCGACACAAGCGATGTCTCCTTCACTGAGTTGCTCTTAAAGCCAAGAGAATCTGTAAATAGATTGTACTGCCTATTGTCCCACATCGTTGTCTTCAAAGAGACAGAAGCCCGGATCTTCAAATCATGATGGTATATCTCGGATGGAATCCTGTATGACTTTTCGGTTGCGGTCAAGTCCTCTATCCAGCGGCGTCTCTTCTCTTCATACAAAAATTTAGAAAATGGTTCTCCTTTAATGTAGTTAAATGTGATAGCACAAATTACGTCAAGTAGAATAATAATAATTACAAATATTATAAACGTAAATATCTTCCCGCGTCTTTCAAAGATATTTTTTTGCGTTCCGCTGCTCATTGTCTTCTTAAGCGTAACATAACTATAATTCTCTCATGATTATGGTTACGATCAATTCCTCTCATATAGGCTCTGTCTAATCCATCCTTAACGACTTCGTGATAACATTAAGTTTAATTTGATTATCATCTTTTATCATTACAAAATCTAATGCCTCCCTGCTGACAAAAGCAGGTGGCCCGGTATTAATATTGACTTTTTTAACATAGTTGGTTTTAGAGTTCAAGTTTAACCATGACTTAATGCTATCAGCGTTAGGCATAACAAAGTTTTTGGGGTAATTTTCTATGTTAATGGTAACGTTATTTGATAATTCCGGCAGGACTTTCAAGATTTTCATCAGAAACAACTCCCTCTTTCTCATAGAGTCCTTTAACTGTAAGTTAAAATCGATTATGACATAAGAGCACATTAGAACACTCAGTATAAATATTCCCATACCAAACAAACGCTTGACAGGCTTCAGATAGGGGGTCTCAAACCATTCAATAAATATGACGGAAAGAATAATACTAAGCGGAACTAATGGATTGTATAGATAGCAATACACAAAATTGGAAATAGCTACATATATACAAAGAGGCAGCAATATCCATATAAGTAAAAAAACTTTTAATTTATTCTTGTATAAAACCGGGAAAATAGATTTACCGCTACTGCCATAGTTGGCAATCACTACCAGAAAAAGGGTAAAGAAAAAAAGCAACGAATAAAATACATTCAGCAAGAAGAGCCTGGTTATCTCTAAAAAATTGATTAATGGATGCTCCCGTCCCTGCATTAGCCACTTAAAGAACTGCAAAAGTGGTTTCGGCCCTTTACCGTAATATGCATTTTCCGATATTTGTTCTATCAACGGGTAGGCAAAAATAGCACATGAACTTAATATAACGACTGCAATTAAAAATATTATTATTAATTTTATACCACGACCGCATAACAATATTTTCTTGTACAACAAAGAAGAAATCAAAAGAGGAATTAGAGGGATAAAATAAACTATTTGTTTGTTATAGAAATAAAATGATTTAAACAAACTGATAGGATCTATCAAGTAATCGAAATATTTTAGAACAATGATATCATCCGGATTAAGTTTGTACCCATAATATCCACGCGCTGCATGACCCAGAAGGTATTGACGCCATGAAAAAATTAATATAGTCAATAGAACATAAGGAGCAACTATCTTTAAAGCGCGCACTATTCTGACACCGGCAGATTCCTCATCTGAAAAAATAATTAAATATACTAAAACCAAAAATGGCAGAATAATAGCCACCTCTTTTGAACCGGACGCCAGAACATAAAAAAATAACGAGGCAATTAGCAGGCCTTTACGATAAGTCCTTGATGGAAGATATTTAAGGAAGGATAAAAAAGAAAGCGCTAAGAACAATGTACTTAAAGTATCCTCTCTGGTATCAATCAGAAGCACAGTATATCTGTTAGTAGGATGAACAGCAAAAACAATAGCACTGATCCACGCAATTGACCGCCGCCCACCTGTCAGCTTCATCGCGATAAAAAAAACAAGGATGGAAGTCAATATATGAATAAGCATGTCTGTTAAATGGTAACCAAATGGATTTAGTCCCCATATATAATATTCTAAACTGAAGAATATTCCAGCTACCGGGCGCAAAAATACACCCTGGAATGAAGTATCTGCTAAAAGTGGTTTGGTGAAAATATTGAAGACATCCTTTAACGACTTAATTTGGTAAAGTTCAATCAATGAAAAGATATCGGAAGATGTAAAAAAAGAGCTGAGAATGTGCCGAAAGGTAATATAAATAAGCAGGATTACAGATAAAACCATGAAGGCAGTGGTATAAGGTTTATTGGAACTTATCTCTTTTTTATCGTTCATATTAAAATCAGGCCTCTTAACTTAAAGACAGTAATTATCTGGGCGTATAAATAATCTCCGGTCTTGTTCTCATACCGGTAACTGAGAAGAAGATATTATCTTTGTCGAAAATGCGCTCATTTTCTATGTAATATTCCTTCATGCCACGAGGGTACCAGGGTTCTGAATCAATAATGATAGCGCTGAATTTTCGCTCTTTCATAGCTTGCTTGATTTCTTCAATAAGCTTAGACTTAATATGCGCATGTTTTTCACTACTTGTCGTTAAGACATCCCTCATCCCCATCTGGTGGGCATACCCTTTTTTACCGTTGAAAGAATTCAGATAACCGTGAAATGGAATATAGATCTCACCATCTATTTTAGCCAGTTTGCCTACGAGATCCCACCCGGCTTCAAGGTCTTCTTTTGATGGAATTTGATTCATGGGATTATAAATCAGAGAACCAAACTGCAATATGCAAACAAAATATAAAATACATTTCATCAAATCCTGTTTTCTCGCAGGCAGTGATTGACTGATCATCGATAGTTTATTTACTCCCAAACCAAACAGGATTGACGTAAAGGCATAAGCAGGAAGCAACACATTATAATATCCCCCGCCCCTGTAACGGGAAAACCACGATGCACCAAACATTCCAACCGCGGTCAGAAGGTAAAAGGAAAACATCTGTTTCTTTGATACGTTTGTCAGCGATACTATATAGAATATCGCTATGAAAATCGCAATATAGAACGGCAACACTATATCTTTTATCCAGAAATGCATTATTGGTCTTGTATCAAGAGGGGTTGTTTTCGGCAATTCAAACACATAAAAGTTGAACCAGCCATCGGACATATAATTGAATAATACGCTCCCGATGCCGATAATAGAAGCCAACGGGATTATAAAAAATAAAGCAGAACGCCTGTCTGATAAAATAAAATAAAGCATAATCGGCAAAGAAATCACCAATGCAGTCTGCTTTGTAAAAAAAGAGATGGAAAAAAATATTGCCGCAACGACGCGCGAAGCCGGGGAAGTTCTGCATTTCAACAGGTAAATCCCAACAAGCAAGCTAAAGAGAAAAAAAGAATCAACACGTCCGATATCAAACCATGAACCGCTTAATTGGAATGTAGCAGCGAATAAACAAGATGCCAGCATCGCTGATAAATTGTCCTTTGTTTCATGATTTACCATAAGGTAAATCATAATGAATGAACCTATCGAGGACACAAAAGAAATTATTCTAAGCGGAAGAAATCCGACACCGAGGATCTTGGACATAACGGCCGAGATATAAAAGAATAATGGCGTATAAATAGACGGTACAAATTCCAATGAAGGTGCTACATAATAGTTATGATTTGAAAGGACCCATCTTACATGTTCCAAAGATGCGCCTTCCTCCCATTCCAGTTCAAACGGATATTGTATACGAAAAAACACCATAATAAGGTAAGCAGCAATATATAATATCCCCCCTGCTAATAGAGTATATTTTAAAAATTTTGCTAACCGGTCCAAGGAATTACTTTCCATATCTGTATGAAATCCTTATTTGTGTTAACGGGATATTTTGATCAGTATGCATTAGATCGCTTAATGCTTTTATTTGCACGGGAGAGTTCATTTTCAATTAACGCAGCGAGACGCTGCGCTATTTGAGGTTCCTCCTTCGATATATCTCTTGTTTCATTAGTATCAGACTTGAGGTCAAAAAGAAGTGATTTATTCTTCTCCAGATAATTAACAAGCTTATAGCCTCCGTCCCAGACAGCTATTGTGCCTTTATCGATAAAATAATTTCCAAGGATGCGGTTCTTCATCAATTGCATGGAAAATACCGGCCTCGGCTCATGCGTCTTGCCCTCAAGTACCGGAACCAATGAACGCCCTTCCATCCATTCTGGGACAGGGATATCTGCGAGCTCAAGAATAGTTGGAGCTATGTCTATTTGCTCTACAGGCATTTCTGCAGTCAGGGTCTTGGTTGTCCGTGGTGTCTTTATCACCAGAGGAACACGGACCAGAGATTCGTAAAGCTCAAACTCGCCATGGCTCACATATCCATTTGAAAAGCTCTCACCATGATCTGAAGTGAAAATAATAACCGTGTTGGACATGTCGGTTTTTTCACTGAGCCGTTCCATAAATATTTTAAATTCATTGTCTGCATCGAGAATAAACTCATCATACCGTTTTCTTAGAATATTCACCTTTCTCTGGGTGTCCGGTTTGTAATATGTCCCAATCAAGCTGCTGTTGATCTGTTTTTCGGGTGTATTCAATTCTTCTGCATCTCCGAATGCGCCCATATAAGTGGCACGGGGGTTATAAGGGAAATGAGGCGGATAAACATGTATGTATGCAAAGAACGGCTGTTCAGTCTTGCCGGCAATGACATCAAGAAAGCGGTTATACACCGTCTCAGGCCGTATTGAAGTTATATAGTAAGGGAAGCGAAAGAGCTTTATATTAAAAGGAGAAACAAGCGGGTTATCTATGAAAATCCATTTTGCTACAATAGGTCTTTTGAGATAAAATTCCACGCTCTTGTCAATCAGCCACGTCGGTGATATCCAAAATGTGTCTACCTCATCTCTTATAATAAATGCATCTTTCATTCCCAAAGTCTTCGGATGCGCATAGTTATTTTGCGCAAAACCATATACAGCATAACCATGCTCTCTTAAGATATCAGGCAAATTGTTTTTATAAAAACTGACGGGATGATTCTCCGCCAGATACCATACCCTGTGTGTCCATGGTCTTTGGCCCGTCAGGATGCTCATGGTTGAAGGAGTGGTCCAGTTAGATGTTGAATACGCGCGGTTAAAAACAATGGCGTCCTTTGCCCATTCAGCTATAAATGGTGTTGTAGGACGGTGGTAGCCGTATAACTGCATATCAAGTGCGGTCAAGGCATCCATTACAACAACTATAATATTAGGGCGCTTATTATTGCCGATAAATACTCCCTGAGCAGTTTTAGTTGATGGTTGAGAATGATATCCTGCCTTTGAATCAGAGGTGCTTTTTTTAATCATGGAAAAAGGGACGGCAAGAATTAACAGAACGGTAAAGATCCAGAACAGCGGGGCAATCCTTATGTCTATTCCAACAAGGGCTTTTTCAAAATTTATATACTTACTTGCCAACCAGAAGAGCACAAGAACAAGTAACCCGGATGAGATTAAAAACAAATAATAATTTATACCGATAGAATCGCTTATCGAAATATCCAGGAAAGTCTTTTTTAGGATGAACGCTATTATACCCAGTAAAAAATAAATCAGAACTTGCTCAAAACAATTTATCTTCAAATATCTTAGAGACACTTTTGACAAACCATAGGTGACTATCCAAAAAAGAAATGCAGCTATAACTCCAAGCAATGTCCATAAAATGAATGATAAAGACAAATCAGGCAGGAAATCTTTAAAGCCCATATAATAGGAATATCCGTCCCACTTGTAAAAAGCATCCCTTATAAACATCAGGGAAAATAAAATAAAAAATATCCTCAATGTTACAACTAAAGATTTTTTAGCTGACATAATTAGAATCTCGAATCAATCAACATAAAGAAGTTTTTTAACTCTATGGAAAACGTCCTGCGGCATAATACCTTTCAGACAAGCCCCTTCCTCACAAGGAGTTATTCTATGATTAAAAACATTAACGCAAGGAGAGCAAACCAAATTCGGAACAATAACAGTGGTATTTTGGCTTAGCGGCCCATAAAGTAAAGGAGTTTCAGGGCCAAAAAGGATTACTGATTTAATTGATGTTAAGGTTGAAAAATGGGCTGGGCCGCTGTCATTTGTTATTAAAAGATCCCCTATACAATACAGAACAAGCAATTCCCTCAGAGATGTATGCCCTGCTAAAGAAACGGCATTCCTTATGTGAGAAGCTATTATATCGGCTTTCTCTTTTTCTTTGTGGGCTCCCGTTATTATTATGGAGGAACCGGGGAATTCCTCTGCCAGCATCCTGCCGAGTTCAATAAAGTTTTCTTCCTTCCATCTTCTAATGGGCAGCATATCGCTTGCGTTAGGATTTAAGATGATTATCGGTTTGCTTAATTTCGCTTTTATTAATTTTTCGATTTTTTCTATCAATAATTGCTTTTCTTCTCTGGATGGAGAAAAGGTAGGATGGGCGCTCATTTCTTCAGGCACATTGAAAATCATAGGACTGTTTCCATGCGGAACATGATTTAATGCCTCCACTAAACTCAAAAAAAATCGCGACGTATGTATGTAAGGGTTATATAATAATTTGTGAGTTAGAAGGTCGCCTCTATATGGGCCTTCACAAGTAAATAAATGAAGGCCCACCCTTTTATATGCACCAGACAGGTAAGAAAAAATAGCTGATGCTCTCGAAAAGAATTCCATATCTATTACAGCGTCTATCTTTTCCTTCCTTATTCTGAAAATAGTTTTTATTGATGAAAAAGAGAATTTCTTTAAATCATCGAAGTCAATCTCAAAGACATTGGATGAAGGGATAATATTCAGCACATCCAATATAAAGCGATTCTCCTTAAAAACAGCAAAGTAAACATTTTCTTTTCCCACCATTTCTACTGCCCTTTTCAGAGCTGAATAAGCCAACACAGTAGATCCCTGCTCCACTAATTTTATAAATAATATTTTAGATATTTTGTTGTTGTGAATATTATTTTTTTTGAATAAATCAAAAAATCTTTTATGCAAAGTTAGAATAAGGCATATCGGGCGTCCAAAATTTCTATCAATCCAGCAAACGACTGATGGCTTCACCTCTTCACCTCCTCTTTTTCACCCAAATCATATAGATAAACTGAAGAATCTGCACTCTTCAAGAAATCAAGTTTTGATCCGATGCTGTTTAAATAATATACAAAAAATGATTCGTCCTTAATTCCTGCACGGGGAGGCGGGATGTGAGCAAAAAGTATCCAGAGCCTCTTACTACCGCGTAGCTTGTCAAGGTCGCTGGTAAACTCATTAAGGTTATCTACTGTGAACTCAAAGAAATCATTTTTATCGCCTGCAAAAGCCCCAACAATATAGTCTTTATCTGTAAAACCATATCTATCTGCATAATATTTAAATGCCGGCTTTGAGCCGTAGTGAAGATACAAAATATCACCTTCCTGCCAGTTCTTTCTAACATAGCTCAAAAGAGGTTTAATTTCCTCCCTGACTATCGGTTTGTTAAGTAAATGATTGGCAGCGGAAATCAATGGATAAGATAATAGTAAACAAATGAATACGGTACCCATTACAGGTAATTTTCGTGAGGTGCTGTCCCTTATCTCTTCGGTTCCTTCCGCAATAATAAGTATGAATGCTGGTGCAAGAAACAATAAGGTCCTTTCCAGAAAGGGATACAAATGAAGCCCAGATGCCAATAAGGTAACAACAGCAGGAGCTATAAGAATAAAAAAAATTTCTCTTCTCTCTCTAAAAATTGAGATACAACCCATTATAAAAGCAAATGCCGCTATACCGCCGACAGCCATCATTGAAGTATTCTGCGAGATCGTTAATGTTGGTTTTGCAAAGATTGAAAAGAATGTGTCAATAAACCATGCGATATCAGAAGGTGAAAGTGGCGGGAAAGGCATAAAAGCGCCCTCGTCTTTCCATTGCTCTACTATTGGTGACTTGTTTATGTTACCGATATAAATTAGATAATAAGAGATAAAAGCTACTATCCAAAGTAAATAGGCAATTGAAAGATTACGAACTCTCATCCATTCCTTTCTAATTAAAGAGAACAAGAAAAGGCTTGCACCAATACCTGCTAAGGCAAACGGAGAGGAATGCGAAAACCACACCACTATGCCCCCTATTCCAAAAACAATATAATGAAGCAGCGCCGGTTTTTTGGACTGAGTATAAGTTGTTAATATTAACAGCAGCAATACAATTGTTATATCACTTGAATAAGAATGAACTTCCGACGAGTAATAAATTAATGAATCCGAAACTGCAAACAATGCGAGGGCGATTGGAACGGCTTTGGGCTTGATATAATGCCTGGCAACAAAGCAGAAAAGAAATAAGGAGATTATCCCGCATATGAGAGGAAAAAGTCTTAATGCATATTCAGTATTTCCAAATACTGAAACCATTAACTTTTCAACTACAAAAAAACCCAGAGGCGAAGAAGACTTCCAATGTCCCAAATAATCCGGATCTGTGACAGTAGGATTAAAAATATCTGAAAAGCTACCAAGAATACTCCCTGTAATATTTGCTTCGTCTATCCACAGAGAACGATTATACAGATACTGGGCGACTCTAAGGATTATTCCAAAACAAATAATAGTCCATGTAAGCTTATTTGAGCTGAAATAACTATTCTCTTTGTATTTAAATGATTTTTCTGATAATTCTCTATTCATATCATATAAAAAATAAAACAAGAATGGTTACGATAAATAAATTTTAACTCGACGTTGATTTTAGACTTCTAATATTTGCGCGGGCAAGCTCATCTTCGACCAATTTTAAAAGACGCTGTCTAACTTCGGGATTTTCATTTGAGATATCATTTCTCTCATTAGGGTCGCTTCTCAGGTTAAAAAGAAGTGCTACTTTATTCTCAAGATAATATATAAGCTTGTAGTCGCCGTCCCAAACGGCTATTGTCCCTTTAGTAATCGGATAGTCGCCGATAGTACGATTCTTAATCAGTTCCATAGAGAAAATAGGCTTTGGCTCAAGCGTTTTGCCTTCAAGTAAAGGAAATAATGAGCGCCCCTCCATCCATCCCGGTACAGGTATACCGGCAAATTCAAGGATGGTTGGAGCTATGTCTGTTTGTTCCACGGGCATATCCGTTGCATGCGTCGTTGCTTTCCATGGCGTCTTTATTATCAAAGGGACATGAACAAGTGACTCGTAGAGCTCATAATACCCATGCCCTGCAAAGCCGTGCGAAAAACTTTCACCGTGATCCGACGATAAAATAACGATCGTGTTAGACATATCTACAGTTTTCGAAAGGCGAATAAAAAATTCCTTGAACTGCTGGTCAGAATATAGCACAAACTCATCGTAGCGTCTTCTGAGGTCATCCACGTCGTTTTGCCTCTGAGGCTGGTAATTGTCATCAATTAATTTACTTTTCAATTGCTTTTCATCTGTATTAAATTTTTCTGAATTTCCAAACGTACCCAGATAAGGTTTTGGCGGCAAATACAGGGCATGTGGCGGATAAACATGAATATATGCGAAGAATGGCTTTTCGGGTCTGCGGGAAATAGTTTCAAAAAAACGATCATAAACAATTTCGGGACGAATTGATGAAGTCAGGATCGGATGGCGAAAAAATCTCGGATTGAATAAGCTGAGCAAAGGATTATTTTCAAAGATCCATTCTGCGACTATGTGCCTGCTCGTAAAGAAACCCGCATACTTTTCATACCACAGATTCCGGGTTATCCAGAAAGTATGCGCCCTGTCTTTTGTAGTAAAAGCGTCTTTAATTCCTAAAGTATCGGGATGTGCATTATGATTTTGCACAAAGCCATAGACAGCATAGCCGTAATCCTTCAGTATCATAGGTAAATTATTCTGATAATTATTGACCGGGTTGGACTCTGCCCGATACCATACTTTATGTGTCCATGGCATTTGACCGGTCAATAAACTCATCGTTGCGGGGGTAGTCCAATTGGATGCTGAGTATGTCCGGTTAAAAACAGTGGCGTCCCAGGCCCATTCGGTTATGAATGGTGTTGTTGGACGGTTGTACCCGTATAACTGCATATCCTCCGCTGTCAATGCATCCATGATTACCAATATTATGTTAGGACGATTTATATAATTAGTGCTATTGACCGATGCAGAATCATCATGAGAAGATTCAACCTGGGCAGAGCTTTCTCTGATTACTGATAAGGGCACAGCAATAATTAACAATAATACAAATACCCAGAGTAAAGGCGTAATACGGACATTCACTTCCATCAGTAACTTTTCATAATTAATGTATTTATGCATCAACCTGATAAAAATCAATGCTAATGCAAGGCCGATTATTAAAGTAAAAAAATGATCCAAACCAACCGCTTCGCTTAAGGAAATGTTCAGAAAAGTTTTTTTTATGAACAATATAATTACGATAAAAGTGAACCACGTAATTATATGTTCATAACGAATGTCCTGAAAAGGCTTGGGAAGCCACTTAGACAGTCCATTTCCGCTTAACCAGAAGGTAACCGCAAGGATAATACCGAAGACAGTCCATAATAAATAGGCCAGTGAAAGTTCGGGCAAAAAATCAATAAAGCGCATATGATAGGAATAGCCATCCCATTTATAAAAAGCATCTCTGACGAATCGGAGAGAGAAAAGAATGAAAAAAAACCTCAGGGTTATAAGGAGAGTCTTTTTAGCTGTCAATCTTTTTTCTTTGTGAATTTATTCTTAATAAAATTAACTATCCGCTTCCAGAAAATGACTACAACGCCAAGCATTCCATATACAAAAGGGAGCACCGTTGTGAAGAAAAAGCCTCCTGTATTTGGGTCAACATATGCCCAACCACTATAAGGAATAGTTAATAAAACTATTTCACAGCTTACAAACATCATAAGCAGTTGAAGTTGTTTTGATTTAAACATATTCTTACTCCTTTCTTGAGTTGAATTTGATAACGGTAATAATAAAAAATTATACCATAATTAACACATCTTTAATAAATAAATCCAAAAAAGAGACCAGTATTTATCATCGAGTCCATAATTATATGAACACAAATCTTTTTGCCAGTAGAAATATTTTATTGATAATTCAGAGCTCAATATTTCAGCTTAGAGCCTTTGATATTAAATATTTTACTTTTTAACAGGTTTAATTTTTGAAGCTTGTATTGGAGCGAAGTGGCTATGACCCCGACACCATATTTTATGCTACGGGAGAAGTTTATTGAAGAGGCTTCTTCAAAGTATTTTGTAGGACAGGATATCTCGCCAATAGAAAAATTAAAAAAACTCACCTGTGCAAGCATTTGATTATCAAATACGAAATCATCAGAGTTTTCATTTAGTGGCAGGGTTTCAATTACTTTTCTGGAAAATGCCCGGTATCCCGTGTGATATTCTGAAAGTTTTTTGTTCAATAATAAGTTCTGAATAAAGGTAAGCACTCTGTTAGATATGTACTTGTATACAGGCATACCGCCTTTCAATGCACCTTCGGACAAAACTCTTGATCCCAATACGACATCATATTGACCTATCGCCACTAAGGAAGCCATTGCGACCAGAAGCTTGGGTGTATACTGATAGTCAGGATGTATCATAACGACAACATCCGCGCCAAGTTTTAATGCCTCTGTGTAGCAGGTTTTCTGGTTAGCTCCGTAGCCCTTGTTCTCGCTGTGTACAAATGTTTTTATGTTCAGTTCCTTAGCTATCTGAACAGTCCTGTCAATACTGTTATCGTCCACTAATATAATATCATCTATGTACTCAAGAGGTATTTCCTCATAGGTCTTCCTCAATGTTTTCTCTGCATTATAAGCAGGCATGACAACGACTACTTTTTTCCCGTGAATCATATTGCTTTAGTCACTTTCAATTTTTTGAATTTAGGACACTATCAATTTTCTCACTTATTTATTATGTCCATTTCTTATGTTATGTGAGAATCTGTTTCAAGCCTTTCGATAAATAAAGAAATCACCAAATTGAACTGCCAGATTATAATCTTCCTTTAATATTTTTTGCAGCCTTGGCATTAACAAAAGACTTTTAGACGGATCGTCAGTATTGGTATATGGATACATAATGATAAACTTGGGAGACTCCCTGATTATCTCATCAGTATCAGGATCGAGTTGATTGAATGTTAATTTATAGGATAACCACAGATAAACATTCCTAAAACTTTCCACGCCTAATATCCCGTATAAAGATGTCCCGTGGGGGAAAACATAAATTCCTGTTCCATTTTTTAAAGAAGGGTCTGCCTCTATTTTCGGTCGGAACCACCTGACAAGTTTTTCAATCTCATTGACCATTTTGGGGTCTGCGTAAACACCGTCAAGAACAGGAATATCTTTAAATTCTACAGATTTTACCAATCCAGTATTTTTTAAAACGGGCATCATCAGTCTTGTCACGGCTGTCTTGTACGGACTTCCTGCATATTCAAAATAAAGAATCGGCGAAACTGCGATCAATATAACAAATATCTTAGCGCCAATGAAAATGTTTTTCAAAGAATGTAAAGGCTTTTCTTTATCCTTCTGATATATAAAACCTGCAGCAAGAAGCATGATTGCAACTGTCAGCATTATTGCAAGGAAAGGTATATCTGCTACTTTTGTTCTGCCCGGAGTAGTTGCTCCCTTCAGCTTTACTATATCCGCAAAATCCGTAAGATACGTTGCAAACCACAGCAAAAATGTTGATAAGGCAATGGCCCCTGTAACTATGCAAAAGTTTGAAAGCCGTTTAGAATCCACCTTTGAATAATCTGACATTTCCTTGAATTTTGAAAGCATTGAATATAGTAATCCAAGCAATAAGGCAAATAATTCAAATGCAGGCAATGCGCCGCTCTCGCTTGTCAGATGTCCAAAATAACTCACGGTTATTAAAGAAATAATAGAAAAAATAAGAACGCGCTCTCTGAGAAGTTCTTTTAGACTTAGCCTTAGCACATATACAAAGCCTGCAATCAATGTCGCTGCTGTTACATATACTATAAAAACTATCCTTCCCCAATCTCTCAACAGCCATTCTTTCATGGCAGCATTTGGCAATAATACGGATAGCCTGTGAAGCATACCAGCGCTCTGGGTTATGTCGGAAAAGAAGCTGCCATTACTTTCAAAGTAAGCAATTAATAACAGTGTAGAAAATATAGTTGAAAACAGGCAAATGAGAAATACCTTCACCCTGCTGATCAACTTATCATTTTTTTCTGATGATAGAAGCAGCCAGAGTGGCGCAGTAACTGTAAACGCGGTAAGACCAATATTATGTTTTGAGAAAATAGATGCTGTCATTGACAGACCGGAAAGCGCAGACAAACAGGAGATTTTCACAGAGCTGAATCTATCTTTATATCTATAGGCAAAACTGAAAGCGGTCAAGCTTAATATGTAAAACAAAATAGCCGGTTCATCCTTCCAGGGGTGCGCCCTCGGCATACAAAGCGTCATAGAGCTAATACCGGCAAAGACAAGTGCCGCTATGCTGCCTGTATAAAGTCTCAAAATGTAATAAACCGCAATAGTGCCGATTGCACCTATGACTGCAGAATATAAGGCAACTGCTTTAAATGAAAAACCTCCCAGTAAATAGAAAAAACCCGCCAGGGTATAGAACAGAGTAAAACCTGCCGGTGTATGAAAATCGCGAGACGGCACTTGACCTGAGTAAATCCTGTACGCTCCGTCTGCCGGTAACGATATATGGGCTAAATCAATACCGTAAAGAACCCTGTTGTATGTGAATATTACTTCAAAAATAAGAATGGCAATCAATCCAACAACTTCCCAACTTAATGTCTTATTTTGATATTTTTCAGTTGCACCAGAAAAACTCATTATGTCAATTCCTCCTCAACACAGCTCTCGCGGGATAAAATGAAGAATGCAATCCCTTGATTTGAGAAATTTGTAAGCAATCCAAAGAATCAGTTTTTTATACACACATATAATATGTGTGGATGTAAATATCCCTTATCTATACGGACTGCAGTAACTTTAAATCCTATATGCGCCAGTTCCTCACAAAGCTCATCTTGTCCCTTGAAATAAAAAGATCTATTTGAGCGGAAACTGCTCCCCGATGTAACCTTGAAGATCTTGACTGACAGTGTCTCCTGAAAGTTATTCCAGCGAAATTTCCAGGAAGGTTCTTTATCCATTTCCTTAAGAAGAAAAATTCCGCCGTTGCTCAACAGACTATGGCATCTTTCAAAAATTATACGCCATTCTTCAAGAGGCACCAAATATAAGACGTCTATTATAGAAATGCAATCAAAGCTCCCGTTGTCCAGACGGTCTGCGGTTCCTGTATAAAATTTCATATTCTTGTTATTCACTACAGTTTTTGCCGCCTGTGTTATTTTATCTTCTGCGGTATCGCAGGCAACTATAGTTCTTCCGGATGAGGTCAAATGCAGGTAATGCGCAAAACAACCGTATCCGCATCCGAAGTCAAGAACTACTCCCTTTTTAGGCATAAATTTTTCAATTTCTGAAAAAGGACATGTAAGCAATCTCACAATAACATGCAATTTCACTCGTAATGGGTTCTGGCGATAGATAACAAGATATTTCCTGAAAAGATCAATATTAAACATCAGGCCGCTCTATCTTTTTCTTTCCATTCTTCAACTCCCACCACAACCTGATCAAATCGGTAACTGCTTCCGGTACACGCTTTATAATTGACTTGGTAGGGGAAGGCCTGCCCTCTGCAATTGCCATGGGCAGCTCAATAATATTCAGGCCCTTTGTCTGACACCGGAGCACCAGCTCAGTGTCAAAGATATGCCTGCTGAATTTTGTTTCTTTAATCAATTGCTGCAGCTTCTCATCATTCCTAAATGCCTTGACCCCATGTGTATCGCTTACCTTAAGTCTGAAGAAAAAGAAAAGAAACAACCTGAACCCCTGAGAAATAATACGCCTGGGCAAGTGTCTTTCATCTTTTGAAAGAAGCATATTCTTTGATCCAATTATCACATTGTACTCAAATTCCTTCATCAGGAGAAATGTTTTTCGGAGGAACGAAACGTCCCAGTAATCGAGATCATACTGTACTATGTAGTTACCCCGTGCCGCGATCATGCATTCTTTCAAGGCAGCTCCGTAATCCGCCTTTTCAAGGACTATCAACCTGACACTGTTGAATTTTCCCATTAGATCCCTGGCAAGCTCCCGGGTTTTATCCGTACTGCCGTTTTCACAAAGAACAATTTCATAATCCAAGACCTTTGCCTTCTCAAGCTCTGAAGTCAATTGAGTTATATTATTCAGCAGATACTTTTCTTCGTTATGAATTGGGATGACGATAGAAATTTCCGGCATGGTTTTTCTTTACTTTCTCCAGGTAACACATAGGTTATGATTTACTTTCATTTCTGTGCTTTAAGAGAATAGATTCTAAGGCCTGACACTTTTCCGCTTAATATATCTTTATATGATATTCCCCCTGTAATTTCCCTGCACTTGGACATATACTGAGGCATTGCTGCGGCAGAATCGTTCCAGACAAGATAATAGTCAATATCATGTTTGTTCAATTCATTCTGCAGATCCTCATCGCTGATATTTTTCTTGGCTTGTCCATAATAGTTCACATTCATATCAGAATAAAACAGTATCTTCAGTGTCTCTGAAAATCTATCGTTTGAAGCGATCTTCTTCCCTGCCATCTCGCTGTACACTCGTAATGTTTTGCCAAATATTCCAAAGGCCTTATCAGCGTTTTGGGTTGCAACAACCTCCTTTATAGGCATTAAGACAAATGATAATGCCATGAACGTCATCAATAGATTTCTTCTCGCCCCGATAAAGAATGCATTCTGAAATAATATGTTGAGTATATGTCCTCCCATTAAAAGAACCAGGATACCGTTCACCCACAGATATCTCACATTGGGAAAGACCAGAAGGTACCCTCCGCAATACAAAAGTACTGTCAGTAGCGGGTAAAGTCTGTGATCTTTGAACATCTGTAACCTGACGGGCAGAAGATAGAGCAGTATATACCCTGCAATGATAACGCCTGAAAATATCGAGAAATACGTTTCAAAGATGCCTAAAGTATAATAGACGTTTTTTGCCATAATACCTAACTGATATTTAAGATTTCCCCATGAGTCAAAGGGGCTCCATGGTTTCAGGTATGGCGTTAATAACGTAAAATCCTCCCAGATGCTTATCGCGGTATCATTAGGTGGGGGGAAAAAACCCTTGTCATAAACCGGATGCCCCATTCGTATATAATTCCTCCAACCTTCCCATCCATAATATTCATTTATCTTTGGCACCTCCGGTCCCCTGATCCGGTTGTTATAAGCTCCTGATACATCAAATGTAATTGTGTTGTATTTGCTGCTCAATGCAATCATCCACGGTGCACTAATAATGCAAAACAAAACAAATCCCAGTGCCGCATTCCGTACCACCCTTTTGTCCTTCGTTCTGTAGTAGTGAAGAATATTCAGCATTATGAAGTGCGAGATAAAGAAAGGGAACATAAAAGACTTGCCAAAATATCCGATTGCGCCTATAACACCGCACAAAACTCCCTGGTATGCCCTTCCCGGATAATCGGCCCTGAATATAACAGCTAAATAATATATGACAGCGCATGTTATTAACAGATCTGGTATATGCTCTGTCAATGTGAACTGCAATACAACCGGAACAGATGTAAACGAAACCACATTCCTGATATTATCGGTCATTTCAAACCTGTATGATAACAACCTCACCCCTATCAGGGTAAGCAGTCCTACAAGCAGTTTAACTATACTCAGGGAAGCTATAGCCCCGATGCCCAGCTTCAGGAACGGGATCAACAGCCAGGAGGAAAGGGGCGTAAAGCCGCCGACAACAGCATTGTGAAGATCACCCCTGATATATTTCTGGGCGATTGTGATGAAAGCGATCGTACCTGTATTTACACCGTAAACATGTATTTCATTGTGAATTGTAAAATAGATATTCAAAACCATGTATGCGATT
This sequence comes from Candidatus Omnitrophota bacterium, assembly GCA_016208765.1. Lineage (GTDB taxonomy): Bacteria > Omnitrophota > Gorgyraeia > Gygaellales > Profunditerraquicolaceae > JACROS01. The sequence goes on from JACQXK010000021.1 coordinate 46,795, forward strand.
AAAGATAAAATGAAGTATATCTTATTTCTTTTCATACCTATCTCTGCCTTCCTGTTTCAGTAATGAAAAGTATTCAATATGTCTCCCCCGATAACCATCGCCGTTACCGGTCATTGTTTCCAGTCCGGGATGCACGACTATTTCAACATCTTTATCGTAGAATTTTTCTAAAATTTTTTGTAGTAACCCGGTATAATTCCCCTTACCTGCCAATGGCATTAGAATAAGGTTCTTGCAATAATTAATGTGAGCATTGTCAAGTTTCAATTTCATGACTTTTCCCATCGCATAAAGCAAAATCATTTTCGGCACTTGGGCAAAAAAGCCGAAACGCATGAGAGAGTAAAAATAGAATATCAAATATTTACCTTCCATTGTAATACAGCGTATAGAGAAAACGTCCTTTTTTTTTGCAAAAGTCACAATTGCCTTCAATATTTTGGGCACTACATGAACGTGCTGATGAGTATCAAGATGTGAAACTTTAAAACCCTTGCTTGTCAGGATGTTATATTGCCGATCGATACTATCTAATATACTACCGCTATTCATCCTCCCGGTGTAGATGAGATAAAGGAGTTTCAGTAAAGATGCCTTCTTGCTGCTTTGATTCATCCCGCCACATCCAGTCTCATGAACAAGATTTATGTGTAAGCCAGTTTCAACACGATTACTGATATCACTTGAATATCTAATTGATTCATTTGCCATCACGCTTACCTTAGACAAAATGTTTTTTTTAGATAGTTCGGATATGGCCTGATTAACTTCCGGACACATTCCATAATCATCTGCCACGATTTTACATCCCATAATATTTATGGTACAAGACCAGCCTTTGTTAACTCAGAAAACAGTGTATCAGCAACTACTTGGTAACCCGCACTGTTACAATGCCCGTCTATTTTCCAGTAAAGTTTGGCTTTCTTGGAAGCCGCCTGCATCGCAGGTGTAATATCAATAAATGGCGCCTCTTTGCTGCGGGCCCAAGCCGATAATCTTTGAGGAGGATAAGTGGAAGGCGGCGTCGCCCATGACGCATCCTGTGGAATATTAAAAAAAACTATCTTAGAGTTATTCCGGTGAGACAACTCTATCATCTTGTCGTACTCTTGTTCGATCTTTCCCCACTCCTTCTCTAAGAAACCGTTGTCTCTGTATTTTTCAGTATCGGCAACTTTTTTCAAGAAATCTTCTTTATCCCTATACCGTTGAACAACAATACGAAACAAGTGAGAATGAGAATAAAGCCAACTGCTAACCTCATTTATTTGCCCCAATTTATTCCCGGATAATAAATATCCGTCTTTTGCTACTCCTACTCCGTCAATTCCATAAAATGTATCAATTACATCATTACGCACGAATCCGACTATAATCAGATCGGGTTTAAAGTTGAGTCCATAATGTTCAAGTAAAAGGCGCTCAGTTTCCGGATAAAAGCGGGGAATGCCCGCTTTTATAATCTCCACTTTGGGATGTTGACCACTTCTTTTATTCAACATTTGTTCTAATTTTAATAGATACGTATCTTCAAAAAAGACCCCTGCGCCGTATGTAAAACTGTCCCCCAAGCCTAAGATGCGAAAGACACCATCAGGCTTATTCACAGAATGTTCTATATCTCTGAAACCAAGGCTGTTATGCTGAAAATCAATAGCAAATTCTCTGGAGGCGGACAGTCCTGTGAACCTGCTGAGAGGACGCGTTTTAAAACGCATGTACGGGTCCTCTACAAACCTGACCACCGGCAGAAGAGGAGCAAGATGAAGTAAACGCACAAAGCATTCAAGGGCTGCAAAGATAAAGATAACTGAAAACAGCATATAAAGAAAGAAAAACCTTATCTTACCGTGTGAGCTCTTCAACATTAAGGCTCCACTGTACAATTGCATGTTGTTTTCATACGGTAATGCCCAGTAACTCTTTTAAAAAAAATGCGTAATAAATCAAAAGTCATAACAAAGGTTTGTCTGATAAAATTTATAGTGCTCATCTCATGTTCATAATTAAACTCTACAGGGATGCTTGTTATTTTTTTGTTATTTACTTTTGCACAAACTAAAACATCAACATCGAATCCAAAACCTTTAATAGTCATCTTGTCAAAAATCAGTTTAGCTGTCTCAGCGTCAAATCCTTTTAACCCGGCCTGGGTATCCTCAATATATAAATTGGTAAATACATTTATTAGGTAGTTATAAATCCGTCCGGATGTATGTCTTATATAAATCCAAGAAAGGTTTGATGATCTTATTGTGTAAATGCTTTCCTTATGCATTCGGCTTGCTATTACAACATTGAAATTATTATTAAGCAGGTTATTAACTACATCCCTAATATTTTTAAATGAATATTGCAAATCACAATCAGTAAATACAATATACTGCCCTTCAGCAGCCTGGATACCTGTTTTGATTGCTGAACCCTTTCCGCTATTTTTGGTGTGGTTGATATATTTTATAGAACGATTTTTATTTTCCTGTAAATAATTTTTTATTATTTTATCTGTGCTGTCAGTGCTACCGTCATTTACTATTATAATTTCACTGCTCAGACCTGAATCAGAACAATATTCCGAAAAGCGGTTCATCGTATTACGAATAAATGACGCAGCCTGATATGTAGGCAAGATGTAAGAGATCAGAGGTTTGTTATTCACTCAATAACGCTCTTTAAGCAATTAAAATAAACCTTGTTGTTTCCACGGACCACATATTCTAACGAACTTCCAAAAACCTTTTTCTGATTTCCGGGTAAGTGAGCAATTTCTTGTAGATGGTGTCTGCTAAATAGCTGTTGCCATACTCCGAATAGTGATCTCGAAACATAACGTGCACAGGCCGTTTGACAACTTCGTCAGTTAAATCAATAAATATTATACCCCTTTTTGCCAATTCAACAGATAGAAATTTTCGCCACGGTACTTCATATGTATAATCATAGGCGGTGGGTATGTATAAGGCTACCTGGATACTCCCTTTTTCTTCTTGAGCTCTGTGCAAAGATTCGAATATTTTTAATGCGATTCGACAAATCTCTTCATCAAATCCTTTATATGTAATTAGTTGCAAACCTCCTTTGTTTTTTATTCTTTTCAGCAAGTCAAATACTTGCAGCTTTCTCCAGTTTCTAACAAAACGTGTTAATAGCGACATATTATTGCTCTGTGATTTAGGCACAGGAACATTATCAAGAACAAGGTTATTATCTACTAATCTGAAAACAGGCTTCTGATAGCTCCAGAATTTTCCTGACATTGCACGCCTGAAATCGTCATCTATGAACGCAAATATGTGGATGTCATGGTCCAATTTTCTGCCATCTCGCATGTACCGAAGGTAAGCCTGGTCAACACCATAGCCCCCCTGCCCCATATTGACAGTCTCCAGCTTATTATCAATTGAAGAAAGTATCTGACACCACGTGTTGTCATTACTTACTCCATCACCCTGAGTATGAGAATCTCCTGAACAAATAATGCGTATTTTACCCGGAGGTATATTTACAGTAAAATCTTTTGTGTTACGAAATCCCTGTGAATTAGTTTTGAAATCACAACCGGGGCCAAACAAATCTTTAATGTTTAAATTTGGTTTACTGACCCATCCCAACATATCATCATATTGCACGTATGGCTGCTGAAAAACCTGTTGCGGGGTAAAAATATCAATAAAGAACAATGTAATGCTGGCTAAACCTTCTATAACTATGAAAATAAAAACAGTCAAAAAGAAATACGCGATAGCTGATTTAGCGATCTTTCCAACACCAAGATTCCTAAACAACCTGCTTGAAAACATACTACCTGTCACCTCCGAAAATATACTCCACATTTTCTCCAGGGAATGCCATACTCATTGTATTGATAAAATCTTCGGCGATCGCCATGGCATCCTTGACCTTCGCTTCTGTGGTTGGTACATCAATTCTGACCATAAGCCCTACCCTTTTTTTGTTAAATAAAGAAAAATACAGCTGTTTGAATTTTTGTTCTATCCACTCATGCGCAACATTTTTATCAATAACTATCCAGTAAAAGCTCAAAAAACTTTCTCCCTCTTTTTCGGTGAAGAGAGCGTGGGCCTTTATAGTCCTACCCATAACATTAAACTCTTTGTCCTCAAGCTCTTTAATAGTATAACCTGCACTTGTAAAGCATACCTTGGGGTGATGGAAGTTCCCGGCATCCAAAATAATAAACAAAAGTTTATTCCCATGCTTATTAATATATTGATAAGCCAGGACATCGCTGATAAAATCGAAATTGCCTTCACCAGGCTGAATGTTTAATTCCCTGCTTATATCTGCTCCTGCCCAATCAGCCAGCGAAATGGGGATCCTTAACTTTGGAATAAATCCGGCGCCTTCGTATGTTATCTTTGGAAAAGCAAAGCTTAGCGTTACAGTCAATATAAGCAGTATAACAACAATCCATTCCCTCAATTTATAATTCATACACCCTTGCTTTTCCCCTCCAGTAAAGACTCTAATCCTATTATCCCCAATATGGTAATTACAAACACCATAATTCCGCTAAAATTATGAAAAAAACCCTGACCGGTTTCTTCGCCAAAATAAAAAGTGACCAGGCAGAGAGTTATTACCCGGATAAGATTTCCAAGCAGTGCAAAAGGGATTATAAATAAAGTAAGTATTATTTTTTTATTTAAACTGCTTTTATTAATATATACATAGACAAGAACCAATGAAAACATAGTAATTAACGAACGAAAACCGCTGCATGGCTGTCCCATAAAAATATCATTATACCCTATAGTCAGAAGAAGCCCTTCTCTGGTAATCGGATAGTCTAAGAACCTCAGAATTTTTTCAGCTAAGAATGAAATGCCGTGACGCATTGGCAATGTTATACTGTCTAAGATGCCCATAGGCGGTGGCACAAGAAGTAAAAGATAAAGAATAGGAAAAGATAATACCTTGACCACGTTCCATCCGTAAATATAGCTTATCAAGCCAACCAGCATAGGCACAAGAGAAAGAGTAGCAATAAATAAATAATCCTGACGCCATCCAAAGATAAACATCGATATGCCTGCAAAAAGTGTTAAAAAAGCACTAAGGCTTTTTTCCGATGTTTTTTTACCGGCAAGTTCTCTTATCTTGATACGATTGCGCCATGCCAGCCACAGAGATATTGGAAATATGAAATACGCATGTGTGTAATCAACTGTTTCCCAACGGTTATGATAAAGTTGCCAGAGTATCGGAGAATACAGTACCGCTACCAAAATCCATATAAAAGGATGCAGTATTTTCAGGCCAGAATGAAATGGATTGAACGTAGTTAGCTTATTCATAGTTTCTTTCTAATGATGAAAAGAGCGGTCCTTGTCAGCAAGTCTTCCCGCGTATATCCTTTATTTGTTAATTCATCCTCAATCTCTCTGGTTAAAAATCTCTCCCCCTCGGTAACAGTCTGCTCCTCAATAACATTTGTATGCGTCCTGAATATTTCCCGGTATTGATTTATTGTCATTTTATTCAGGTGTATGTTTACAGGATAGTTATTCTCTCGCAAATGGTCCCAAGGCGGCACCTTTGCTGAAGGAGACTGTTCAGGATGAAGCCATTCAAGGCAGATTCCGCCTGAGAGGCTCGGGAACAAATGTATATTAATTGTCGCGATTCCTGCAGGTTTTAATACTCGATTCACTTCCCTGACGGCTTCCTCCACATTATCTATATGCTGAAAAACGACATTTGAATAGATAAAATCAAAACTATCTGATTGAAATGCCGTACGGGTAGCGTCCATTATCCTGGTATCAAGTTTGTCAAATGTAACTTTCTGTCCGTATTCCCTTGATAAATCCCTGAAGTATTTTTTATCAAACAGGAAATGTCTTATCAAAGATTTTACTGCTCGTTCAAAACCATTTGTCCTGATAATCTTTAAGAATATAGGAACTGTTATTCTATAAGTAGGCACATCAATGTCTATCCCAATAATATTAGCGCCCTCTTTATGAAAAAGAGCAACTTGTTTCGGAATCTGCCCGCATCCAATCTCAAGGATGTCCGCTGTGTTAACAGGTATGCCTACATACTTAGTTAAGTAACCCATTAATCGCTTGTGGTGAAGAATGGTGCGGGTGGCATCTGCGAATCCTTTGTTTTTATATGCGTCATACAAATATAAAGCCGATTTAAGCTTACTGCTTATCGAAACACCTTTTTCACTCATGACTGTTTTCATTATTGTTGATCCTTAAACCCGTTGTTATATTAGTATCAAATATGTCATTAGAACATCACGTATATATAAGGCGGGATATCCTCTGCTCCCTGCTTCGTGCTGTGCAGTTTCCACCCCAAGCGGGCAAGTCCCTCAGCATAAGATGCGATATCACTATCTCCCCTCTCCTGCCAAAACATTATTAATACAGATTGTAACTGCTCCGGCGTTTCATAATGCGGCAGCTCAAAATCTTGCCGCGTCAAACTGCTCTGCTTACACTGATTAAAATAAGATACTTCATCCGGTTCCGGTTTAAGAGGAAACCACTTGTTCCCCATATTGTTTATGCCGCAAACAATTTTCTCACGAAAGAACCGGCCTGCTGCTTCTTCGTTTTCATCATCCGGACGATTTTTATCAGTCAAGTTCATATTGCTTCCTCCAATCATGATCATCTTTAAATCTGGGCTGATCCTCTTTCACAAGTATATAGCTTTCAAGCATTAACAAATCCATATCTGTCCTCATAAAACATCTATACGCATCCTGCGGAGAGCACACGATCGGCTCGCCGCGAACATTAAAAGACGTATTAACAACCAGGCCAATACCGGTCAGTTCTTTGAAAAAGCTGATCACGCGATAGAAGAAGGGATTGTCATCCGTGCTTACGGTCTGTATGCGCGCACTGTAATCAACATGTGTGACAGCGGGAATATCGGAGCGCGGCATATTTACTACCTGAATCATATCTTCGCCAGCCTGCAAGATCTCATTTTCGTCCATCTGAATCTGATGTTCCTTCTTTACCGGAGCCACAAGAAGCATATACGGGCTCTCTGTATTTAGTTCAAAATATTTGGATGTTTCTTCGACAATGCAGGACGGGGCGAAAGGCCGGAAGGATTCACGATATTTGATCTTGAGATTCATTACCGATTGGGTTTCCTTGCGTCGCGGATCACCAAGAATGGACCGTGCCCCCAAGGCCCTGGGTCCGTATTCCATGCGGCCGGAAAAGAAACCGACTATCTTCCCCTGAGCAAGAGCATCTGCAATAGCAGACGCTCTCTCATTAAAATCCTGAAGCTGTCTGAATGGATATCCGTGACGTTCAAGAAAAGCGCCAATCTCTGCGTCACTGTAAGCCGGACCCAGATAGCTGCCTTTTTGGCGGTCACGGTTATTTGTGCCCTTCGCCCTATGGTCATTAAAATAAACATGTGATCCCATAAGGGCCGCTCCAAGAGCTCCGCCAGCATCACCTGCGGCGGGCTGTATCCACATGTGTTCGAAAATATCTTCCGAGAGGATCTTTCCGTTGGCTACGCAATTCAGGGCGACACCTCCAGCCAGACAGAGATTTTTCATTCCGATTTCCTTGCGGGCATAGCGGGCAATCCTGAGCATCACATCCTCGGTAACACGCTGTATTGACGCGGCAAGATTCATTTCACGTTTTGTAATCCTGGATTCCGGCGTTCTTGGAGGTCCAAGCAAGGTATGCATCTTGTCGTTAGTCATAGCAAGACTGTCAAGGTATCCAAAATACTCAGTGTTTAGTCGGTAAGACCCGTCTTGTTTAATATCTATGAGATGCTCTCTGATAAGAGATTCAAAAACTGGCTCCCCGTATGGGGCAAGTCCCATTAATTTATATTCCCCGGAGTTTACTTTAAATCCACAGAGATAAGTAAAAGCGCTATAAAGAAGGCCAAGGGAATGAGGATAATTGATCTCCTGCAGAAGTCCAATATTGTTGTCGCGGCCGAAACCGATTGTAGTTGTTTGCCATTCTCCAACACCATCAACAGTAATTATGGCCGCTTCATCAAACGGCGACGGGAAAAAAGCCGACGCCGCATGGGACATATGATGTTTTGAATACAACAGGCGGCCTCTCTTGCCTAACGACCCAATACACTTCCGCACCTCATCCTCGACCCAGAGCTTCGTGCCAAGGGTCGACCGCGCGGCCTTTTTAAACTGAACCTCACCATGTGGGCCTGCAGCTATGCAGTTTTTGATCACTCTGTCCAGTGTAAGGAGCGGATGATCATAAAAAATGACAGCATCTATATCCTGAGGCTCAATAAGAGCTTCTTCCAGACAATAGTTGATTGCCGACTTCGGAAACCTCGGATCATGTTTCTTCCGCGAAAACCTCTCTTCCTGTGCGGCGGCAATAATCTCCCCCCCACGCACCAGAGCAGCGGCTGAATCGTGATAATAAGCGGATATTCCAAGAACTGTATGACTCACGTCTTCAGCCCCCCAGTTTTTCCGTCTATCATAAGTTTTTCAATAGCCGGCCTCAATGAATCAGCAAGCGCCTCATGTCCCTGGGGTGTTGGATGCACGTCGTTCTTAAATCGGAAGCCGCGCCTTTTTTCTGGTGAATAAGCCGTTAAATCAGGCAACGGATCGTGAAGAATGCATCCTGCTTCTTCTGCCAGTTCGCGGAAACGGGCCTGATAATGTCTGGGATCGCTCATACATTCAACGTAGTGATAAATCGGAATGGGCATCAGGACCACAGGTTTTGCACAACTTCGGATCCATTCCAGCAGAATGGCCCTCATCACGCGCCATGACGAATTTTGCGGATCTTTGTATTCCGGCATCGGCTGATAACGACTCAGTCGCCGCGCCATATTAAGAAATCCAAGCTGGTCGGCAACATTACGCAAGGTCAGAAACCTTCCGCCCCAATCTACCAGTCGTTCATCTTCCTTGGAAAGTTCAGATTCAGGAATCGGCTCCCGCGGAACTGGGGTATTACGTAAAACCAGTTGTCCGTTATCAAATTCAAAGTACGGTTTCGCATACAACACGTCCCGCCCCTGATCGTCCTGATAAAGACGATATCTGGAGCCAACCCTGCGAACATTTTCAACCCACACGGCGATAACCGCAGCGTTGTATTCAATATGCGCTGCGTATTCTTTAAAAATCAGATAATGCTGATCAGTCCCCGTCCCTGGGAGGGCGAAATTGAGAAACTCTAATTGTGGAATACGTTGTTCCAGTAGATCGCTGTAACGGAATTGATTGGAAACGCCGTCTCCGGCAGTGAAAGAGTCGCCGAACAAAATAACGCGGAATACGGACTCCCTCTTTTTTTCCGTAACATCATGCGTACAACGAAAGCCTTTGTTATTTGTTTGAATCAAATATCCTCCACCCTCATGCGGAACTCGAGCCTTGATTACCGGGATAAAGCGGTAACCAATAACCGGGTGATATTCAAATATCTGGCGCATTCCCAGCATATTTAGCCCTTGGGCATCCTGCCGACATCTTGTGTGCCATCAATTGACACCGTAACCGAATGAAAAGACCAGCCACCGGGGTTCCTTCTTCCAGCCTTGATCCAAACAGATTTGAAATAATTCATTTTGCTCCCCTTGCTAACAATACAACCGGAACGGTCTTTAATAAAATTTTAAAGTCAAGCCAGAGAGACCAATTATCAATATACTCCAAATCAAGCTTCATCCATTCAGTAAAATCAGCAATATCGCTCCTTCCGCTGATCTGCCATAAACACGTAATACCGGGGCGCATGCTCAATTTCCTCCTCTGCCAATTATCATATTTCTCCACCTCTGATGGCAATGGGGGCCTTGGGCCGACAAGGCTCATATCCCCTTTGAACACATTCCATAATTGCGGCAATTCATCGAGGCTGTATTTCCTTAGTAACTTCCCAATGGTTGTTATTCTTGGGTCATTAGTCATTTTAAAAACTGGCCCGTCCATTTCATTGAATTCCAAAATTTCTTTAAGTCTTGACTCCGCATCGATGACCATTGTCCTGAATTTATAAAAAGTAAATTGTCTGCCGTACACACTGCATCTTTTCTGCTTGAATAAAACCGGGCCTTCAGATGTCGACTTGATAAGAACAGCCACGAGCAGAAAAACCGGGGCAAACAATATAAGTGCAATTGAGGAGGCGGTGAAATCAAAAATCCTTTTGATGAATAAATGCTCTAACTTGTATGTCGCGCCTTCAAACGTGAGCAGCGGAAATCCATGAAGGTCTGTCTGCTTGGCCTTTAACATCTTTAACTCGAAGAAGTCAGTCGCAAGATGTATGGCCAGCCCCTCGCTTTCGCAAAAATGCATTATATCATCTATCTTGTTAAGCCAGGACCGCGGGACAATAAACACAATCTCATCAACAATGTTGTTATGGATTATGTCCGGAATATCATCAAAAACACCGAGCACCCTATACCCGTCAATTTCTTTTCCTTTTTTATTCTTATCGATATCTATGAGGCCGATAATCTTTATCCCCCACTGGGGGTTATTATCTATCAAATCAATAAATGTAGCTGCTCTTTTGCCGGTTCCAACAATTAAAATGCTCCGGAATGTGAATAATGCGCCTTTGAAACTTATGCCCATTTTACTGACATGCCTGAATATTGCAATGAAAACGATCTTCTCCGAAATTATTAAGACGGTAGAAAGAGTGAATATAATGCCTATCATTAGTCTCGTGACTTGCTCTTGCAAATGAAGTACAAACACATAGCTGCCAAATAAGACAAATCCTAAAAGAGCTGTTTTGATTGTTATGATCACGACTTCAGAGATTTGTCTCAGTCCGACTCTTTTGTACATGCCGAAGTAATACAAAAGAAGGCCCCATATAAACAGCAGGACAGGTAAAAGCCCTATATAAACATTGAGCGACAATACCTTGTAGAATCCGGTGCTTTCTATCCCGGCTCTTATAACATAGCCAATAAAAAACGAAATAGTTACTATACACAAATCGGCCGACAACAAGAATTTTCTCAATGTCCTGCTCTGCTCTTTTACCATAATTTACTTACAATTTTAATAAAAACCGAGTTATGTTCTTATCATCGATCAAACCGGATATAATTCTCCATATAGTTTGTATATTGATCGGGCGATTTCGTCCCAATTATAATGCTTCTTCAACATTTCCAATCGGTTTATTTTTTCCTTCTCCGGAGTATCAGTTTTCAGGTAGAACAGCATCTTCTTGCTTAGCTCTTCAATATCTCCCAGCTTAAAATAGCTATCTTCACTCAAATCAATCTGAAGGTTTGCTTCAATATTGCTTGCAAGCACCTCAATCTTGAAGCTTACTGCTTCCAGAAGTACGTGCGGCAGCCCTTCAAATTTTGAAGGCAACACAAAAAGCTTCGCATTTGCAAATAAAGTCTGTAACTCTTTACCTGTCAAAAAACCAGTTAAGATGATGTTGTTAACTTTTTTTGCCATTGATTTTATCATCTTACTGTAACTGTCTTCATGGTCAGCATCACCTGTCAAAACGAGTTTCCATCTATCGTCCCTCATGCGCTCATATGCGCGAATAAGATCTTCTATTGCCTTTTCTGGCGTAAAACGCCCTGCGAAAAAAATATAGCCCTTCCTTTTCAGCCCATAGTTATTAAGACACTGCTCCATTTCCTTCTCCGAAACTTCCGAATGATTGAACTCAACCCCATTTGGTATCCGAACCACCTTGTCAGTATACTGTTTCAAATATTCAAGATGTGCATTTGAAACCGCTATTATCAGATCGGCTTTAATAGCGGCTTTCTCGGAGAGTCTCCAGACGCTTTTTGCAAGCTTGCCCCATTTAGGGTATAAATAATCACGAGATTGAAAAGTCAAAATGACCTTTATGCCAAACAGCCTGACCAGCGGTATATACAAGCCGCAGCTTAATCCATGAAAATGCGCAATATCGGGTCTCTTCAGAATCGTGATGAGAGAGGCTATAAATCCATAGAATATTTTTTCGAGGTTTTTGGACTTCAGGGATTTAATATATATATATTTGATGTTTTCCCAGTTTTTTATTTTTTCCTTATAATATGCAGTGATGACCAAGGCGGTGATTTCAATATTATTACGTTTAGACAGTCTACGGTATAATTCTTCACAATATTTTTCTATCCCCCCCTGAACGTTCGGAAAGCCGCGAGCCCCAATCACAAAAACTCTCATCTGGATTTATCGCCCGTCATCATTGAAATCTATCCACAGGTGAAATTAATTAATATGTAAAACATCCCTCAAGATCCGGATCCATTTATTTTCAAATATCCCGGAAACACGCACTTTAAATACAAACATTGGGAAGTTCCTGACCCCCACTCTTTCCAGAGCAAAAATATCGCTATCACTGGTAATGCATCCATTATTTGTTGAAAAGGCAGCAGAATATCCTGTCTCCTTTACTATATTCACTGATGTATCATTGAAATCAAGTCCCCTTTTACCATATGGATAAGCAAAATATTTAACTTTCTTTTGAAGAATATTTTCTATTTTCAGCTTTGAACTCTCAATTTCAAATTTTGTGTTTTCATAATCAATTTCTGATAATGCCTTATGAGATACTGTATGAGCTCCGAAAGCAACTTTGTTCTCGCGCATTATTCTAATTTCCTCTTCTGTTAGTCCATAATCTTTTCCAACAAAATCTGTAGCTATAAATATCGTAACTGGGAAACCATACACTTTTATTATCTGAAATGCGCTAGTATAGTTGTCTTTCCAGCCATCATCAAAAGTAATCGCAATAACATCATTTCTTAAACAAGCTCTGTTTCTCAATATATCAATAAGATCATCCAGCGACACAACATCAAAGTTTTTCCTTAAGTAAGCCATTTGGTTTTTAAAGGTTTCTAATTTGACTGATATAGGCGCATCCTCATTGCCGTCATGAATACGATGGTATGTCAGTACAAGGATGATATAGCGTTTTAAAAGATGTTTGCGCAGATAACTATAGAGCGGAACCGTGCCGGAACAATACAATAATAATGAAAGCAGCGCACCAATATTCCACGCTATCTTATATCTTATTTCTGTGTACTTTCTGCTTCTCAAGTCTCTTGGTTATTCAAATCATCAAACCTAAATTTCAGATCGATCGAAGCTGGCTAATACCCTTTGTAATGTGCTATGACATCTTTAATAATGTCGTCAAGCGAGTATTTGGGACTGAACCCGATCAGCCTTTTTATTTTTGTAAGGTCAGGAGCCCGTCTCATCATATCTTCAAAGCCTTCTTCGTAAGCTTCATCATACGAGATATACTGTATCTCAGATTTACTGCCCGTAACTTTTTTGATTTTTCTTGCAAGATCTTCAATAGATACTTCCTCGTCATTTCCGAGATTAATAACTTCCCCTACAACGTCTTTTATCTGATTAATCTTAACGAGTGCTTCAACCGCATCTTTAACATGAGTGAAACACCTTGATTGTTTTCCGTCGCCGAAAATCGTTATCGGCTTGTTCTGCAGCGCCTGTTTGACAAAACGTGGAATAACCATACCATACCTGCCCGTCTGCTTCGGCCCTACAATATTAAAAAACCTTACCACCACCACCGGAAGCTCTTTCTCCTTCCAGTAAGCTAATCCCAAAAATTCATCCAACGCCTTTGAACACGCATAGCTCCATCTGCCTTTTGTAGTAGAGCCCAAAACAAGATCGCCGTCTTCACTAAATAATTTCTGTGAGCTTTTGCCATAAACTTCAGATGTTGACGCTATAATAACTTTTTTATTTTTCTTGTTCGCATGTTTAAGAACCTCCTCCGTGCCTTTTACATTAGTCTCGATAGTACGGACGGGGCTTTCGACAATAAGCATAACGCCTACAGCAGCTGCAAGATGAAACACGGTATCACATTTATCGATAAGCTCTGCAAGAACAGGTGAGTTCATTATGGTATCGATTACATAATGAAAACCTTTGCGTTTTTTTAAATGTTCTATATTCTCAATACTGCCGGTTGAGAGGTCATCAATGACATAGACTTGATGTCCCTCTTCAAGCAGTTTCTCTGCAAGATGAGAGCCTATAAATCCGGCCCCGCCTGTAATGAGTATTTTCACGTTGTTCCCCTTTCCAATTTTGAGCTTTCAGATATTTGTTTATATATTACCATTAATCTCTGATAATGCCTTTCCTGATTCAGTTCTTCCTCATAAAATTCTCTGGCTTTTTTACCCATTTCGCCGGCCATGCCAGGATGATCCATAAAATATTCAATTACTGAGCTCAATTCATTTGCATCTCCTGGTTGAAAGAGCAAGCCTCTTTCATGATCTCTAACAAGTTCCGGAATGCCACCAATTCTTGAACCGATCACGGGCCTGCCCAATGCGAATGCCTCTATCACTGACATGGGATTATTTTCATACCACTCCGATGGAAGTACAACTGCAAGGCTATTTCTAATCTCCCGGTATACATCCTTACGCTTTAAGTATCCTGCAAAGTTAACATTATTGATCTGTTCCGCTTTGACTTTTTCCTGAAGCTTTTCCATCAAGGGGCCGTCCCCTATAATATTGATCCGCACCTTACTGCCCCTGTCCAAGAGGGATTTTGCAGCATCGAGAAGAGTAATCAGTCCTTTTTCCTGAGATAGTCTTCCAATATAGGAGATTGCGTTTTTCATATTATCGCTGCAACTTTCTCCAGCAATATCATCCTGCTCATTAATATCCAAAAAATTATATAGCTGCACTATATTTTTGTTAAAGCCAGCTCCTTCAAGTTTTTCTTTAAGAAAAAGACTTGGTGTAATAAAGACATCCACGCTGTCGTATATACCAAGGATTCCATGATGAAGATACATTTCCAGGAATGCAATAGCGCTTTTGGCAAGTGAATCTTTCACGCATCTTTTTTTAATTGCCATATAATAACTTCCTTGACGACAGGCCTCGCAAATCTTCCCTTCAGCAAACATGTAATATGAAGTGCAAACCATCTTAAAATCATGAAGCGTCATAACAACAGGTATTGCTCTTTTCTTTAATTCATGGAGAATCGAAGGGGAAATATGATAACAAATATCATGAAGATGGGCTATATCTACGGGATATCTGTCTAATAATTTGGATAGGTTTCTCCTTGCCTTTAACGAATAAAGGATTCTCCATGCGATTCTGAACTGGTTTAATATGCTGTGCTGATCAGTTAATTCCACATAAGGCACAAAATACTCTTCTGTACTACAGGAGAGGTTTTCGGGATGATGCATTGAGAAAAACAAAACATTATGACCGTGTTTTCTTAAAAGTTCTGCAGACTTTAAATACACTGTTTCCGGCCCAGCCCTGTAATAATGATATTTGTTAATCAGAAGAACGTTCATTTTTATGTTATCGTTATCTAAATAATCTATGCATTGGTTCCATTTCAATTAATGAAAAACCAGGTTGAAGAGATTGACTGACATGATTACAACCGAAGATCAGGGGTATTAGCTGCAATGGTTGCGACTTTTTTCAATGCATTTGCGCATTGCCGAATATACTTTTCAGATACTTTTGTGAATGCCGGAAGACTCAATAATCTGTCAGCGACCTTCTCTGCAACCGGGAACGTACCAGCACTGTAGTTTTTTTGTCGAGTGCTGTTTACTCGCCCAACGCATCCGCCAAACCGGGAATAGTCCAGGTCCGCAAACAATGCGGCTTGAGGTAAAATCCTTCCAGGCGTTCCGCCAATTGAACTATAACGGTCAACAGCCACAGGCACACCTTCCGCCTGCGCAGCTTTAGCAAACGCCGCATGATTCCATCCTCCTGCGTGTTCAGGATAATAACACAGTATAAATTCCAGAAAGCCGCCACGTTCGGCTTCAGGATACGATTCGATTAAATGCACAGCCTTGCATCCTTTTAGTTCATCATTGAGTATTTGGTAATTGCGCTTCCTTCTCTCGTTAAGCTCTTGCAAACGGTCTAATGAGCCGAGCGCAAGCAAAACACCGAAAAGATGAGGACGATACTTCAATCCAAGGCAAAGCCCGTCTGTTTGAAAAGATTTCTCTTTCTGATCAGTATCGATCCTGCCATAGTGGCCCAGAATAAGCATCCGGTCATATAATTTCGGATCATTAGTCACGGCAATTCCAAGCTCTCCGCCACTGACTGGCTTATCGCCCTGCATGCTGAAACAACCGATATCCCCCCAACTGCCAACCGGTTTCCCTTTATAGACGGCCCCGTGAGCATGCGACGCATCCTCAATCAGCGCTACCTTATGCTTTCTTGCAATCTCGACAAATCTGTCCATTTTTGCCGGATTGCCCCATACGTGTACAACACAAATTGCCCGTGTCCGTTCCGTGATCCTCCGCTCCACATCATCCGGGTCAGCAGTCAAAGTACGTTCGTCAATATCGCAAAATACAGGAGTACCGCCCAATTGCAAAACCGGCGCAGCCGAAGCAAAAAACGTGTAAGCAGGCACAATCACTTCATCCCCGGGCTGAACTCCGACAGCAAAGAAAGCACTGTGGAGCGTCGCGGTCCCACTATTCATTACCAGAGCATATTCAGTACCGGTAAGACGGCAAAAGCCTTCTTCAAGCCTGGAAACCGGGCCGCCTGACTCTGCCTGCGTGGTTTTCCCCAAAGCAGCATATATCGCAATTTTTAGAATATCTTTAACTCCAACCTTGCGCCAACGATCAAGGGACATTCCCCTTACAAGCCGCTGTCCGCCAAACATAGCTAATTGTCTGGCACTGTAAGCAGCTCCGTTTTTCTGCTCCGTTGATTTAGTATGATTTACGTTTTTGGTATTCACTGGCAGTAATCCCTTTATAAAATGGAGTAGATTTCTGAAGAGGCAACGATACGCTCTCTCCCATAATTGCTGATGTGTATATAGCTGTGCATAATTCCAGCGACCTGCGCGCATCTTCCGCAGAAACAGGCACTTCACCGTCTTCATCCAACGCATCCAGGAAAGCCTCAATTAAAGTTTTGTGCAGTGGGGGTTCTCCAACTATTTGAAAATTGATTCCTAATTTCGGCAAAATCTTTCTCAGCACTTTTGCTGGAATGCCGTCAGCGCCGAACTGACTTCTTATTTTTCCGGTCAAAGAGGACACCAATCCCTGATTCTGGAATCCAGAAATCAGCTTCGCCTCAACCATTGCTCTTGTCATTGCGCGCAAATGCCTGCTGTCCTTGGAGCAGAGCGTCCATGGAAAGTGCGCAGAAGCCATGTCTCCAATCACATCAAACTGGGTCTTAAGCCTGTGAGCATTAATCGTGGCAGAACAATTTACAAGAGCTCCGTTTTCAAATTCAACTGTAGCAACAAAAGAGTCCTCTGATTCGATGTTCTGTTGAAATGTGTCCATCCTTGCATAAACTGATACCGGTTTGCCAAAGATGTTAAGCATGATATCCAACTGATGGATAAACTGTGTCATTACCACGCCGCCTCCGGCAATGTCCCATTTACCCCACCAGTCACTTACGGCGCTCATCGGCGTCACGCGCAGGAAATTGCCGCTCTGCAGTTTACCCATCATGCCCCTGTCACGCAGCCATATAACCCGTTGAACCGCCGGCATATACCGGACCTGATAACATACCGCAAGTTTATTCGGGCGCTTCGCCGCGTACTCGATTATCCGGTCTGCCGACTCCAGTGTGTGCGCAAGCGGTTTCTCACAGATGACGTGCTTGCCGGCATTAAGCGACTCAAAGACTAATTCTTCATGTGTTGAAGGAGGAGTAGCGACCACTATAATGTCAATGTCAGACCTCTTAAGCAACTCCTTATAATCAGTATATGTAAATGGCACGAAAAAACGGTTGCTCGCACGCTTCAGTCTGGCACTGTCAATATCCGACAGACCAATAAACCTGGCACGGCTTTTCAAAGCTTGAAGTGACAGCGCGTGATCGCTCAGTATCTCTCCGGCGCCGATGATACCAAATCCATATACTTTTTTCATTGTCTTCCTTTCAATAAGATTTCCACCAAACTTACTTTATGTGATTATGCACAGTTACAGCGTCCAAAAATTCGCTGCTTCAAGGCTCCTGCATTGGCGCGAGCCTTAACAGGCAATCCTGCAAACCAGCGCTTTAGTCTTAATGATAGACCTGCCTCGTCAGGCTGTTCTGTGTCTATCTTCCTCCATACGCCTTTGTCGGTCCTCCATTCAGGAAACCAGCGGTCCATATCCGCTCCGCAAATCAGCTCAAAAGATTTTCTCATTTCCTCATCCCATCCCTCCCAGTACCTTACCGGCTGATAGGCGATATTCAGTTTCTCGACCAACACCTTGCGTTCACCCCGCAGATCGAGGAACTTCGCAATCTGCGGCATTGTTGTCTTTAACCTGTCGAGCCGCACCTTCATCCATCGCCCGCTGTCAAGGCTATGTATATGCGTCTCTATAACAAGGTTATATTTCTTCCAAAGCCAGCAGCATTTTTCAAAACGATTCATCTGTTCCCATTCCTGAAGGGGAAAATCTCCGGTCCGGTCGCCTTGAAGACGGCCTTTTTTCCATTCCTCCGGGACCTTTGGATCATCGGGATCGAACCAGCCGCGATAATACATTGATGCCACCACATCACGTCCGTCACGTATAAGCCATATGTATTTAGCAGACGGAAATACCTTCTCAATAACAGGGACAAGCAAACTCAATTGAAGATTTACTTCGCCGTATATTTTATTGATTGATTTCTTAACCCGGGTTGAACGAAGCACTTCGGCGACTTGTTCTTCAGGGTATTCGCCATAATAGTACTGTGTCGCTTCAATAACAAGTTCAGGTTCAGGATGATGGAAACATGTACAATTACTGAAGCTGTTAAGAGCAGTGGCAATTGTCCTGCTGCCGCTCCGTCCGGAACTTAGTACAAAAAACATGCATGCCTCTCTTTGGTCAGATATATTTTGAATGGCAATAAATTGTTATAGAGCATATGTAAGAATACCAGTCCCAGGAAACAATTTCAGCCCATCTGTCACTTTCACATTAAGAGTGTTCAACGGTCACTTCCTTACAAGCAACGTAAAGCTGCCTATTTTTTGTGTCGGCCCATAATGTTCCATTATATACTGGTCTAAAACAGGGGCCCATAATGTGCGTTTCCCTGTTTCGGAGAGATCTGATATTATCAGTCTTACATTTTTTTCTTCCAGTAATCTCATCACTTCTTCCTGACGCTTCGTCGATTTCATATATTCAGGAATGGATGCATATTTCTCCAGGGCCCTCCTGCCGGTCACAAAATTAAACATCTGGGAATTATTCGGAAAAGTAAAGACATATTCGCCTTCTTGTGTTGTCTTCTTAATTGCGTCGACCACTTTGTTAAATTCGTCCGCGTATTTCTCTTTAGTATAAACTTTCAATTTCGGGTCTGATAAAAATGTTCTGTTAAAAACCCGCATGAATATGGAACCATTTATATAGGGATCGGAGATTGAGCAGCTTGCAATGATGTTTACTGCAAGCAACAGGTTCAACCCTATGAGACCCGCCCTGTAAGCAAGTCCGGTTTTGGGAGAAGGTTTTCCAATTGAATTGCTGAAATATCTTGAAATCAGGTACACGTCGGCAATCAAAACAGGAGGCAGTATTTGATTAATACGGCTTATTCCAGGATACGATATGGCCTGATTTAACGTTAAGCATCCAAACAGAAACACTATGAAGAGCTTAATGTCTTTATCATTAATCTCTCTTTTAATGATAATTAAAGCAAGCAGGATAAAAACAAGAAGGTAAAATATGAAAGGAAGGGTCAACCCTATGAATTTATATATTGCCAATAAATCAAAGGACAGCAGTTGTTTCATTGGTAAAAGGTAAAACCAAACGCTTTTCATGGCCGCTGTATAATCCATTGTTTGACGGAAAGCCTCAGCAAGTGCATCATGAAATAAAAGATACAGCAGTAATGGGGCAACACTCACGGCAGAGCCACATATAAAAATCAAAATGTTCTTCAAAGAAACATTAATTTCAGTGCTGTCAAAAACTGCTTTGGCATATTTTGTCGTCCTTGCCATCTGAACTATAAAGAAGCCTGTAACAAAGAACCCGCAAATGTCGACTCTGAACAGCAAAATAACACCAACAGCCAGCCCGGCGAGAAAATAAAACCGGTTACTCTGAAGGTATCTTAGTTTGACCAATATTAAGATGCTCAGGAGAACGCAAAAGACAAAAAAACCTTTGTGCGGGTCACCGGGAATCAGCCAAAGTAATAACGGCAATACAAATGCCGCCCTCCGGGATACGAATTCAATACCTACAAGATAAATGAGAAGACAATTGAGCGCCCGGATTACGCTCCAGCTGATTGTGGCAGCATAGAGGGAGACACCAAAAAGCTTAAAAGCCAAAGCAGTGTAAACATATATCCCCGGCGTGTACAATATGCTGAAATCCTTATAGAAAACACCTCCATACAGAAACCGCTCGGTTGCTACCAGTATCATTCCCCAATCGCTTATTATAAAACCATAATTAGCATAACTCAGATAATAAAGAAGTGATATAAAAAATACTACGACAGGGGTATAAAATTGACTGTTCTTAACCGACAAGTTTAAAGTTTATTTGCTTTTTAATGATTTTTTAGCCCTTCGTGTACGCGACAACTAAAGTGGCTATGCTTTTGAAACATTCAGAAGCTTCCGGTAGATTAGTTGCAGAATGTAGGTGTCATCTTTATCCAATTTAAACAGATATATAAAAATACTGTATAAGACTACGAACAGTAAAGCGAGGAACGCTGTTGCAACCAGGTGGATAGACGCAAGGTTATAAATTATCGGAGCAACTATCAGAGATGATAAAAGACCGGCTATACAGGGTTTCAGGTAGTCCAATTTATAAGGATGAAATCCTAAAAAAAGGTAGACTTCTATTAATCTTAAAATATTTATTGCAGCCAGCGAGAGACCTGTTGCCGTTGCCGCGCCAATGATACCGTATTGGGGAATCAATACATAATTAAGACCAATATTCGAAAAACAAAATATGATGGAATTCAGAAGCACAATCCTTGATCTTCCGGTCATCATGAGCATATATCCCACTGAACCGGAACCGGCATTAACCAATTCGCCTCCGCCAAGGATCATTAGAGCAACAGCTCCAGCGGCAAAACCCTGGCCGAATATTCCCATGATCGGTTCAGCAAGCAAAATACACAAAAGAAAGACCGGAAAGCTCAGTATAAAAACCCACTTTGTTGTGGTCTTAAACAATTCTTCCAATTTCCCCATCTCGTTCTTACTGTAAATTTCAGAAATCATAGGCGCAAAAATGGTGTTGAAAGAACTTAGCGGCAGCAAGATCAAAATCGCCACCCTGCCGACTGCATTGTATATTCCAACATCGCTTGCCGTCTTGAAATATCCCAACATTAAAGAGTCAATATAAAATGTTAGAACTCCGAAAAATTGGTTTAAGGACAACGGGAGTGAAAAAGCTATTATCTCTTTTTTTTCATAAACAGGCTCTGGCAGTTTTTTGTGAACAGGGAATATTTTGACAAGGTAAAACAGTGAAAAGAAAAAGCCGGTCAGAATGGAAATAATGCTTGCTATCAAAATACCGCCCAGTTTCATTCCGATCAGAAACAAAGATATTAGAACGACAAGTTTTACCACCGGTTGATAAAACTTCTGTATGTATATTTGATATTTTATAACCTGGAACGACTGTATGACTCTCAACCAAAGCTCTCCAAGTGTCAGGAAGGGCAGTGATATAATTAAAACCTTTAATGGCAATTCTAAACTGCTGTCATGGAAAAATCGCACTGCTATATAATCAGCGTAAAAAAATATTATTCCCGTTAATAAAAGACTCAGGGATAGTGTTATCTTTGTGCCAAATATTATCGTGCCCTTCAACCTCTGAGTGTCCCCCTTGGCCTTGTAAAAAGCAACAAATCTAAGCAAGCCATCATTCAACCCGAAACTTGAAAATATCTGTGCAATCCATGTGATAATATTTGCGAGATTGAAGATCCCGAATATGGCAGGTCCAACATGCCTCGTCATAACAATGTTTGTTATGTATCCAAATACATTAAAAACAACCTCGCCTATCCCGCTGATGCTGGCGTTTTTTGCTATCTTGGACAAATCTGCATCATATGTCTGATCTTCTTTCATCTCCAATATATCCTGATCATTGCCAGCTTACTTCCTCTCAGATCTTATGCCACTCCTAAGCATATAATTCTCTCAGATTGTCGCTAACCTTCTTTATTCATTTGCATGATGTGCCGTATTCCGTCTAATATGCCAAGTATCGGCCGGGCGTCCAGGGCTTTAATGCTTTTAATCGTATTCAATATTACTTCGCCAACAACACTCCAGCAATATGCAATATGGTTCTTCAGCTTTCCCGGCGTATGCTTTCTGTGAAGATTATATGCATTAATTAGCATCTTCCTGTTAAAGTCTCTGGCAGGCAAATGAGTGCTTTCAGAATGGTTGTGAGTAAGCAGTGCAAACGGCGTTTGATATAATTTATAGTTTCTTGATACACGATAGGATATCTCAAGGTCGGTACACCTGTCAAAGTCCTCATCGAATTTAAATTTATTAAATACCTTTTTGTAAAAACTGCATAAACCCGCCGGCATAGCCTCAACTTCTATAATCCCTTTTGGCTCAAGGATATATACATATCCTAAAGAAGGCAGGAACCTGCCCTTTTCATTTTTGGAAGCTCGGGTCATGAAGAAGAATTTTTTAAAGACTCCGTTTATCCAATTTGGATTGTAATAATTAAAGAGGCTCCCCTGAACACCACCCAATTTCGCGTCATCTTTCAATTTATAAACTTCGAGTATCTTCTCAATGTAGTCTGCGTGAAGAACAACATCATCATCAAGAAATAAAATTATCTCGCCACTTGCTTTTTCCGCTCCGAGATTACGCTGTTTATTAACACCAGGTGAACTTCTCAAATAAATCAGCCCAATCTTATCCCCAACAATATTTTCGCAATTTATCTGATTTTCACTGCTGATACCAGTGGAACTCGAATCAACTATTATCAACTCATCCGGTAAAACTGTTTGGACAATAATGGAACCTACACACTTTTGGATATCCGCAGGCCTGTCTTTAGTAGGGATAACAACAGAGCTTGTCATCTTACTTATCTGCACTCTTTAAATAGGACTTCTCTAAGGATGGAGATAGGTCAGTGGTTGATGTCCCGGCACTAATCCGTGGAACCCTGACGACCGTATGGAGCTACTTAAAAATTCCGTACTTAAAGATAACATATAATGCTCTAACACCATCTTTCCAGCCAATCTTTTTACCCTCAAAATATGTACGGCCATAGTAAGATACGCCCGTTTCGAATATTCTGCACCTGAGCTTACTGATTTTGGCGGTGAATTCCGGTTCAAATCCGAACCTGTCTTCCTTCAATTCTATTTTACTCAATATCTCTTTCCGGAAGACTTTATAGCATACCTCCATATCAGTCAGGTTCAGATTTGTAAACATATTTGAAACCAGGGTCAGAAATCTGTTCCCGAGGTAATGCCAGAAAAATAATACACGATGCGACTCGCCGCCAATAAATCTGGAGCCATATACTACATCAGCTTTATCCTCAATAATTGGCTTTATAAGCTTAGGATATTCTTGTGGGTCATATTCAAGGTCTGCATCCTGAATTATTATAATGTCCCCGGTAGCAGCTCTAAACCCGCTTTTAAGAGCAGCTCCCTTACCCATGTTGTTAGCATGATATACAACTTTTGTACCATTACGGCCATCTATGGATTTTAAATATTCCCTTGTCCCATCAACAGAACAATCATCAACAACAATAATCTCCCGCTCAAATTCTAAAGGAACACTCTGGACCTTTTCTAAAATTGTTCCAATAGTTTTATTTTCATTGAAGCATGGCACTACAATAGAAATTTTCAATTCCTCACCTCGTCCGGGAATTTATGACGCACCGCCTTCAGTTTTGATTTAATTCTAAAATGATTCAGTCTGGGCGACTGAGCTCTTTTGTAAAACAAAATGTCCCTGAAATATACTTCAGTCATTTTCCTTTACTTCTATTATTTGATCAGCATTAATATTTGTTAACACCGACCGCTTACTGCTTGGCCAAACAATTTCTATTTTATCTACAACGATTGACTTGGCAAGTCCGAAATGGATAATGCTACTGTGCTGGCTGTACCCTTCCATTCCTCCTGTACTCTGCCGATATTGCATCATGTTCCCGGCATATAGTCTTATTTGAGCGCCGATTGCGTCTCTGTTACTCGTTGTTCCGAATAATTTTAATTTAAGCCAGTGGTTCATGTTACCCTTGTTTTCATACAATACGTTTGAACCCGCTTTAGCTTCATATTTATCGTCCCAAATCCTTCTACCGTTAGTTAAAAACAAATCCAGAAAACCATCATTATTGTAATCAGCATTTGTAACACTGCATCCCTTGCCGTTAAAGTCCTGTATCAAGCCTATTTTTTTAACAACATTCGTAAACGTTTTATCTCCATTGTTTTCAAAGATGATATCATTAAGATTAGCGCCCGACGGGTCATCAACAAGGAGGTAAATATCCAAGTCTCCGTCGTTATCATAATCAAAAAAAACCGCTTTATTCCCGCCCATTTCTATTCTGAATCCGGTTTTGTCTGATACGTCTATAAACTGTCCACCTCCTGTATTTTCATATAGTTTATCGAACCCTCTGAAAATGTACGGGAATACGCTGAAGTCGTATTTCCCAATATACATCCTTGGCGGAGCAGTGATAAACAAATCATAGTCACCATCGTTGTCATAATCACCCCATGCATACCTCAGGCCATTAAATGTCATAACCTTTTTGAACGTACCATCGCGCATGTTTCTGAAAATAGAAATCTCCCATGTATCCCTGTGCCCCCGGTTAAAAGATACTGTCAAATCCATATATCCATCATTGTCATAATCTGTCCAGCTTGCCTCGACAGGTTCATCCACAAAATCTAATCCGGCTTTAACTGTGACATCAGAAAACGTGCCATCTCCGTTATTTCTGAATAAGACGGAAGGGGCATCACTGCGTTTGCCGTTTGCCATAAATAAATCTAAAAATCCATCGTTGTCATAGTCGACCCATGAAACGGACCTTCCCCTGCCCTTCGGGTTTGTAACGCCTGCTTTTACAACAACGTTAACAAATCTACCTGTTCCGTCATTCTGATACAATAATTTATCAGCAACTTCTAAGCCCCTCCCCGTGCCTACACTGACGTAAATATCCTGATCCCCGTCATTATCATAGTCTCCAACCGCGCATCCGTGGAAATCACCATCTTTTTCAATTCCGCTGGTTGAAGCCATGTCCTGAAATGTCCCGTCTCCTTTGTTTATATACAATGACGGCGGAGGATCATAATGATTTACAGTAAAAATATCCATCAGCCCGTCACTATTAAAATCGCCCCAACATGCAGAATAACACTCACCGGCATATTCCAGGTTTGCCTTTTTAGCAACATTAATAAACCCCTTTCCACCCTCTTCAAAAGACTCAGGCGTTTCTGAACAGGCATAAACACCTAAAGAAAATAAAAGAAACAATCTTAAACTATCTTTCATAAACAAGATGCTTTGTTCCACTCTAATAGCTCCCAGCGGAAATTTCATTCAACATGGGACCTTAGAAACTCTCAATTATGTTATTTCTATTCTAATAAATCGAATTACAATAAATGATATCCATAAAATGAATACCGGCACGAGGGGTGTAAATTGTCTGCTATAAGCACTCAACAATGAACTGCCTAAAAATGAAATTATGCCGAACAGGAGCAGTGCGTATATTTCATATGGAATGTGTCGCCATGCCTTGCAACTTAAATAAAAGCATAAAACGCTAAATACCGCTATAAACATATTGGGTATGATATAGAAGTAAGTTGATAGTTTCTGCTTGGAATAAGTATATGGATAGCTGAACACTAAACGACCAATATTGGCCAGCCAATTCATAAAAAATTTAGACGGGTTATTAATAATATTTTGGATTGCCTGTTTCTTCAACTCTTCATCTCTCTGAATGCTTGAAAGATTTTGAAGTTTGCCAAAAAACCCTACATGATTTTTAAACAGTTTCGGATATTCCTCCGGATCATAAAAACCAAACCAGTCGCCAAACTCATTATCATAAGGGGTAGACATCCAATACAGACTTAACCCTCCAGAATTGCCCCAATAAAAAATTTTTCCTGTTAAGGAATATGTATAAAAAAGATACGGTAGGCATACAAGTAAAGCTAATGCATACACCATTAAAGTCTTTTTGAAAACATTTTTTCTTTTTAAAAAAAATAAAAACAAGAACAGTAACAATCCGCTTAGGATAACGTAGCCAAAGAAAATCTTTGTTAACGCAAGATATCCTAAATACAACGATGCAATTAGTAAATGAAATTGTGATTTCTTATCATCATTATATATCTTGCATATGTGGTATATAATCCCGCAGATCAGTAACACACTTAATGTTTCCGTCAGCAGCTGGTGCATATGCCTGAAAAATGGCGGATACAGCCCAAATAAATAAGATAAGAACAATGCTGACCGCTCTTTTAGATAAAAACGAAGGGTATGGTAAAAATAAAGAACCGCCATGAACATAAATATACAATTTAGCAGCTTTGCTGAGAGCCATGGTAACTTCAGCAAAACAAATGGCATTAATACAAGCGGATAACCAGGACCATTCCATAAATCTATATTCGCCGTTGGAGAGTAAAACCCTTTTGACAGATTAGTCGCGAACATAACATACCTTGCCTCGTCTTGCCAAAAATAAGGGGTGCTAAACAGCAAGACAATGACATTGTATAGCAGTAATATGGGCAAAAATCTAACCACTTGCCGAAGATATGGATTTGTATTTACAGACACTATGTATGCACCTGCATAATTGATAATCCCCAGGCTGTTAAAAAGTTATTTTGATGCTTCCCTGTTAATTCTTGAAGCACAAGACAAGCTTATTCCAACAAGGGCAAAGTAAGTAAAAATAATAGGCGAAATATTTAAAGTATATCCAAGGGTATAAAGCAATATAACTACAAGATACACTAAAAGCCCTGTCAACACGCCTCTTTCCTCATATAAGAATGTTTTCTTTATTAACATAATAAGTGTTAAAGATAGAACAATAAAAAACCCTGTAAAACAAATAACTCCGGCAACTCCAAGTTCTGCAAGAATCTGCGGCCAAAACTGATCAATGCTACCCCATTTTTCCAACATGTACTTTGCTTTCGGATCAAAATTATACTTTTCATAAAGAGAAGACTTGTAGTCTATAGAAATTGGCCCTCCGTACGTCCCCGGCCCTGCCCCCCAGACAGGGTGATCTTTCCATATGTTTAATGCCTTTTCTTTAGTATATGTTCTATAGGATACTAATCCCCAATCACTATTTGCTGATCCTCTTTCTTCTGTTTTTACTATTGCAGACTTGCTGAATTGCCATATATTAAAATCATATTCAAAACTCAAGCCGTAAAGTAGTAATCCGACAGGGATGAGCAACAGTAGCAGCCACTTTCGCCCCTTAATGATTAGCCATCCAGAAACAAACAGAAAGCCTGAATAAACAATCCTTGAAATACTGCCAACAATACCGGATAAAAGACAAAATACAACAAATAAATTATCCTTCTTTGCTATACACATATATAAAGTAAAAATCAGAAGGGCATATAGTCCCGACCCCACTCCATTGAACAATAGTGAAGGTACCCTGTAGAGTCCGAGTTTCCATGTTAAACGTTCATCACCAGCTTCATGCATTAACTTTGGATCGCCTTTTACGAAGTAGCCGAGGTCAAGATAGTCAATATTGACTATGTTTTTTTGTAAAATGTATCTGTTACTTACTGCCCACACTTCCTGAATAAAGGCTGCCGCTCCAAGTAAGACAGCAACTATCAATAAACCACGCAATACCTTATTCAATTCACTGACATCTCTGAAAAATGCAGCATAAATATAGATCACAAGAATATATTTTATGTAGTCAAACATGCCATGTACTGTGATAAAGAAAGGGTTTACATTTACTGCGCCTGCTATGAAGCCGGTAATAATCAGGGCAAAAATTGGAAGCGACAAATAGCAGTACAATCTAAGGGGGACATCTTTACTTCTGTAAAATTCTTTAATAGCAACAGGCAATAATATAACTATAGTAAGTTCGTCAAGGCGGTTCAAGAAAGTTGACAGTTTAGAGCTCCATAGTTTGGCGATGATATAAATAGTATGTTGAAACGGCATATACAATAGAATAAAAACAAGCCACCATTTTATAATTTTAATATAGGTTAACTCTTGGATATTTTTTTTCTCTTCTTTCATTTATTATATATCTTAGAATTGTCAGAGGAAGCAATAATGAACAATTCCATTTATTATGAAGGCAGGTTTTTGTTCTTTGTAGCAACAAAAAAAATATATTATGCTGTCTTTCCGGAGTTGCCTGAGCGCCAATATTTCCAGCCCTTTATAATCGCCGGAAGTGTCCGAAGGAGTATCTTGAGATCAAGTGACAAAGACCAGTTATCAATATAATCCAGATCCATCTGTACCCAATCTCTAAAGTCAGGATTAAATCTCCTTGTCACCTGCCATGTACACACTATTCCTGGACGCAGGCTTAATCGCCTCCTCTGCCATCGTTCATATGCCTCAGCTTCTTCAGGAAGAGGTGGCCTGGGACCAATGAGAGACATATCACCAATAAGGACATTAATTAATTGCGGCAGTTCATCAAGGCTTGTCATTCTCAAAAACCTCCCAACAGAGGTTACTCTGGGGTCATTTCTTGAATGAAAAACCGGCCCTTCGGTTTCGCTCAGTTTTTTGACTTCATTCAGCATTTTTTCGGCCCCCTCTACCATGGTGCGAAATTTATAAAGGGTAAATATTCTTCCATTCAGACCAAGCCGTCGCTGTTTAAAGATTACAGGACCTTGAGAAGTGAGCTTGATGACTAAAGCACAAATTATAAGAAGGGGCATGATCAGCATCAAGACAATTAAAGATATAAATATGTCGCAAAGCCTTTTTACGAAAAGGTGCCACACATTATACGGCATCGTATCCATGCTAAGAAAAGGCATCCCATGGATATCTATGGTTTTTAATTTAGCAAATGAAAAAGTGAAAAAGTCAACGGCAATTGATACTCTCACTCCAACACTTTCACAAATTTTCACGTAGTCCTCAAGTCTGCTCAGCCAATTTCTTGGAAGGATGAAAACCACTTCATCAATAACATTCTCTTTAAGAATTGTTGCGAGATCATTCAAAGAACCAATGACCTTGGTATTCATAACTTCAGTTCCTACTGTTTCCTTTTCATCTACCAAGCCCACAATTCTGATACTCCACTCGGCATTCCTGTTAAGCAGGTCTATAAAATTCTGTGCCCTTTTGCCCGTCCCAACAACAATAATATTTCTGAAGTGAATCTGTATCTTTCTCAGGTAGACAAATAAATACATAAGTGCAATTTTCTCCATGATAATAAGGACCGCACTTATCAACGTAAAGTTAAAAAGCAGTTTAACGTTATATATCCCGACAACATAAAGGTAACTACCCAAAATAATAACTCCTAAAAAAGATACCTTAAATACAATGAACAATATATCGAGGATGCGTCTTTTTCGAATTGATTCATACATCTTAAAATGGTACAGCAACCACCCCCAAACAATGCATAACATTGGCAGGATACTGATAAATGTACGAATGGGGAAAAAATCTGTGCTTCTAATCTTTATAAGATCTGCAATAACAAAAGACCCTGTCACTAAGCAAAGATCGAAAAAGAGCAAAAACCTTCTGAAGATGTGTTGCGGGAGATGGGTAAAGAAAGGAAATGTTGTGAGGATATGAAATAGTTTTTTATGTTCTTTATATATCTTGTCTTTGCTTACCACATCAATACCCTATGTTGAAACGGTTTTTAATAATCCATACCACCGGCTTCCAGATATGTTTCTTCATCTGCTGGCTCACTGAACCGATCATCCAGCAATTCTTCTGGCATGTTAAAACTTCCTGTCTGATGGTTTCAGCCGCCTTGCCATTCCATATCTCTTCAAATGTTTTTTCTTTGAGATTTCCAAAACTTTTTTCCATAACATTACATGCAAATATTTCTCCGTATGGATCAACGAAGAATGAATCATGCCCCATTTGACATGGCAGAAACCTGGGACGTCCCTGGATATAATTTATCAAACCATAATTAAAATAAGCCCTGAACCAGTTTTTGATCTTTTTCGACTTCAATAGTTCATTTATCAATTTCTTGAATTCCTCTATTGCTATATCAGGATGCTCAAATCTGTTGTCAACTTTATGGAAGTAAAAAGCATTATGAACTGCTGCGGTGGCAAATTCAAGGCCCATCATCTCAGAAAGGTAATATAGCTCGATCAAGTCCTTGGCATTCCTGTCGGAAACAGTAATGCCAAATCCGATATCTTTGATTCCTTTATGATGGAGTTCAACAAGGCTTCGGATACCCCGGTCAAAGCCGTCCTTGATTCCCCTCAACTCATCATTGGCCTTTGGAAGTCCCTCAATACTGATCCTTATGCCGATGTCTTTGTGTTTATCAAATAAATTCAGTATCCTTGACGTAAAGAATCCGTTTGAACTGATAACTAATCTGTTAGTCTTCTTCTTTAAGACGGTTATAATATCATCCAGATCTTCTCTTAAGAATGCCTCGCCACCGGTAACATTAATGGTATCCATAAAAGGCAGTTTTTCATAAACCGAAACACCTATCTCATCTTCCCGCTTTGAGGGGTACTTCCATGTGTTGCACATATGGCATTTTGCATTACACCTGTATGTCACGATGATGCTTGCGAATTTGATTTTATTCATCTGATGGTCCTCTGCTTGTTCAATTTAATAACTTCCCGTAAATTTCTTCAAACCGTGATGCTATGTTTTCCCACGAATAATTTGTCAGTACATATTCCTTAGCAGGTTCTTTCACCGACTGAACAGCGCCTGGATCGCTTATCAAGTCATTCAACTTGACGCACAAATCATCAACATCTTTATTTCTGAATGTATAGCCATGTCCGTTCAATGCCTCAAGGTTTTCCTCTATGTCACTGACAAGACAACAATTACCATAACTCATTGCTTCCAGCAGGACCGTTGGTAACCCCTCTACTATTGAAGGGAGGACAAAAATGTAGCTGTTTGAGAACAGTTCGTTAAGAAGCTGTCCGGTAACAAATCCTGTGAATATAATATTATTGTTACCCCCCGACAGCTTAAGTAGTTCAGATCTATACACTTCTTCATGCTTTGCGTCCCCGGCAATCACAAGTTTTAAACTGGTATTGATCCGCTTATATGCTTCTATAAGATAATGGGCGCCTTTTTCTCTTACAAGCCTCGCAACAAAAAGGATGTAATCATTGCCTTGCAGCTTATATCGCTGTCTGATCAATTCCGGTTTTTGAATTTGCGGGGGATTAACACCGGTAGGAATATATACACTTTCCTTTTCGTATTTCTCCCGAATATAACGCTGCTGCACCTTTGACACCACCGAAATTATATGAGGAAACTTTACCGATGGAATTTCTGTAAATTTGAGAAATAATCTGCCGAATGTTTTCCAGCGTGATCTCTTCCATTCAAGCCCGTGACCCTGCACGACAACCTTTCTGCCCAGGAGCCTTGGAATAATGGAGAACATTGCTGGGCCGAACGCGTGGAAGTGAACAATGTCTAAATTTCGCTCAAAACATTGATACAGCGTAGCAATAAATGATGCTATGATCTTTTCCAAACTTTTTGTCTTAAGAGTTGGAATATTTATTATTCTCATTCCCCTGTATAATTCACCATTAGCCCCATAATGTTTCATCGTATAAACTATAATGTCATGACCTCTTTCAGCAAGTCTTGAACCTATCTCTTCAGTATATTTTTCTATTCCTCCTCCTAAAGGCATACCTTTCAGCACTATGTAAGCAATTCTCATAAAAAAATATCTTCTGAAATAAATCTTATTAAAGCCCTATGTATTCCTTAATTGAGGTAAAATTGTATCTTTGCAGTAAATATGTCAGCTTTCTTTCAGTCGTAAAAGTAATTGGGGATTGAAGCATCTTCTGCATTAAAGGAACTTTTCTCTTCGGCTGATCATTATTGAATTCCCAGGGATGAACATAAATCATAATGGGTTGCCCGAGTCTCTGGTAAACAGAGCACCCCTTGTTTATCACATATATTGGCAGTATCCTGAAATAAGTGCCTCCAGAAAATACTAACTTACTCCCAAACAGATTAATCACTGAAGGGTATATTTGGAAGATGTTCCCGTTCATTATTGTTTGAACATTGTTTTTTTTCTCAGGCTTTCTGCTTGAAGAGTAAGCATATCCGTACTCTTTCAGCAAAGTATAAAATCCTTTTTCATCATCCGGAATAGAATATCCCATCGACCGGTATCCAAGAATTGGGGTACCTGTCAATGAAGACAGTATGTCCCGCGACATCCTTATATCTTCTTCGATTTCACGGGGCGATATAAGATTCAAAGGTTTATGCCAATAACTATGTGAGGCTATTTCGTGTTCATCCTGACAAATGTACTTAATTAGTTCCGGATGTCTCTCTGCCACTTTCCCAACAATAAAAAAAGTCGCTCTCGCGTTATTGCTCTTTAACAAGGCAAGGATTCTTAATGTATTGTCAACAACCTGGCTTTCATACTTTGGCCAATCATCCTTGTTAACCAGTTCTTCGCAGGTAAAATTATCTTCAACATCTACCGTCAGTATTCCTCTTCTCATACATTTGCCTGGATATCGCCGAAGATAATTATGAATTCATAGGTAAAAAAGAAAAGCCTGTGCTTTATAATTTTATACTGAGAAATGCCGGCTCCAGCCAGCAGCTCATGTACATCTTTTAAGGTTAACAGATTCATATAGTCACCTGTAGCCCACTCTTTGCCGATAAGTGAAAGATATCTGTCAAAAAATTTCTTGGGCAAGAAATGCAGTAAAGGTGAACGGGTATGGACCTCAACCGGGAAATGCCTGTTTGGCGTTGTAATGAAAGCGGTCTTTGCAACCTTGACAATTTCTTTGAGGAACTCTATCTGCCGTTCTTTACCGCCCACATGTTCCAGCACAGCATTTGACCAACACACATCAAACGATTTAGGCTCAAAAGGAAATTTTCTTCCGTCATAGACAACCACCCGCACATCAGGGTACCTCTCCAAAAACTTTTTGGGTTCTTCGACTCCTAAGGCAGTTATATTTCGGGGGAAAGGGTAATTTTTTTCTATGAAGTTTGATGTGCTGCTTCTCTCATCTTCCTCAAAGCCTACGTCTAACACTTTTGTATCTGGAGTTGACCCCATCTCCCTCAGAAAAATCTTCCACTTCCTTTTTCTATTGTAACTGGATATTTTGTAAGCTATGGACATTATTTTCTTTTATTAATTAAAAAAGAGATGCTTACTTATTAACTTCCACTATCATATAAGACGTGGCATTCACTTTGCTTAGCAATCTTAAAATTGTATTATTGTATATCTGCCAATTCTGGACGGCGATTTCTGATCTTGGCATGAAAGAATTTATTTGACAGACAGGATTACCTTACTCTGCTGATGACTGAGAAATTCTGGCATTTGCTTTTTCAAGGTTATCATTAAGCATCTGTTGAAGCCGCTGCGCTATTACATGCTCGTTTCCTATTATATTGTTGGTCTCATTAGGATCATTTTTTAAATTAAAAAGCATTGCCTTCTCGTCCTCCAAGATTTTAAAATATTTATAATCTCCGTCTATAACAGCAATAGATCCCCTGGAAATTGACTTCGTGGACGAAGGATTCTTTATGAGGTACATAACAAAAACGGGACGATGCTCTAATGGTTTTCCATTAATTACCGGCAATAAGGACTGTCCTTCAATCCACTCCGGGATAGGTAACCCGGCCAGATCGAGTACTGTGGGAGCAATGTCTATTTGTGATACAGGATCATCAACCTCCAAACCGCCCTTTACGCCGGGTATCTTTATTATTAACGGTATCCGGGACACAGGTTCATTAATGAATTTGTCATACCCGTGTCCTACTACATTATTTGAAAAACTTTCTCCATGATCCGAGGAAAAGATCAAAATCGTATTTGACATATCAATCTTCTTTAAAAGATTATTGATAAACTGCTCAAATTGCTTGTCACTATATAAAATAAATTCATCATACCTTTTTCTGAGTATGTCAATTTCTTCCTGCTGCTCCGGTTTATAACTTCTATTTATGGTCTTCCAGCGTTTCAGTATATCCGCGGTTTTTTCATTCTCGCCGAACAAACCCATGTACGGTTTTGGAGGTAAATATGGATCGTGTGGAGGGTTAGTATGAAGCCATGCAAAAAATGGAGACTTTATCCTGCCCTCATCAAAGTTATTTGAAAATCGGTCATATACTAACGACGGTGGGAACAAAGTGACAGGTAGTTCATCTGTTTTACTTGAATCTGAGTGCTTAATCATTAAGGCCATCTTAACGATCTTTTTTATGCCATCATCAAAATGAGGATATTCTTTTATGAATTCCCTGACAATAGGCCTATTGAAGAAAAATATATACAGTTTTGTCATAAAAGGAGAGCCTGGATCGTACATGGAGATAAATGTGAAGAAATGATCATTTATAGAAAAATCTTCACCAATGCCTAATACATCAGGGTCTGCATGCTTATTTTGCACAAATCCATAGATGTTGTATCCATAATTTCTTAATGTTGCAGGCAAGTTATGTTCATATGTTCTTGCCGAATAGTTAGAAGCGCGAAACCAGACTTTATGTGTCCAAGACCTTTGTCCGGTCATTAAATTCATGACAGATGGGCTTGTCCAATTGCATCCAGAATAAGTTCTTTTGAACACAATTCCATCTTTTGCCCATTCCTTCAGAAAAGGGGTTGTTTTGCGATGATAGCCATATAACTCCATATCTAACGCCGTAGCTGCATCCCATGTCACTAAAATAATATTAGGTAGCTTACCAGGAGAAGGAACTTTGCTACTTATTGCTCTATGTCTCTGGGCTGAAACGTCGACTTTAGCAATACTATAGGCAGCCGGCGGTATGGCGATAATCAATAAGAAACCGAAAATCCATACCAAGGGTGTAATATAACTGTTTATCTTATTTAAAATTTGATTAACATGCCGGCGAATAAGCCACGCAGCAAGTGCAGCTACAACGCCGCAAATTAAAAAAAACATTAAGTGACTCAACCCGGTGGAATCATCTGTAAGGATATAGTTGTGTGACATATCTTCAGCAATAATTAAAGATAGAATAAAAACCAGCCATATAGTCAGAGTCTCAAGACGAATAAGATTTAGTGATTTTGGCGTTATTGTAAAGATTCCATAAATTATCAGACAGGCAAAAAAAGTAATTAATAAAGTCATGATCGTCCAAATAATGAACGTCAAAGATAGGTCTAAAAGATAGACTGGAAGCGGCATATAGAAGGCTACCCCGTCCCACTTGTAAAAAGCTTTGTTCAATAAAGAAAGAGATAATAAAAGAAAGGTTGCTTTCAGGATAAAGAAGAGAGCTTGTTTTGCAGATATACCTTCTTCGGTCTCTAAAATAGTTCGCATTAAAATGCCTTGCTTCTTATTTACTGAGCACTACAAGTAAACTTTAGGTTGTTCGTCTGTTTCAAGAGCGCCTTCTTATATATTTCTATAAGCCCCGCATAATGCTTTGCTGCATTGAATTCCTGCTCTACCAATCTTTTCGCCCTTTGCCCCATATCGGCAGCCAAAACTTTATTAGACGCAAGATATTCAATCTTCGAATATAAGTCTTCATGCTTCCTGGGTTCAAAAAGAAAGCCTGTTTCTCCATCTTTGACGATCTCAGGTATGCCACCTATCTTTGAAGCAATAACAGGTTTGTAATAATTGTAAGATTCTAACACAATGTTAGGAGAATTTTCATAGCATTCAGATGGCAGTATTACAGCGCGGCATCTTTTTATCAAATCCTGAAGGTCAGAATATTTTTGAAAGCCGAGAAATTCAATATTGCCAATTTTATTATTCGTGCAATATGCCTTCAATTCCGCTTCTGCAGGGCCGGCCCCGGCGATAATTAATTTAAGCTTTGCATTCCGCTCTATCGCTTTTAAAAGTGTCATCACACCTTTTTCCTTGCTCAACCTTCCGGCGTAGAGAAAATATCCGTCATCTGCATCGGCAGAAGAAGCATTTGATGAATCGATAAAAACCGGAAGGTAGCAAATCCTCTCAGACGGTATTTTGTAATGTTTTATGAAAATATCTCTTATAAATCGGCTTGGGGCAATAAAATAATCGACATATTTATTATACGCCCCCAATAAAAAAATCGTTTTAACCTCAAACAGTCCGAAGAAGCTCGCAATAAGCGAGTTGTGGACACATCGTTTACTCAGTATCTTCGAAAAATTCATGCCTGTGCAAGAAAACTCCGTGCATAACTCTCCTGCGCCGTCTATGCCTATCGCGCAGGGACAAAATAATGCGTAGTCAGATATCCTCATGATAGTCGGCACCCCTGCATCTTTAGCTCCCTTAAAAACCGAAAACGAAAGGTTCCTGGCCATATTGAATCCCTGCAACAAATCAGGTTTGGTCTCCCTGACCAAGCGTTGAATCTTTATATATGCCTCTCGATTAAAAAATAAATTCATCAGTGCCTGCAAATTCTCCTTAAAAGGTTTTGAAAGCGCTTCACTGGAAACGTCATAATATTTACAGAAATAATCTGAATATTCCGAATCATAATTCTCAAAATAGTCAGTTGCAAACGGCACTATATGATGTCCTTTTCTTTCCAGTAACTCCTTAGTTTTAAACAGATAGGACTCCAGCCCACCCCGACGATAATAGAATGTGGAGGCAAAAACCAGCTTCATTGTATTTTATTGGAATGCTTCAAGCCAGTGCTTTTGATAATGAGGCTGAGTATGTCACGTTAATTACAATCTTCCATCGACAACGCTTAATCAAAATCAACCATTTATTCACGGGATGGCAGTTGGTGCAATACCGGAGGAGAAGGGCGCAAAGAATTTTCTTTTAATGTAAATTCAAGTGCCGTCAAAGAATGTGCAGGAAATAGATAACTCAAAGTATTTTCATTTTGGAGGTCAGTGAGTTTGTGTGTGATTTTCACATTATTAGGGTCAGTTTCGTTAGTGGTCGCCACAGAACCCCCTCCTAAAGTCCATACATTAACACTGTTTGATAACGAAAAATCCCGCAGCATGATTGAGGCCTCTAAATCTTGATACACATTTTTATTTAATACCATAAGATAAAGCTTATTCCCATCTTTATTCAGGCTGGCTGAGGCGGAAAGCGCGTTGTTTTCCGTTTGTAAATTTACCGGTTTTTCAACTAAGCTAACCTTCCGCACAAATACTTTCCCTTTGACCGGCCCGGATGATCTTTTAACGCGTCTAACTATAACTGAAATATCAGAAGCATCACTTAACGTAGTGTAATCGGCACCTACGGATATCCAATCGATTGTCCCCCACGCACGTTCAGTAACAGCATTTGAGCGGGTCTTGCTCCACCCTCTTCCATCTTGAATTTCCAGGAGAACTCCTTCCTTATCCTGTAAATTCTCTGCTTTTATATACGCTGAAAGATGATATGTTGTATGTGGCTTTACGGCAACCTTTTTATGTACATGGTAAAAGTTCAAGTCACTTTCACCGGTAAAATAAACTTCTACATCGTCTTGTGATACTTTAATCTCTGCCCCAAAGGTTTGCTCGGTTTGCCACTTTATACCAGACAATAAGTTAATACTATTAAGGTCGGACGGCGATCCGATTGAATCAGCAGTCACATCTATCAACTCTGTTCCGAAATGTTTATGGAACATTTCCAGCGCGTAATAGTTAGGACGCTTTATATAAACACCGCCGCCCTGCATAAATTGATCATTTTTTATCATCCCCCAAAAACTGTTTATGAACTGCCAATAGTTTGCAAACAGTATATTATTTTCAGGTTTCATAAAGAGTTGCAACAGCCCGGCATTAAAAAGGGCCGTCCCAAGGCTGTGACGAAAAGGAATCGGCCTGTTCTGTTCAAACCCACCGTTATATTCTGTGACGGCAATAGGTATATTCCTTCGGGCGGTCACCATCTCAAAGTGTCTTGAGAGAGTTTTATAATACTTGTCAACTTCATTCAGACTTTTAAGAGTATCGTCGAACAATTGGTCCGGATCTACTGTTTCATCATTTGAGGTATACCAGGGACGGTAGGTATGCTCAATTAAAAAATCAATTGTGTTTCCGGCTGTTTTAAATACACTATCATTCCAGGCTGAAATCCCTTTGCCCACTGAGCCGGAATTCACAGTAACGGCCCCGAGTTGAATAGTTGAATCCACGGCTTTCATGGCTTTCCTGTAAACCAGGTAAGCTTCTGCATACTTGACCGGATCAGCCGGAGAGACGCCTTTTTTAGGGGACCCGTAATTCACCTCTGAACTTAATTCATAAAACTTGACGTTGTATGGCAAAGGATGACCATTGTTAGCTCTCTCTCTTGCCCAATCAATACCCCCTGCAGGGTTACTCCCATCATCCAGACTGTTCAAGTATTCAACCAAGTCAGCGGCATCTTGTGGTGTACCTGTGAAATAAGGTAACGTGAAAACAGCCGCTGCGCCAAGCTCTTCACAGGTTTTCAGGAATTCATCCAAGCCATAAAGAAAATGAGGCCGCTGGGAAGGATTGCCGATGGTTTTCTTCCAATTATAGAACCAACTCTCGTTTCCGCCTGGGAACCTGAGAATCTTTATTCCTATCTCTTTAGCAAAGTTAATAACTGCCGGCACTGACTGCATAGTCTGAGGATTCCATACGCCAGAGCCGTAATTAGAATAGCCTACGTAAGAAGTTGTCCAGTCTTCGAGCATAGTGGGG
Organism: Candidatus Omnitrophota bacterium; assembly: GCA_016208765.1. Taxonomy (GTDB): domain Bacteria; phylum Omnitrophota; class Gorgyraeia; order Gygaellales; family Profunditerraquicolaceae; genus JACROS01. The sequence goes on from JACQXK010000021.1 coordinate 85,899, forward strand.
TCATACCCAATCATATTATTACCAAAAATCAGGGGGTTTATTTTTACAGGGATTTGATTATTGGAAACAATAATTTTTATATTTTCCCCAAACGATGTCTTAACGTCAGAAAACATGACAGTAAAAATCAACGCTATCAACAAAGTAATGATCTTAGTTTTATTAATCATGATCTCCCCCTCCCTTCGAGTAAATTAAGTTGCAGCACGCATCCCGCAGACGCTGAAACAAGGATATGTTCCAAAAGCACATGGTATTATTTTTATAACAGATCAGTCTTATACCCGACTGTGATTCTCATCACTAACAAAAAATCTAATGGGTGTAATTCTCACGAAAAGGGTCAAAGCTTCTGTATCCACGTAATATCTTTTGGATAAGACGAGATATCTTTTATTTTTCTGAAAAAGCCGCTAATGAGGTTTAAAGAGATGACGGTATAATTCAATGCACTTAAGATTCCTTGATAAAAACTGCGTTTCTTGATGCACATAATAAAAACAAAAGCAACCGGAATAGCTGCAAATATTAAAGAAAAAATGAATTTCCCGAAAATCGTATTAACGACTGTTCCCAATAAACTTATTATGACAAGAAGTGAGAATAAAATATATTCCCGGAACCTTTTCCAGGCAATTGAGTAGTACTTATTCTGCAGGCACCATGAAAACATATCTCCAACACCGGCCCACAACTTATTCTTCGTCCGCCTTATTGTGCTCTGAATTGTGTTCGTCGGGATACGGTAGTGTTTGATTGCATCATATGGAAGAAAAAACAAACTGTATCCCCTCTGCTTCAATCTGTGTGATACTTCAGCCTCCTCCTCGGCCCTTAAGAAGGGCTGGAAATTACCAACTTCGGTGAGACTCTCTTTCCTGAAAATAGAAGACTGAAAAACATAATCAATTTCCTGCAGCTTGTTCAAGTTATGGCAAGCCCTGTTTAAAGACGGCTCTGAAATGCTGCCGTCTTTCAGATAGCAGACATCATAGTGCCTTCCAAGAACCGAGGCTACGTTTGGATTTTCTTCCATAAACTGCAGTGCTGGCTTAAGCCATCCGTCCAGCAACTGCATATCACCGTCAATAATTAAAATATATTTTCCGGTAGCATTATTGACTCCGCTAAAGCGGCCGGCAGCCGGCGATAACTGCCAATTATCATGCAGCCTTATGATATTTATTGGGTAACGTTTTGCGATCTCAATAGTTCCGTCAGAGGAGCACGAATCTACCAGGAGAATTTCTGTATCCTTGATGTCTTTGATGCAACTCAGTATTGATTCAATACATCTCGCAATATTTTTTTCTTCATTTTTTGCAACAATTACACAGCTAAGAAACATTTCCAATGTACTTCCCTATTTATTGCCAGGTCAATTTTTTACCTGAAGCCTTAAGTATCTGAGTAAGTCTTTTCTTTTAGAATTAATGGTTCTTAACAATACGTATCTTAATATATAAAATAAAAATACATGTAACGGAAAATGCTTATAAATTATTTCCGCCCGCTCCATGACCTTATCATTTGCATTTTTAAAGCTAAACCCCATGTAATAATAAAAACAAATATACCGGTCCATAAGCTTCATCTTTACAGAGGAGTCATATACTGATAAAAGCCAGTCAAAATCAGCATAAAGATATTTAGTGTTAAAACAACCTGCCTTATCGAATACCCACTTTTTTGTAAAAATACTTTGATGGCATATCCCCTGACTTAAAAAATCATTTTTTGTTTCAATATGTCTAACTTCATTTATATATGGCTCTAATTCACGAGGAACATTCACAAAGCGGACTTTTCCATAGAACAAACCAGCCTCAGGATCAGCATCAATCTCTTTGATAACATCGTTTATTACATCATTATCATACAGCCTGTCATCTGAATTTAAAAAATAAATAATATCTCCTTGCGCCGTCCGAATACCTTTATTCATGGCGTCCCATATGCCATTATCTCTCTCTGAAATAACAGTTGATATCCTGTCACGGTACTTATCAATAATATCCATTGTCCCATCGGTAGACTGACCGTCAACAATTATATATTCGATCTTTTTATAGGATTGCGCCAATACAGATTTAATGGCCTCTTCTATACAATTGGCGGCATTATAACAGACTGTTATTATTGAAACATTCATAGCTACTTGTTAAGTAAAAAAAATTCTCAAGTAAACACGGGGCTCAAAAACTCAGGCTGATGCTTCTATCAGACAGATTATATCGTTACGTGTTTATTTTGCAGAAATACTTCATGCGACATAACCTGGCTTTTCTTTTTATAGAGATAATAACCAATATAAGGGATAGCGAAACAGAGCCCTAATAAAGCCATAGTTCTGTATTCAATAATGATTGTCGCAAAAAAAATCTCAGGTATCAAGAATAAAAAACCAGCAAACGCTGCTTCTTCAAAGCCCCTAATCTCTAAAGGCATTTCTCGTCGCCTTGTCAGCCAAAATTGGACGTATTTGTAAAAAAATGCTATAAAAACCAAGACGCCTATCAACCCCATCTTTAGCCAAAGATGAAATACAGAGCTATGAACAAGATTTGTCGGCAATCCTAAGTCCACCCTTTTACTGAGGCGTATTGCCTTATACTTACCCCAAGGGCCCATACCAAAGATAGGGTTTTTTTTAATTGTTTGCCATGCCGTCTTTATTTCAAGAAAGCGCCCCTCGTCAGCAGTAACTCCACCTGATTTTTTGGATACAATATCAGGAGCAATAGCCCCAAGCCCCTCACCTTCGCCAAATCGCTGGCTGGCCGCATTTGACAATAGAACAATGCACAGTATGCCAGCCGGAATGCCAATAGCAATTCGTTTCCTCATTGGCATATTCAAAAAAAACCATGCAAGAGACATAACCAGACCTCCCCAGGCGGCCCTGCGGTATGAAAACACTATATCGAATATGCATATAATCGCAACAGAAGAGTAAAACAAGGTGCTACTTCTTGACAATCTGGATTTGCTATTGACTAACATCCATAATGCATAAAATGCTCCGATACCTAACATTAAGTTATCAGTTACGTCAAAAAAAGTTATTTTTTTAAGGCCTATGGCTTTCCCGTCATATGTAGCATAGGCATACATGTTAACAGGGTCGCCTTTCAGGAAAATGTAGCGCACAAGCCCCCAAAATGCTTTAATGGCCACAAAGCCCATAAACATATTCTTGACTCTTTCATAGTCTTTGTCTGCCCTGAAAATATTCAACATCACGAATACAAAAACGCCCAAATTGACTATATTAATAACCCCCCTTCGGTGAAAAATTTGGCTTGGGGGAATTCCGGCCACGATGCCCCATATGACATAGCATCCAAATAAGAGATTGAATATCCAAAAGTATTTATATAGGTTACAAGAAAAGGATTCATGGTTGAATCCTTTTCTTGGATACAGAATAATCTTATGAATAATGATTGAAACAGCAATAAACAATAATAGAACATTAACTAAGGAGAGTTCGAAAGGCAGCATTCCCCTTCCCTTATCGTAAAGGTTAAATGCTTTTCCAGTGTAGTCAGTGCCTACTTGTTCGAATAACAATATGAGTGCCAGATAAATGTAAGTAGTGATCTTAAGTCGGGTAAATAATAGAGGTATCATAAGTATTATAAACAGCATTAAAGCTTTGAAGGCATCGGCTCCCAAAAAAATTATATAGGTGTATATGGAAATAAGAATATAGAGTGATAAAAGAAATAACTTGTTCGCATATCGATATACTGTTGAAGTCGTCTTTGTAAATAAGATCAGAAAGAAAAAGACGGCAAGCAAACTAAAAGCAAGATATGCCTGCTTCATTATGATTGCATAAACAAGGTAAGCTACAAGGACAATAAAACCAAAAAGCAACACTGCCTTGTTAGAAAGACGAAATATCGTTGACTGAAATCTCATGAACTACAATCCCGCAATCTCATATGTCCTTTACACATACTTTTTATTTAACAGCTCGTTAGTTACCCACCCAAACAACTTCTTGCGCATCGGATGAAACCATAGCGGCAAAGAAATAATGACTGAAAATGTAAGGAGCATTATGCTATTTAATAAGGTAGTGCTTGGGGTAAAATGAATACTTGATTTAATTAAAAAGATGGCGGTCAATCCGGATATACATATTACAGCGATTATTCTGCTTTCTTTCGGGATCAATTCGCTCAAAGGTATTCCATATTTTAAGTGGTATGCTATGTAAATCACAGAGCTTCCTAAAGCCAATGAAATAACCCATGCTATAACAACTCCAGTGCCGCCATATAAGCTGCCTAATACAAAGCCTAAGCCGGCATTTAATATTCCAATTGCAATGTGTCCTATAACATTCCAATAAAGTTCTCCGATTCCAAGATATGCAAAATATGCAGGCACATTCAATGTATTCAAAAACCATCCAATGGCAAGCAAAATGCCAAACATCACAAAAATGCTTTCATAATGCCCAATCCACAACTCAGAAATCAGTGGCACGCATAAAATTATGAAGGAATATAATGGCAAAGAAAGATAAAAAAGAAGCTTATAAGAACTACGGTAAACCGATTGTATTTTATCCGGCATTTTTTCCTGTAAGACTGCAATGGCTGGGACAATAACCTGGTTGGCTGATACTATAAATGCTCTAAACTGCTGAACCATCTTATTAGCCATTTCATAATATCCTACGGTAGAAAGACTGCCGAATTTACTCAGAAATGCCTTGGTGATCGGATCATATAACATTGTAGTTATGGTTATCACCTGAAAATTTAAGCCGTATCTGAATATCTCTTTGAACAATTTTTTATTCCATTTATAAGGGATTAAAGGTAATATTGGAAGTTGTTTTTTCAACAAGAACCAACCTATTGTCATAACCGCAAAATTTTGAATCACTTCAGTATATGCTAAGCCCATCAGTCCATATGCCGGAGCAAGAATGAAACATAAAATCAAACGGGAAATTGCTCCTCCCATTAAGATGAAGCTTCGTATATCCATGCGCTGATATCCGTCAAGGCCTGCTTGAACTATACTTGTAAGCATCAAGAGCCATAGAGCCAGAAGGGATAGAGGTAATATATCTATGGCCAGATGTAAGGATTCAGGAGGAACCACAAGACTAAGAATCCACTTAATCAGCGGATATCCAGCCAAGACCAGAAGACCGATAACTATACCTATAGATAGGAACGATGTCTGAATAATACCAGAAACACTTTCGTGCTCTTCTCGAGCAATATACTTTGCAACAAATTTTACTACACTACCCGAAAGCCCAAGGTTTGCAACTTGATTCACTGAAGTAATGGCCGTCACGAGTGTCCATACCCCAAATTGCTGAACCCCTATAGTGTGCAACAAGAACTTGTAAAGTATAAATAGCACACCTCCGATAACACCAATTTGCAACACTGACATGATCGCGTTTATTAAAATCCGACGGCGCTGCATTATTGATTATTTCTCATCCTGAATATCGCATTGTGTGTGTAAATAGTGATGTCTTATTTTGAGTTCTCTTTTTTTGTCTGGTGTGAGACTTATCTAATGATAAGAGTTAGTCAGTTTTGCAAGATGGACAAGTTAAATTCATTACTTCGATTTTTTCCAAATGTTAGCACGCTCAGTAATGACAAACTTACAGAAACGACCTAAATCCGGTCATAAAGCCATTGAGGGATGACAAAACTTCGATTGTTTATGATTGCTCCGACTATATTTGTTTCTTTCTCTTTCAATGGGGCAATGGCATTTTTAACAACATAGCGTTTTGTTTTACCTTCATCTAAAACAAGGATGATTCCGTCTATGCTGTTGGAGGCAAGTATAGCCGCATCAGTAAAATCTTTTAAATTTGCGCAAGAAATAAATATCATGTCATATTTTGCATTAGCGGTTCTCACTAAGTCAGCCATTGCGGATGAACTTAAAAGGTTCGTCGGGTTCAACTCAGTATTGTAAGAAGGTAAAATATATAAGTTAGGCTCAATCTCATGGACCGCGTCTTCAAAGGGAGCATCTCCTTTAAGCACATCTGCCAAACCTTTGTTGCCGGAAAGATTTACTATATTGAAAATCGACGGCCTTCTTAAATTGGCATCAATTATGAGCACTTTCCTGTCTCCTTTACTGGCTGAATGAATGCCAAGACCAACAACAACATTATTAATGTCCTCGGAAGCCTCAATTTCACTTATTAAAATAGACCTTAATCCTTTGTCCTTCATCAATAAAGATATCTGCCCACTCAGGCCTTCATAGGAATTGTTATATTCATCAGTTGGATCATAATCCCTGCTCAGACGCAATCTGTTTTTTGTCTTTACCTTAGGGATATAACCCAAAAATCTGGTGTTAAGAAACGTCTCAATATCATCCGGTGATTTAAGAGTATGATCCAGGTACTCTGCAACCACGGCAAGAACGAGACCAAAGACTATGCTTAATAGGACAGACAGGGCAAGCATACGTTGTTTAGCAAACTCGGCATCGAGGTCTTTTTCTACCTTTGCCTGTTCCATTATCTTCACAGCCGCGGGGCCTAACGCGTCTATGTCGGGAATTGGTCTACCGTCAAGTGTATTTCTGAAATTATCTATATAATTCCTAAGCTGAATTACTCTCTCATGTTTTTCTCCATATTTCAACAGAAGTTCCGCAATTTTCTGTTCAACGTCATAAATCACATATGAACGGCTGACGGAATTAGCGGTTGCAGCAGCTATTCCGGGATCGAAATCACTAACAGTTATACTGAATATATTACCGGCTTGAAATGGACTCGTTATGGAAATATTCTCCGAAAGCCTATCTATTGCAAGGTCAACATCTTCTTCAATGTTTCTCTTTTTGTTCAGTATATTAAACTTCTTAAGCTGAATGTCTATAAAAGCCCTCCTAATGGGAGAGGCAAATTTCTTCTCGAAATCAACCGGCCTTTCATAGAGCCTAAGAGCTCTAACTACGCGTTCTAACACATGTCTTGATTTTACAAGCTCCGGCAAGGCAGAATCAGAAGACTTGTCAGTTCCTTTATAGTAGGGACCTTCCACTTCTTTTGTTCCTACCACAATTACTTTTACCGAGGCGCTGTATACAGGAGTCTTTAGTTGTGTTACAACATAAGCAATTAATATTGCAGGGACAATAGGAATCACAACTAAAAGTTTATGCCTGAAAATGATCCTGAAAACATCCCGCATTGTAATTGTTTGTGTATCAGATACCATTAGCGCTCCTGAATTTAAAAAATTCCTGATGAAACCACTATAATATCTCCAGGGATAAGGGGAATGTCTGCATCAGCTTTCCCATTTATTACATCATTAACATTAGCTTTAATTGTATCAAAATCCTTGCTGCCAGGTATAGGTCTGAGAATTTTGACCCGGTTCGGCGATCCCCATTTGGTAAACCCCCCAGCTTGTATAATTGCCTTAAAAACGGTAAGACCATCTTCATAAGGAAATTCGCCAATTTTATTGACCTCTCCATAAATCAAAATCTTCCGGATGCATGTAACTTTTACTACATCATCAGGGAATAATGGCATATCCACTTTGCCGTTGCCCTCAATTAAATTTTTAAGGTCTACTTCTATGTCATCGTATCCCAATGAACTCTCTTTTTTTCTTCTTACCGTTACCTTGCCATACTTGCCGCCGTCCTTAACTCCTCCAGCCACTATAATCGCCTTTCCAACAGTCAGGCCATCCTCAAGCTCATACTGTCCCGGGCGTGTAACTTCACCGTCGATAACGAATGTTTTGCTCTTCTCGACTATAATAATATCATTGGGTTCCAAAAGCATATTCTCTAATTCTTTGCTCTTTATAATTCCACTGCCAATACCTCCCTCCTTTATATCGCTTTCTTGATAGGAGTCTGTACCTTTATCACGTCTTCTAACCTTTACCTTCCCATTCAGACCACTAACTGTGACTCCGCCTGCAATTGTTAAACCTCGCCCAAGCGTCATCCCCTCTTCCAGTATAAATTGACCTGGTTTTACAACTTCCCCCTGAATGAAAATTTTATTGCGTTCGACTATTAATATATCGTCAGGGTTAATAAGTACATCATCTTTTACATGGCCAGCTATTATATTCCTTAGATCTATCTCTATATCCTTAAATCCGGGGGCTTCATTCTGCCTGCGCCTGATCTTCACGGTTCCATATAACCCGGTTTCAGGAATGCCACCGGCATTGGTGACAGCTTTAATGACAGTTAACCCCTCCTCCAAGGCAAATTGTCCAGCATGCATAACTTCACCCTGAATGAAGAAAGTCTTGCTGCGCCCGATAATTAATATATCATCAGGTTTAAGAAGCATATTGCCTTTCGCACTGTCGGCTAATATGCTCTGAACGCCAATCACTATATCTTTATTCCCAAGAGTGCCCTCTTGCTTACGTCTAATTGTTACAGTCCCGTGAAGAGCTGCTTCATTTACTCCTCCAATTCTTGATAATGCTGTCAGTACCGTCATGCCTTTCTCATAAGTAACTTCTCCCGGACCTCTTACGTCTCCATAAATAAAGATTTTCGTCTTCAAAGCTCTTGTCAACGACACAGTTACAACAGGATATTGTATATAACCCTTACTGAGTCCATCCTCTATTGCTTTTTTAATTTCAGAAACGGTCATATCTTTAACAAAAAGAGTTCCTAAGTAAGGAAAAGTTATTGTGCCATCAGTCGATACAGTTGCAATTGTTTTCAACTCAGGATTGTCATTTACTCTTATGTCCAGAACATCATTAATGTCAACTTTATATGTATCTAATTCAAATTCCGAAGTTTTGGCATCAACAAAAACCGCGCAAAGAAGAACCCAACATGAAATTACAATGTAGAAAGTCAAATATCTCATTTTTACCTCCGTCAAGATACTATGGAGAAATCTGTTGCAAAGCAAGCCGTGCAACATTCAGTCTTATATCGAAAATAATGTATCAAAATTTGAACACTGCTCCGCCTTCTCGGTTACATAAAAAATATAGCCGCGACTTAATAAAATTAACTGTACTCAAATTCCGCAGACTTTTTAGGAGTTAAATAAAATTATGCTTGTGATCGTTTTTTCATTCCTTACACATGACATCTTAAAGAAAAACCTGATATATCTTGATTAATCTGCGTCTTGGTTACTTCTTTTATAAAAAAACTCATATGTCTTTTTTAGTCCATCTATAAGGTCAAGAGATGGAGCCCAGTGTAGAAATTCTTTTGCCCTATCACATGCTATTACACTTCTTTTTTGTTCACCCTGCTGGGGTGGCCCATGTTTTTCACGAATTGATGGGTTTATGAAATCCTTGAGATAGTTAAATAACATTCTAACGGAAGTTTCAGTACCTGTCCCAATATTAAATACCTGAGCTGTAGTGTTATTTTTTAATGATAAAACATTTGCCCTGGCAACATCTTCCACATAAACAAAATCTCGCGTCTGCTCCCCGTCTCCATTTATGACAGGCTGCAATCCGTTAAGCATCTTCTGGATAAAGATAGCCACAACTCCAGCTTCTCCATGCGGGTCCTGTCTTGGTCCGTACACATTTGCATAACGAAGAGATACATAGTCTAACCCGTGTATGACCTTATAATAATGCAGATATTGTTCAACTACTAATTTAGTAATACCGTATGGACTTATCGGTTTTAAAGGGTGGCTTTCTGGCGCAGGAAACGTTTCCTGTTCTCCGTAAATAGCACCCCCGGTGGAGGCAAAAACTACTTTTTTCACATTGTATTTAAGACAGTTTTGAAGAATATTTATAGAGCCAAGTATATTTATCTTGGCATCATAAATAGGATCGGCAACGGAGACGCGTACATCTTTCTGAGCAGCCTGATGAGCTATATAGTCAGGGCGTTCCTTAAGAAAAATCTTTTCCAATTCAGGATGCTGGATATCCAACCTGTAAAATAAAGCTTTTTTGTTTAAGTTACCTTCATTGCCTGTAGAAAGATCATCTACGACGACTACTTCAAATCCCTCAGCTATTAGCATATCTACTATATGTGAACCAATAAAGCCAGCACCACCAGTTACTAATACCTTCATCAATTCTCCTCTATTGTTTTATAACTTGATCACAAAAAAACATTTTCTAATTTCAATTTTATTTCACAAACTTGGTGTTTCCATAGTTGCAAAGCTTGTGCGACTCAGAAATTTAAAGACACGTTCGCAGTGACCGCATCTCTATTATATCCTCCCAATTCATTCGTTGAATTAGAATTCGAATAGACATAATTAAGGCTTGTAGTCAAGTGTTCCGAAATTTCATATTGCAATAGAAAACTTACTCCGAGAAACCTGTTGGTAATATCCGTTGAAATTGATTTCCCCTCTGCATAAAAGCTTGAAATAGTGCTGTTTAATTGCTCTAAGAAATTATGAGCAAGGCTACTGTTGATTTGCCAGTTTCTGTAAGCATCATCAGTGTTCGGGTACGTTTGTATATTTTTCGTATACGCAAGAGAAAAATTCGTCTTTTGATCTATCTCATATTGCAAGGCAATATCCATATTTAATGCGCTGCTTTTACTATTTTCAGCAGACGTTGAACTCATTCCTACATTCCCTGATAATTGAATCGCCTTAGTTATAGATATATTTTGTCTTAAACCAATCGAAGTGCTTTCAATAACAACATCGGAGCTACTATTTGCGTGAGAATACGAAAGTACAACTGAGGTGTCTGTGCTATACAAATAATTGCAATTAATCCCGTATGAGCTTTGCCACCACTTGTCTACCTCCTCAAGTTCAGCCTTGCTAGACGAATAATTATACATCGCACTAATACTGAAATGCTCACTAAGATTCCTTAGGTAATGTACTCCATAATTATTAGCGTAGGATTCATATCTACCACTGACCCTCCCAAACGCCTCTTGAAAGCTGCCTGGCGTAGAAGAATGAGAAAAATTATAATTCAGAGTTATATCGTCATAATTAGAAAATTCATTTTTAAAATTAAGATTAAGGTATTCAGAAGAATTTTTTATATCTTTATACCTTGCGTTAAAACCGTAATTGAAACCTCCTGCAAGATTCAAAAATCTTCTTTTACCTTCATATGCAGTGCTCATGTTAAGTCCCAATGCTGTTATAAAATCCTCCTTCTTATCTGCCTTTGAAAAAGTCAAGTTATCATCATATGTTTCGGAAGTAGTGCCGGAAATCTTTAAGTCTAATCCTTTATATTGAAGAGCATGGGCGCCTGTAGACACAAAAAAAAGCAAAAAGGCTATTAAATAACCCTTTGCAACTGATAGTAGATGACATCTTTTTTTCACTCTCACATTGATAAATATCATTTAGTATATAATAATTCCATAAAAATTTCCTATAGCTGAATATCTGTTATATAATTTCAAAATCAATACTATAAGTTCAAATTAATATTCTCCAAGTCTTTTTTATTAACATTATTACTTATAGTTAAAAACAGGTATATCTTCAGTTAACTGTATGACCTATAACGTTATTGTGCTAAAATATGACAAATGCTGAAAATTAAAATCTGCGGAATAACCAACATCGATGACGCTACAGCCGCAATCGAATATGGCGCGGATGCGTTAGGTTTTGTTTTCTATCCGAAAAGCCCGCGGTATATAACTTCCGAGACAGCGAAAACTATTATATCGTCGCTGCCGCCTTTTGTGAAAACAGTTGGTGTCTTTGTTGATAAAGAAAAAAAAGAAGTTGAGCAAATCACATCTTATACAGGATTAGATTTAATACAGTTTCACGGCTCTGAGCCCCCGGAGTACTGCGATACCAGCAGGAAAGTCATCAAAGCTCTCAGAGTGAAAGAACTATCCGACCTTGAGCCTTTAAAACGTTATAAAACTGCATCGGCATTTCTTCTTGATACGTATTCCTCCGAGACAATTGGCGGGACAGGACAGATATTTAACTGGGAGATTGCTATTGAGGCAAAAAAATTAGGACGGATAATACTTGCAGGCGGTTTGACCCCCGAAAATATCGAGGAAGCGGTAAAACTGGTCCAGCCATATGGTGTTGATGTAGCTTCCGGTGTCGAAGGCAGTATTAAGGGAAGAAAGGACCACAAAAAACTGCGGTTGTTCATTGAAAGAGCAAGGGATGGGTCTTTAAGACATAATTTATGAATAACATGTCAGTTGCAAATGTATCAACACCTGACAAAACACTCCTTAACAAAACTGAAATAGAAAAAATATTAGGTCTGCCTTTTACGAAAAATAACAATGTCCGGCTACTACAAAGCGGACTGGAAGTCTTTCAGTCAATACTCGATGCTGTATCAACTGCCCAACGTACTATCTGCATTGAATTTTATATCTTTAAGGACGATGATACAGGTAATAAGCTTTCATCTTTGCTTAAAGAAAAATCCCGGCAAGGCGTCAGTGTCTACTTACTATATGATCATTTCGGGTCATTCCTCACTGCCCGAAATTTCTGGTCTGCTTTAAAAAAAGAAGGTGTTAAGGTCAGGGTATCTCATCCTTTTAAATTGTCATCGCTTAAAAGTTATATCTATCGTGATCATAAAAAGCTCCTGATAATCGACGGTCAAAAGGCATTTATGGGCGGATTCAATATTGCTGACGAATATCACAGGTTTTTCAGAAAGAAAAAAAAGATATGGCGCGATATGGGAATTTATCTTGAAGGGCCGATCACCTCTTCCCTGCTCGACATTTTCAGTAAAAGCTGGAAGACCTGGAAAGGCGAGCTTATTAAGTCGCCACCGGAACACCGGCAACCAACACACGGCGTCCCTGTTATTCCCATCTTTGTCAGTTCAGCCAGGACAAGAAGGAAAATGAGGAGGCTGCTTCTTTACAGTATTAAAAACTCAAAAGAGAGCATTTTACTGACAACCGCCTATTTCATCCCGAGCAGAAGAATACTCATGGCGCTGATAAATGCAGCTCAAAGAGGCGTAAATCTCAAGCTTCTTCTTCCGGGAAAAACAGATGTCCTCTCGGTCTTTTACGCAGGCAGAAGTTATTATACCCGGCTACTAAAGGCAGGGGTTGAAATCTATAATTATCAGGGAGCGGTGCTTCATTCCAAGACCTCGGTATTTGACGGCTGCTGGAGTGTCATAGGTTCCGCAAACCTCGACTTTCAATCTCTGCGGAGAAATGAGGAAAGCAATGTTGGAATATTCGACAGGGAATTCAGCAGGCAGATAACAGAGGTTTTCCAAAATGACCTTAAGAGTTCTATCAAAATAGATCCTGAGACATGGTCAAGGCGTCCTTTACATCAAAAATTCCTGGAGAAGTTCTTTTCCCTGATTATGAGAAAATTATAATTATCCCCCCCGATATTTCGCGTACTTTTTGCGGTTATTGTTATTCTCCTTTACTGTGATATAATAGTTTTTTGTAAAATTCAATCTTTAAGGACTTGCTGAATTTATGAATGAAAAAGTTCCTGACAACAAAGGCCATTTCGGCATTTATGGTGGCAGGTTCGTGCCTGAAACCCTCATGCCAGCGCTTATTGAGCTTGAGGCCGCATACAGGAAATACATAAAGGACACGACCTTTCTTGAAGAATTACGCTCGCTTCAAAAAGATTTCATAGGAAGACCGACCCCGCTGTACTTTGCAAAGAACCTCACTGAAAAACTCGGCGGGGCAAAAATCTACCTCAAGAGAGAAGACCTCTGTCACACGGGCGCCCACAAGATCAATAATGCCCTTGCCCAGGCACTGCTTGCAAAGAGGATGGGGAAAAGCAGGATAATCGCGGAGACAGGCGCTGGGCAGCACGGTGTTGCCACTGCGACAGGCGCTGCGTTAGCCGGACTTGAATGCGAAATATACATGGGAAGCGAAGATATAAGACGGCAGTCGCTGAATGTTTTCAGGATGCGCCTGCTTGGCGCAAGGGTCTCGGAAGTGAATGTGGGTTCAAGGACTTTAAAAGACGCGATCAATGAGGCCTTGAGAGACTGGACGACCAATGTCGGCCATACTCATTATGTCTTAGGCACAGCGTTCGGTCCCCATCCTTACCCTGTGATGGTAAGAAATTTTCAGTCGGTAATAGGCAATGAGGCAAGAAAACAAATATTACAAGTTGAGAAAAAACTGCCTGATTGTTTGATCGCCTGCGTCGGCGGCGGCAGCAACTCCATCGGATTATTTTTTGCGTTCCTTAAAGACAATATCAGAATGATCGGTGTCGAAGCCGGAGGGCATGGGATAGCATCAGGCGAGCACGCGGCGCGTTTCGCTGGAGGCTCTATCGGGGTCTTTCAGGGATGTAAAAGTTATCTGTTACAGGATGATGACGGCAATGTGCTCGGCACGCATTCGGTTTCCGCGGGACTTGATTACGCGTCAGTGGGGCCTGAGCATTCTTTTCTCCGGGACCTAAAAAGGATCGAATATACTTATGCCACTGACGAAGAGGCCTTGAAGGCGTTTGAACTGTTAAGCAGAACTGAAGGCATCATACCTGCGCTTGAATCCGCACACGCGGTTGCTGAGGCAGCCAAGACAGCTCCGGCCCTGCCGAAAGATTCTGTCATCATTGTAAACCTCTCAGGCAGGGGGGATAAAGATGTCCAGGAAGTGGCGAGGATAAAAGGAATAGAGTTGTAGGTTCAGAATATAGAAAACAGAAGACAGATCAAAGAATAAAGAATAAGACAAGAATGAGCAGAATTGAACAGACATTTAAACAGTTAAGAAAGTCCGGGGGGAAGGCCCTTATACCCTACATTATGACGGGAGACCCGTCTCTTGAGGCCACAAAAAAACTTATAGCGGATATTGAGGAGGCAGGGGCTGATATTATTGAACTCGGAGTCCCTTTCAGCGATCCTCTCGCAGACGGTCCTACTATACAGAGGGCGCATGAGCGGGCACTGCAAAATGGCGTGACCCTGCGAAAGGTTCTTGCGCTTGTAAAGGAGATCAGACAAAGCTCTGAGGTCCCGCTGGTCCTCATGACGTACTTCAATCCGGTCTTTAAATTCGGCATAGAGGCATTTGCAAGGGAAGCATCAAACGCGGGCGTTGACGGTGTAATAATCCCTGACCTGATACCTGATGAGGCGGACGATTTCATAAAGGCCGCGCGTCAATTCAAACTTGATACAATTTTCCTGCTTGCGCCGACAAGCACTTTGGAAAGAATTAAGAAAGTCGTAAAGGCCTCAACGGGTTTTATTTATTATGTATCCATCACGGGCATCACCGGAGCAAAGCTTTCAATCGGGAACCCGATGAAAGACACCCTTGAAATTATCAGAAGCAACACAGGCAAACCGGTGGCCGTGGGTTTTGGGATTTCAACACCTCAGGAAGCTGCATCAGTATCAAAGCTCTCTGAAGGCGTTATCATCGGCAGCGCAATAGTAAGATTGATCGCCGAAGGCAAAGATATCAAAGATTTTGTGAAGAAAATAAAAGAAGGGATCGGGGGTTAGAGATTGGTTTTTAACCAACCCCTGACTACTAACCCCTAACTACTGTCTTTATATGGCCTGGTTTAAGAAAAAAGAACAACCTGCGATTGCAAAGAAAGTCAAAGTACCGGAAGGTCTCTGGGTAAAGTGCAATTCGTGCAAGGAGATCATCTACCGTAAAGAGGTGGAGAAGAACCTGAAGGTATGCCCGAAGTGTAACTACCACTTCAGGATCTCCGCCAAGGAACGTATATCGCTTCTTGTGGACGAAAACAGCTTTGTCGAAATAGGGGTGAACCTGGTATCTAAAGACCCCCTCAATTTCAAAGACCAGGTCTCATACAGGGACCGTCTCGGAGAGTACCAGAAAAAAACAAGCAACAAAGACGCAGCGATGGCCGGCAGCGCCCTGATAGGAAACCATAAGACGATGCTCGTCGTCCTTGATTTTGAATTCATGGGCGGCAGCATGGGTTCGGTTGTCGGCGAAAAATTTGTCATGGCCGCTGAAAAGGCCGCTGAAGAGGAATTGCCGTTAATATCCGTTGCCTCATCCGGCGGCGCAAGGATGCACGAGGGGATCATCTCTCTCATGCAAATGGCAAAGACCTCAGCCTCGATCGCCAGGTTTAAAGAAAAACGAATGCCCTTCATATCAATACTTGCCGACCCGACCTTCGGAGGGGTATCAGCAAGTTTTGCAATGCTGGGAGACATAATGATCGCGGAGCCCAAAAGCCTGATAGGCTTCGCAGGGCCGAGGGTGATCGAGCAGACGATAAAACAGCAATTGCCCGAGAACTTTCAAACCGCGGAATTCCTGCTCCAGCACGGGATGATCGATATGATCGTCCCCAGAAAAGAGCTGAAGCAGACCATTATAAAACTTTTGTCATTGACCGCCGGAGATAACATATCCGGATAGAAAAATTCATACTGAATTGTCTCATTTCCCACTTCACTCATTGATCTTTTCTCTCCTGTTTCTACAACAATTCCGACAAGACAAAGACAGATAGTTTCCGCTTCGCTCCGTGTGCCATTTAATTCAAATGACTTTTCAGTCCCCGATTCCCGGCCCCGGTGCTTTGCCGTAGTACTTGCGCCAGATGTTGAAGTCCTGTATCCAGACAGTACCGTTACCGTCTAAATCCACATATGCAGGAGCGCCCTGCTGAATTGTCTTGCCGGCCCACTTGCGCCATTCATTGAAGTCAATGATATTCACAAGTCCATTGTTGTCGAAGTCAGGATCACAGAGATCACCATAATGCTGTATGCCTGCTTTGTTCAAATTGTCATCTTCGGGATAATTGCTGTCACGCTGGTCAGAATTTGCAACAAGCCTGCAATTGTCCACCGAATCAGGTACGCCGTCCAAATCTGCATCCATTAAAACTACACCATCACAGTTCTCATCTATATTGTTATTGGGGATTTCTGTTGCGGCTGGGTTTATAGCTGCATCGTTGTCATTGCAGTCAGTTGTTTCAGCGCAATAACCATCTATATCAATATCAGTGCACGCATCACATGCATCACCTACCTCGTCACCGTCGATATCGAATTGGTCGGGATTGGATACATTCGGACAGTTATCATTGCAATCTGAAATTCCATCGCTGTCTGTATCTGTATCAGATATTCCGCAGCCGCAGTCACCAGGCACTGTTTTACCCGGATCATCGGGACATAAGTCATATATAATCTCACCGTTGGCATCCGGAGATGTAGAAACTTCAGGATTCGACAAATCGGTTGCAAATGTGTAAGAATCGCCAAAACCCATCTCATACACTATGCCGCCTGTATTGTCCTCATTTGCGCTGACAGATAAATACCATCTGAGATATGTTTCAATCTCAGAATTTTCCAGTATGCCATCTTTGTCTTCATCGCCGTTCAGGACATTTTGATTATTGAAAGTAAGCATTTTCTCGACCGCCCTGCCGAACATCGGCATACCATTAGGCCAGAAATAAGACGAATCGTTTTCTGGTGCAGCAGCAAAGAATGCTATATTCTTTAGTTTTTCTAAATCGCCTGCATCATTTGGATTATTATTTCCCCAGAAACCTCCTGAATGACAGGCATCAATAAAAACAAATTTCTTGATGTCATCCATACCGGTTAAGTAAGAATAGAGTTTATCATCGGTTAAAATCTCGTCTCTGTTATCGGTAAGTGCAACAAACTCATTTGTGGAGGTAAGTGTTGTTTCCGGTGTCGGCCATCCATTAGCGGGGTCAAGCGAGCCTCCATGTCCTCCCACGTAAACAAAAAGTGAATCTCCTGCTGACATATTCCCCTTGAGTGATATTATTGCATCTCTTATTTGAATATCAGTAACAACATCTCCATTATCTCTGTTCGCTGTCAATACAAGCGAGCTTCCATAACTCGGCAACTGTCTAAATGCCGCATCCAGCTTCCTTGCCATTTCATCTGTTCTGATATTTACGCTCAATCCCGGAGCACTTTGATAGTTACCTATAAAAAGACCATGCAGCCGGGGCAGTTTTTTCTGATCACTTGGATCAAGCGGATTCTTTCCCTGGGCAATTTCATCCCCGTCGTTCACGCCGTCGCCATCAGTGTCCCACTTTATCGGGTCTGTGCCGCGCTGATATTCCCCGAGATTACTCAGATTGTCATGGTCGTAATCATCAAAGGTTGTTTGAACCAGGTCTCCAAAGTAGTCCATCTCCCAGTTATCAGGTAATCCGTCATTGTCTGCATCAAGAACTGGTGGTGAAACTTCCCATAAGTTAATGTTGGTTGCGCGGGTGTATGGATCAGCGCCGCTCCCCTGCCAGCCATAGGGGTCTACCGGAATGCCATCTCTTTGTACCTCAAAATGAAGGTGATATGCTCCGGAATATCCAATATGCTGACCTCTTGTAACAGGGGTTCCTTCTGAAACTACCCGGCTGCTTAAGTGAAGGTAATAAGTTCTGTAACCGTTTTGATGATCAATCTCAATTGTATTGTAATTTTGTGCAGTTAATACACCCGGAAAACTTGCCGGCATATGCGCTATCCCATCAGCCGCAGCGTAAACCGGTGTGTTATTGGAAACCGGATAATCAATCCCCGGATGGCCGTCATAAAACAGATAATAACTATTCCCACCACCTGTATAATTGATACCTTGCAATTGAAATTTCTGACAGTCACTTTTCTTAAACCCGTAGTGTGTTCCATAGAATGATCAAATACACTGCTAACTGGAGCAGTATACGGTGTATAACCTTGAACATGAAGCGGAAAAGAAAGCAATAAATCACCAAAGGACCCAGACTGTCCGCCGCGCACGCACCGAACGTAGAAGTAGTAGTACTTATAGTAGTTGTAGACGTAGCCATAGTAGAAGTTTACGTACCACGCGTAGCTTGGATAGCTGGCGTAGGTAGTAGACGACCAGTAGTGGGACGCATATGCATTTGGAAAGTAATTGATATCTATCGCAGGATTATATCTCGTATCATCGGTTATTGACTCAAGCTCCTTGATATTCGGCAGCCGCCAGTCTGTCTTGTTAAGTCCTTCACAATATGAAAGAGCGGAACCCCATGTCATAGATCCCGGCTCGCCCTGCTGCCACACAAGCCCGGTTCTATAATCCGTCACCGTTCCATTGCCGTTGTTGACGAAGCTCGCTGCAAAGGATAGCGCAGCAGAACAGCAGAGCAGCAGCGCCACTGCTAAAACAAAAAATATCTTTCTCTTCATAATTCCCTCCTCAAAAAGCAAATGAACTTGCTCTCAAGGTATACAAACTTACAGAAACTTTCCCAAAGAAAGAAACTTTTGGCATTACCAGTCAGATAAGACGTGCAGTTCTTTCTGTACCGACAAATATTGTTGAAGGTTACAGCAGAAGAACTAAAAATGAACTTTCCCGTTTTATTGATATTGCCCGAGCCTCTCTGGCAGAAACTGAATACCTTCTTGAGTTCTCTAATGAACTTGGATATATTGATGCAGATACTGCAAACATAGAAAGTCTTATAGAAGAAGTCGGCAAACTTCTCTGGGGTTTTCAGAAGAATCTTTAAAAGCGCATCAGGGCAGCAGCGCAGAAGCGCAGTAGTAAAAACTATTGTAAGTGCAGCAGAGCAGTAGAGCAACAGACCAGTAGGAAAACACTGCTTCTCTACTGCGTTGCTGCTCTGCTGTTCTGTTGTACTCCATTTAGTTCTCATTTTCATTTCGTCCTTCCTGCTGTTCTACTGTCCTGCTGCGCTACTGCTCTTCTGCGCTGCTGCTCTAATTTTTGACAGACAATAACCCATATGGTAAATTACAAACATGAAATACACGGTAGTAATTAATAAGAGCGAGTACGGATACGATGTACATTGCCCGGCGCTTCCCGGCTGCCACAGCCAGGGCGACACTCTGGAGGAGGCTATAGAAAATATTAAAGACGCCGTCACAACCTACCTCCATATGATAGAGGAAGAGACAAAGGACGCCACTGTATATCAGATAGAGGTTCCCGCCTGAAATGCTCTTTACAGATGTCTCTTCCGACCGTGCAGTAAAGGCCTTCGGCAAAGCCGGTTTTAAAATTATCAGCAGAGGTAAACACATTGGTATGTCCGATGGGACCAGACGCCTTACAATCCCAGGCCATAAAAGACTGAATCCTTATACCCTGAAAGCAATCACTAAGGACGCAGGCCTTACCGATGAAGAATTCAGGAAGCTTCTTTAATGTCATGTCATAACCCTTTTCATAAGATAGATTATCTGCTCTGCCTTTTTGTCCTTCCTACTGCTCTACTGCGCTGCTGTTCTACTGC
>JACQXK010000071.1 GCA_016208765.1 Candidatus Omnitrophota bacterium
GAAAAAGAATTTCCTTGTCTTCCCGG
This sequence comes from Candidatus Omnitrophota bacterium, assembly GCA_016208765.1. Lineage (GTDB taxonomy): Bacteria > Omnitrophota > Gorgyraeia > Gygaellales > Profunditerraquicolaceae > JACROS01. The sequence goes on from JACQXK010000071.1 coordinate 27, forward strand.
TAAAATGCAATTACTACAGATAAATCCATTTACTGAGCCTCCGATAAATAATGGGCACATTGGAAGCCCGGGTTTAGGCCGTATGCAAGGCGCGACGACGAAGGCGTAGTCAATGCACTACGCCGAGGAGGAGCAACGCCGCAGACGGCCGAAAGACGGGCTTCCCCCTCTATGTATATAGCTTGGGCTGACTGATTTTGGGCTGCAACTGCGTCACTCGTCCTTGACGTAGTACGTTGACTACATCTATGTCCTCGTTCCTTGTTTCGCTCCAAAATCAGTTCAGCCAATGTATCCATTATTTATCGGTGACTCAGTAATTTACTTTATCAAGTTCCCATAACTTAATATAAATTAAAAATCTATATACAGCCATCAAAACACTGAAAATAAAACCCTCAATTCCATCCTTATATCCTTTGCGCTTAAAGTAATAATTAATAAATTCTGCCACAGGCTTCCTAAACATTAAGATTAGAGAAGACCTTATCCCATTATCTTTATAAAGATGCAGAGCTTCATCGCTTGTATAACGGTTCATTTTCTCAACAAATCTATAAACATCTTCGGCAACATAGTGCTTAGTAATATACCTGGATTCTGCAGGAAGATGATAAGTAGCTCCTTTTATAACAGGATCAGAATGAACTCGTTTAGGAAAATCTACTGAATCTTTCTTTAAAAACCGCAATTTCCAGATTAAAGGATACGTATGCCTAAGCTCCCTGCCAAAACAAATAGTCTGGAATGGGATAGCCACTGCCTTAAAATCCTGTTCTGACAAAGATATTTCTCTTAGCCTATCACTCAACCCCTGCGGCATAACCTCGTCGGGGTCAACAATCAACACCCAATCACCGATAGCTTTAGAAAGAGAGAAATTTCTCGCATAAAGTACGCTGATTGTCCTTTCATGATAGAATATTTTATCGGTATATTTACGCGCTATTTCAACGCTTCTGTCAGAAGAATACATGTCAACAACCACTATCTCATCAGCCCAAGTCAGCTGAGTTAGGCAGCGATCTAAATATTTCTCCTCGTTATAAGTATTTACTATTACAGAAATCATGCTCTCGCCTTAAATATTTCTGAAGCAAAACAAAACCTTGCGCCTTTTAAACTCTGGATAAGCTCAAATGTCTCTTCTAATTTTTCCCTTGCCGATTCATTTAACTGCCAATAATGGACACTTAAACAAAAGATTCCTTTTTTCTGTTCTACGCATTTTACAATATTAAATAACTCTTGCGGAGTAAATAACTCAGGCAAGAAATTAAAGCAGTCCAGGTATTGCATATTATGCAATACCTGCAAATTAGGATGAATAAATTTCCCTTTTAGAAGCTTCCTATGTCTTATACTAAAAATTAGCCTTTTAAAATATGCCGAATGCTTCTTAAAACTAAAACCAACTTTTGATGGATTTAACGGGACAGCTGAAAGCAAATTCAAATTATTCCTTGATATTTCTTTAAGGCCAGCTGCGCTGATAGCGTTATGAGGAGGAACAAATGAAGTTATCTTAACCCCAAACAATTCTTCCAAATAAGCCTTTGCTTTCTTTATTTTATCTGACAGCTCCTTAGGATTATTGCTTTCAAATTCAAATCTTTTCCCGCACGAAGCATGGCTATACCCATGCAAAATTATTTCAACTTTTTTTTCTTTAATTTTTTCTTTTAAGTAACCTACCAAGAGGGCATTCTTCCCAATTGCTTCCTCGCTGGCGCCAGTTTTAGAGAATTCAACAGGAGAAACAAAAGGGATAACTGCAAGATTTAACTTCGCTTCTTTTTGATTAAAATACCAACCCCAAGCATCCTGAAGCTCTTCAGGTTTTGTAAAATAACTTACATCGTCATCGCGAAATAGAAAATCCATAGAATTATTAAACTTTCTTTGCAATAAACAACGAATGAAAAAACACCTTATCTGCCCAATCTTTGTTATCAATAATCTTATCTTTTACCACTCTCCAAGGCCCATCCTGATAAACTGATTTCTCCTCCGGGTTCATTGCAACATCGTGAAATCCGATAAAACCACCTTTTTTTACAAATTTCCCCCAATCAAGATAATCACGCAATACTGCCTCATAAGAGTGGTCTCCGTCTATAAAAAGAAAATCTACCTCTTTATTCCACTCTCCGGAGAATTCCCAGCTTTTTCCTTGAAGTATTTCAACATATTCAAAAACACCGCACTTCTTCAAGTTTCTGATAAACTTTTCAACCAAAGGAATGCCTAATCTTTCAGCTCTGCGATGATAATCTTCTTCTCCTATCTTATCTCCGCTGGCATCAAAAGGATCAATACAAAATAGTTTACCGGCCTTTTTCTTTTTTAACCCTTTGCCCAATATAACACTGGATTTTCCGAGCCAAGAACCAATTTCAACAACCACAGGCTCCTTGGCAGATAAATTACAAACAGTATCATATAAAGCACGGGCTTCTTTTTCTGTAAGCCAACCATCAATTGCCCAATAACCAGCAATCGCATAATAACTGCGCCCATACAAAAGAAACCATCGCATCTTAAAATATGCGCTTTCACCAAATAATAATGAAATAATAAACTTTAGAAAACTAATTAGCTGTTTCATTTCTTACAAACTGCGATAATATTACGGCACGTCTTTATATTCTTTTGCGAAATTATAAAATCAGTATCTCGTATTTTGTCCTGTCCTTTTGCGCCTGTTGCCCTAGCAATTTTTTCAGATAAGCCCTTCTTGAATTGGATTGAAAATAATCTTCTCAGGTTAAAGATATCAATTGTTCTTAAAAACAAATGCAAAGTATACATTATACCTACAACAGACTTTCCTCTTGTCTGGCCATAAAACTCAACTTTGCTGAAATATTTATTCAACAAGCTCTTAAATTCCTCATATTCAATTTCCTTCACATGCAAAGGATTATCTTGGGTTCCGTAAATCTTCACCATTTTCTTGTTGGGAGTTGAAATAATGCTAATTCCACATGGCTTTAAAACTCTTTTTATCTCCGCCAACAACTGGTCATGGTTAGAAATATGCTCAATAACTTCAAGGCAAATTACTACATCAAAATTAGCTGATTTAAAAGGCAGGCTTATCCCATCAGCAGCAAGATACTTCACATTAGCTTTAGGGAAATTATCCCGGGCGTATTTTATATCCTCAAACTGTATGTCCATAGCAGTGACTTCTTCTGCCGAGGCTCCCAAAAGAATTGGGCCGTCACGCCTTGATGAACCTAAATCCAAAACTGTTTTATCCGAAATATAGCTTAAACAAAACTTATATCTACTCAAATGCTCTTTATAGATCAGCCCTTCTTCAAAATTAGAGCCTAAGCCATCACTTTCTGAAATATATTTTTCTTTAGTATCTGCCATACCAACCTTACCTCCTCAACCTTAATTAAAAACAATACTCCGAAAAACACTGCAATGTTCAATACAACAAGCATAAAAAGATAGAAAAACTGGTTAATTAATAAATTAATATTAAAGAATTTAACCAACAGATTATCGCAAAAATAACCTGCTAAACCCATAATAAGTGCTGCAAATAACACTTTCAGAATAAATGGAGAAATAGTTAACAGGCTGATCTCTATTTCTTTTTTCAGGGATTTAATAAGATAAGAAACTGTGATTAAGGTAACAATTGAAGTTGCCAAGGCTATGCCCCCTAATCCCATATATTTCATTAGAATATAATCCAAAACTATGTTTAAGCTAAAACCGATTATTTCAAACTTAAATATTATCCAGTTCTTCTGCATGGCATAAAAACATCTTGTAAGAATTGGTTTTAAGCCGTAGACAATCAAACCTATGCTTAAATAAAATAAAACAATGTATGTAACCCGAGTATCATAAGCAGTAAATTTACCGTGTTCAAATAAAACTCTAATCAATTTCGGGCCAAATATAACAATACCCACTAAAGAAGGAATCAACATAAGCAGCGACAATTTAATAGTCAACAGTAAATTATTCTTAAATTCTTCCGTATCTTTAAGAGCGGCATTATAAGAAAGAAAAGGAAAAATTACAGTAGCAAAAGTCATAGAAAAGAACTCAACAGGAATACCAACAATCCTATTTGCTAAAAATAAAAACGTAACTGAACCAATAGGCAAGGTTGATGCAAAAATCTGGTCTACAACGCTAATTCCTTTGCCAATTATTTCCGCTCCGATTAGAGGGAGCATCAGTAAATAAATCCTGCGAACCACAGGATTACGAAAATCAATAATAAATTTATAAAAGTTAATCTTATTCCCCAGAAATACAAGCAAAACAAAGAAAGATAACAAAAAACCTGCGATTGTCCCCCAAGCCAAAGCATATACGCCTAAAGTTTTTGAGAAGAAAACAATTGAAACAATAATTGATAAAGGAACAAGCAATGTGCAAGCTCCGGGAACCACAAAATTAAAATATGAACGGTATATGCCAATCAATAAACCGTTAATCCCCATAAACGCTAAAACACTCAGCAGTAAACGCGTGAGCCCCACTGCTAACTGATGGGTATTCGCGTCAAAACCCGGAGCAAAAACATAAACCAGCTGGTTTGAAAGAATGATCCCAATAATTGAAGCACCTGTTAAAATTAATCCGAAGAAGTTAATCACAGAACTTGCTATTCGCCAGCCTTCCTCTTCTCTCTTCTGGGAAACTAAATCAATGAAAACAGGAAAAAAACTTGCTCCAAAAGCCCCAAACATCAAAAACTTAAATAAAAGTTCCGGAATATTAGAAGCAATATACCATGCATCAGTTAAATGGCTTGCGCCAAAATTACGGGTAACCAAAACATCCCGGAAATAACCCAACAAAAAAGAAAATATCCTAAAAATAAAAACTACTGCAGTAGAAAACACAAGCATTCTTTTATCCGACATTTTCCTGCGCCACCTTAGGCAAAGATACAACTATCCCCGCCAAAAACCACAAAGGCTCCATTACCCTGATTAAAATAAACGTATTTGCAGTTAAGGCATGCACCAAAAGCCCAACTACGCCGCTAGCAAAACCAATAGTTATCCCCTGAGCAAGGTCATCGCCTTTTAATAATTTCAAATTATCAAAACAAACTTTAAATAAAGTCATAAAAATCCAGACAAAGAATAATAAACCCACAAAACCATTTTCTGCCAAGAACGTCACATACTGTCCGTCAACAAACAAACTCCCCGGGCCATGGCCTAAAAGCGGCTGTTTTGGCCATTTATTTAATAAAATCCTATTCCAACTGTCAATACGCTCAGTGGCCGACTCCTCTAATTTAAGCGGTTGCCCGGCAATCGGTTTTTCTTTTCCAACAAATGTTTCTTTTACGCGGTTCTTCACAAAATCAGGCATAAAAGCAACACTAATAACCATTGCCAACATCACAACAATAATCAAGAAAAACTTATTCTTCTTGGTCCAGAAAAAGAAGGCAAAGAATGCCGGAATAATTCCCATATATGAAGCACGAGACAATGAATGCAAAAATGGAGGTATACTAAATAAGAAACAACCAGCAAGAAACAGCTGAAGGAATATTCCTTTAACGTGCCAAGCACAAGAAAGAATTACCATACCTACGATAATAATATAGCCACCGTAAGTTGCCGGCTCAGAAGACTTCCCCTCAAAGGGCGTTGTGATTCTTCCTGAACCAATTTGTGAAAAACCATAAAAGGCAGTTAAAATAAACACAAAAACAAAAACACCAAGGTAATATTTCATTTGTTTACGCGTACGAATATGATTACAAATCATAAAAAAAAGCAAAAAATATTCAGTATATTTTAAAGAGAAAAAAATACTTTTTATAAAAGTAACTCTTCCTAACAAAGCTCCCCTAACACTTGAAATAAGGCTTGCACCTATAAAACAAAAAATAGGCACATTAACAGGAGTGGTTTCCAACAAACCAAGCTCCTTATCTATTGCCATCCTGACGATCCAGCTGAAGAAAACTACTATCAAAAAAATATCTTCAATCCTGATAACGACGCTGCGCTTAGGAACCTCAGCAACGTTGATCTCCGGAGAGAACATCATCGCAATAATAATGATCGTCAAGCCCAAATCAATGCTGACAAAAGAAGCCACAAACACAAAGAGCCCGGAAACAATAAAAATAGCATAAAGCGGAGTTGAATAAAAAAGGGCTGCGGCAGCTATTGAAACGATAATGAAAAAAATGATGAAAATGGGAAGGTATTCGTCCATTTATCTGAGGACTTTTGAGGAAACTACTAAGATTGCCACAATAAATGTGAAAAGCAGCACGATAAAAAAAAGCGGGCTTGCCTTAAGATAAAGAGAGGTGAATAAAAACAGGGTCCCGATAATAAGCAGCGTTACGCCGATAACTGAAAGGAAGAAAACAAGCTCAGGCTTGTTACCGCTTATACCCGCAAGGCCTATCACCAGCAAAACAAAAAGAAAAATAGCAAGAATTAGCATGCGCGGGAATATTCAGCTATAAAGCTATCAGGTCCCCTCAACAGCAGAATACTTATATTTCTTATAATACGGATATACTCTTTCAATCTGCTCAGTAGTTGCCCTCACGTGGTTCAATACTACTCCCCTTAATTTTGCTCCGGAGGAAAGTAAAAGGCTCTTTGCCCTGATCAAAGAAGACTTGGCAATGCGCCCTGCCTGATAAACAATTACAACGCTGTCGGCATACGGGCAAAGCAGCAGCGCGTCGGTAACCGGCAATACCGGCGGGGTATCAAGCACAATTACTTCATATTTTACCTTTAAAACATCCAGCAAATCCTTCATTTTGCTTGATCCCAATAATTCAGACGGTTGAGATAAAATCTTACCCCCGACTATAAGTGAAAGGTGATCCAAGCCGGGTGTCTTCATAACATTTTCCCAACCCATCCCGCCCATCATCAAATGAGTTATATTACTAATGGAATCATCTGCTGAAACAGCCCCGCTTAAGACCTCTGACAATCCTTGTCTTTTACCCAACCCAAAGGTTTTAGCGATTGTCGGGCGCCTTAAATCGCAGCCTATCAACAAAGTATTAAGCCCAGACTGTGCCAGCGCGATAGCAGTATTAATTGTAACAGAAGTCTTTCCTTCTTCGTGCATGGTACTGGTAAAAAGAAAAACCTTGTTCTCAGGAGAAACCTTCAAGCTCGTCCTTAAGGTCCTGAATGCTTCTGAGGCAATTGAATCCGGCTCAAAATGCGTAATTAACCTTTTTCTGACAAAATCTTCTTTTGTTTCTTTGTAAAAAGGCGTCATCTTAAAAAGCTTTTCCTGCCATGTTTCTTTACCAGTATGCTCTTCCTGCCGGATAAAAGGTATTACCGCAAGCACCGGCAAACCAATCACCTCTTCCACGTCTTCAATGGCCCCAACCGAGGTATCCAACGCTTCAATCACAAACCCCATCATTACCCCGACAATAAGGCCCAGGATAATTCCAAGCAATATATTTGTAGAGGCCCCTGTCCCGATAGGATTTAAAGGCTCTACAGCAGGATTAACCAAAGTTGACTCTCCGACACTACCTGCCTCAGCAATGCGCGCCTCCTCAAGTTTTTCTTTTAATGTTTCATAGCTTTTCTCATTTGTCATCAATTCTCTTTTTATGCGGGCAAACTCAATTTCCTTTGCCGGCAGAAAAGCATATTGCTTTTCTATAGAATCAATCTGTCCTTTTGTCTCAATAACCAAAGGATGCCTATCAGTATATTTATTTGTTAATTCTGCGTATCTTGCTTGCAAATCGGCGAGTTTAGATTCAAGTTGCGAGGCAATGCCGGTTGCCTTTTCTTTTTGCTGGAACTGGATAAGGCTGTCTTCTGTGGCTTTTAACTTTTTCTCCGCAAGCTGCAGCTGCTGCTCAATAAACTCTCTTACTTCACGGCTGCGTTTACTGCGGGAAAGCTCGTTTTCTCTTAAATACGCCTGAGCAACCGCATTAGCAATATCCGCGGCCTTCTTCGCAGAACTATACTTAACAACTATTTCAATTAAGTTAGTATCAGAAACTATTCTTGTGGAGATACTGCCGTGGATTTGAGAGATAATTTCATTTATCTGGGGGGGTGCGTCCTTTGGGTCAATTAAATTTAAAGTTTTCGCCGCTCTTTCTGCAACCGGCCAGCTCTCAATTACCTGCGATTCTGTGGCAAGAATGTCTCCCGGGCCCCACTGCATAACAGATTCCAACAATAACCCGGCAGCAGTATTAGTCCTCTCAATCTTGACCGTAGCACTTGCTTCATAAACCTTTGGCTGGTTTAAGGTATAAATAACCGTAATAAAAATAATTGAAAAAGCGCTCAAAAAGATTATGCCCTTTCTGCGCGCCATTATCCTCCAGTAATCCCTTATATTAAGTTCGTATCTGGCCATTTATTTCTACCACATCTTATGAGTTCTATACTCAATCGCCTTGTCAGGGCTTGCATTAGGCAAAACATTGGTTATAAAATAACGGTAATCTGAGATAAGGTTCCGGGAAACAAATATAACATCATTAGGTTGCAAATATGCTTCTTTGGTGAATTTTCCCGATCTTATCAGCTTAATTACGTTAACAAACTTTACATCCGGCTTTCTATGCAAGCCGCCACGCATGATCACAACCTTGGTTGTTACCGCATCTTCGGTAAAACCTCCTGCCGCGGTAACCGCCTCAATTACATTCATTTCCTGGAGATTATAAACACCGGGAAATTTAACTTCCCCCAAAATAAGTATCCTTCTTCCTCCAAGCCTCTTTAAAATAACAGCAACCTGAGGACTTATCACATACTCGGCAATCTTTTCCGTAATTGTATCGGCAAGCTGCTTTAAGGTAAGGCCTTCAATGTGCAATTCGCCTATAAGCGGAAAGAAAATATTCCCGTCCGGAGAGACGGTCACTGTTTGCGTCAATCCGTCTGCCTGCCAAACCGAAATCTCAATTTCATCATACGAATTAATTTTATACGCCGAGGCGATTGGCTTTACCGCAGGCTCAGGCTCGCCTTCAACGGGCTTTTTAATCTTCTCTGCCTCCTTAAAAGAAAGCGTAATATCTCCTTCCTTATTATACACAAACTCCACAATAGCTTCGCCGGCTTTAAACATAGACGGGTTAATATACGACGGGATTATTACACCTGCTGGCTCAGAAGTAACTTCAACGCCTTTGCCCCAAAGATTATAATCTTTTAAAATATTATTTTGGGCATCAATAACTTTAATTATGGCCTTAAAAGGAATATTGGACTGGACTTTTTGGGGAACTTCAATTGAAAAGCTGAATTCTTTCTGCGGCTCCTGCGAAAGAGCGAAACAAAAAGAAAATGAAAGCATGATTATTAAGAAAACAAGGGGGATTTTCTTCATAATTACGGATATTATAACAAACGCAAACTAAATTTCAACAAGTATTTATGAAGATTCTGATATTTGCTGGCGCGAGTTATCAGAAGAGGCAGAAAACGCGATAACTTCCTGCGGAGACAGAATAGATTTAATTTTTGATTCAATGTGTTTTCTCATATCAAGCCTTTTTGGGGCTTCCAAGCTTTTTCTTGAAGGATCAAACAACAAAAGGATTACCGGGCGCAAAGGATACTGTTTATCCACAAAAACTACTTTTCCCACAAAACCATCATCAAGCTTAACCCAGCTTCCCAATGGATAAAATCCTACACTTTTTATCAAGGCATCCACATAACGAGGATTTAAGCGGTAAAATTTAGTCTGAAAGATTGTTTTAAACGCCTCCAAAGAATCAAGGTGGCTTCTAAACGGCCGCGGATGAGTCAAAGATTCAAATATATCCGCAACAGCAATAATCTGGCCAAAATCGCTGATCTGGTTTCCTTTTAATCCGGCAGGATAGCCCGAACCATCCAATCTTTCATGATGGTGCAGTCCTCCGTTAATAACTTCATCCGGGATCCCGGAATCCTGCAATATTTCTTTTACTGTTAAAGGGTGGCTCTTGATCTGCATAACCTCGTTAAAAGTCAGCGTCCTCGTTGAGTTAATCAAATTCTGCATCCTTGCCAAGCCTATATCATGAAAAAAAGCAGCAAGGGCCAATGACTCAAGCCTTGACCTGTTATATCCGGCCTGAATACCGATCTCTATCGCCAAGATCGCAACATTCACCAGGTCCATTGCCAAGAAATTATCATACTTAATATCATTCATCAACACCAGATAGTATTTATCTCCAAAAGTGATGTTCTCGGTCAAATCAGAAATCTTTTTGGCTATCTTAACAAAATCCACCTTGCCTGATTGCCGCAAACAAACAATCGCATTTTCTGCCAACAGCAAACAATCAAGATAAAATTGCTTGGAATTCTGAAACACATATTCATTAAAATTGCCGTCTTCCTGGCTAAAATTAATATCAGAAAAAGATATCCCTGCTCCGGAATGGGCCGGATCCTGGTATAGTTCTGTTTTCTTTAATGGTAAATCCTGCGGAATGTTTTTCTTGGAAGTATTATCCTGATGGTTTTCTTCCGGCTTTAAGGGAAGCTGGTCGCGGGGCTTTTCTTTATTATCGCCGGAATTATAGAGTGAAGAAAAATCAAGCATTTATTTCCTTAATGATCTCTCCTGAAACCTGCTCAATAATCTCTTTATCAACAACACTCTTCCCCTGGGCCTTTCCTATGGCAAGGCTGATATCGCATAGAGTATTAATCAACCGGGGCACTCCTCTGGTGGACTCAAAAATAAACCCCATAGCTTCATCAGTAAATATAGTGTACCGGGCTCCGGCGGCGCGCAAACGGTAATTAACATATTCTTTTACTTCATCTTCGGCAAGATGACCCAAATGATGCACTAGGGCAATTCTCTGGCGCAATTGCGGAATTTGATAAATCTTTTCTTTTAACTGGGGCTGGCCCACCAAAATAATGCTTGTCAGGAATTGATTTGTAAAAGTAAGGTTTGATAAGAGCCGCAGTTCCTCAAAAACATTCAAATCTTCAATCATCTGAGCCTCATCAATAATAATAACTTTCTTAAGATGAGAATTTTCTAATATTGTATCTCTTAGCGAATTCAGGATCTCAAATTTGGTCATTCCAACTGCGGTATCTTTTTTTAATTGATAGTGAATTTCCCTTAGAAAATCAAGCAGGTCAAGCCGCGGATTAATAATCAAGGCTATCCTGTAATCCAGCTTATCCTTATATCTTGAAAGCATCATCATGTTAATAAGGGTCTTACCGGAGCCATATTCTCCGGTAAACATGGCCATTTGTTTACGTTGTTCAATCACATACATAAAACGGGAAAGAATTTCATTATGCTGGCGGCTTAAGAAGAAAAAACGGGGATCAGGGGTGTTTTCAAAAGGCTTATCTTTTAAATTCCAGTAGCTTTCATACATATTTTTTATGAAAAATATTTCCCTGCATGAGGGCCGCAATTTAAAAGCAGGTCAATCACAGACAAATTACTTTCAAACCCGCCAAACTGCTGGGGATATTCCGGATGCTTAAAATCCTGATAAATCAATTTTATTCCGGCGGAGGAAAACTTTTCTTCCACTAAATAAGCGCTTCCGCCCATTCCGGACAAATATGAATCACAACCTAATTTGCGGCAAATATTTATAATTCTATCTGTAGATTGCCCGCCTGCTGCAATTTCTGATTCTAAAGATATTGTAGTACCGATTTCAAGTTCTTTCAATACAAATTTAATTATAAAAATATTCAGGTCAACCAGTTTTTCCCATTTTCTACGTATAAAAACTTCTTCCAAAAAAGGCAAATAGCGCTTAAAATCAGGGGCTTTATGATAACTAAATTCAATGGCCTTATAATGTTTTTCCTGCCATCTCTGGGTATCATCAATTAAAACATCATTTATTTTCTGGAAATAAGCGCCTTTAGTGATCACAGGGACAGTGAGCCAATGCGCGCCGTCAGATGCCTTGATCTTATTGCGGTTTTCGTATTCTCTTTTCTTGTACTGCACATCGTCAAGAAAAACAAAACAATCGCTTTTTCTTATTTTATCAAAATAACCAAGCCAGGGAATATATTGAGGTTGATGAACGCTTAGTATCATAAACAGAAGGCTGCTTTTAGTTTAACTTTGCTCTTTACAGGAAGTCTTGCCGCCCATAACCATAAGGATGGAAATAATAATGAAGATAAAAAATGCCTGTGCCAGCATAAAATAAGCATCAGCTCTTTCGGAATTATATAAAACTATTCCGGAAATGCCCAGGATCATGCTTGTCGCGCAAATCAGATACACCACCCATATCCTGCTTAACCCCAAATTCATCAAGCGGTGATGAAAGTGGTCTTTTCCGGCATACTCCAGCCATTCCAAAACATCGTGTATCTTTTTTTCTTTGATCCGCATCACAGTGGTAAAACACATGTCAAAAATCGGCACTCCCAGTATAAAAACCGGCACAAATATTTTTACAACACTATCCTGCGCCCAAGTACCCATAATTCCTATAGCTCCTAAAACAAACCCGATAAAGTTACTGCCTGAATCGCCCAAAAAAACTTTTGCCTTCGGGAAATTGTACCTCAAAAACCCCAGCAATGCCGCTCCCAAAGCAACTATCAGGTTTAATAACCAAAACTGATTTGATATAAAACCTATGTAAGTAAAACATCCCAATATAGAAATTCCAAGCAAAGTGGCTAATCCGTCAACTCCGTCTAAGTAATTTACGGCATTGGTAATACCGACAATCCAGACCACGGTAATCAGATAATTTAGAAAATTAAAAGGCCCGGGGAAAACATCAATAGAAATACCGGAACTTATCAGGATTACTGAAGCGATAATTTGGCCAAGCAACCTTGAAGAAGCAGAAATGCCCCTGATGTCATCCGCAAGGCCCAAAAGAAAAATTAATGTTCCTCCCCAGAAAATTGCGGTTAATTTGGCAGATGAGAAAATACCGAAGAAAAGCGACGCCACAGTAGCAAGGTAAATTGCCACACCCCCCAGCCGCGGCATAGGGACATCGTGGATCTTTCTTTCTGCGGGATAATCAAGTATTTTTAATTTCCTGGAGAAATTTACAAGAAACGGCGTTAAAACAAGGCTGATTAAAAACGAGGAAAAAAGAATTAGGCGCAGCCTCATAAGTTACCGGCTTTAAAATCAAGCATAAAACGTACTGCCTTGAACCCTTCGGCAAATTTTACACGAGCCTGATAGCCCCTGAACATCGCACAGGCTAAAGCGCTTTCTAAAATAGTAAGCTTGGGAACACGGGTCCTTGAAATCTGCGATTTGTGCATTTTAAGCAGGGAGATTTTCTTCTGCATAACATTGCTTGCATCCATAAAAACATCCGGCTCAAAATTCCTGGTGGTGGGAACCTCATAAAATAGCGCCTTTTTCACGTAGCGGGTTGCGGAAAGCGCGCAGTTTGCCACGGCACGATGGTCCTGATGCGTATCTTCGGAAAAATTAAAGAATACAATATCGGGTTTTACTTCTTTGACCACTGCCTCAATCTCATCAATCAGCTCTTTACTGGTGGGAACCGTGGTATCTACAAAACCTCCCCAGAAAACTTTTTTAGCTCCCAAAAAACGCATCGCCCGCATTTCTTCTTTTCTTCTTACTCCTTTTTTTGCGCCAATTTCCCCTTCAGTAGCAACAAATAATCCTATGGCGAGAATATTCATAGTTTTATTGTACAAAAATTACCGAGAATGTCAAAACAAAATTTTAACACCGGGATTATTGGTTAAAAGATCAATTTTTTGCAATAAGCAGAACATGAAAACTTTTCAGGTCATGAAAAACCGAATACTCGGAGATCTTATGAAAGATAAGCCCCTGGACATGATCAATAAAACCGGGAAATCTTTCTTCAAGCATTTTCTTTGTATAGGCAAGATACGGCAGTTCAACCCCTTTTTCTTTCAACAAAACACAGAGATACTTCAAAGAACACTGATCAATAACTTCGGTATCTGCGTCAAAACCCAAGAAATCCAATAAAGATAATAACTCTACAGACATGCCCAACGCCTTGGCGATCTTTATAAGATGAGTAAACTGGATATTGTATTCAACGTGCCCATGGAGGCAGACTGCCGTAGGATAATCTTGCAAAATCCCATATTCACTGATAAAAGCAATGCCGTCTTTCTTTAATACCCTTTTGATTTCTCCGATAAACTCAGCTGCTCCGTAATTAAAAACAAATTCAGGCATTGCATCGCTCACATCAATTTGGCCAAGCTTTATCCATTGCAAAGACTTACGCACCAATCCATCATTCGGTAAACTTGCATCAAGCCTGCCGTTCAAGAAATCCAGGACTATTTTCTTATTTAATTTTACGGGAGTGAAGTCGGCAATATTCTCATTATCAATGATCAAATCAGTGCTGCAATCTTGAAACGGCATCGTTTCGGCATTTGCCTGACAATAAAAGATACTACCGGCCTTATTAAGCTTCCTCTGGTTTTCAACAAAAGGCAGAGTCAAATCACAGAAAACATACTCAGGAGCTCTTGCGCCGGCATTATCAGCCCTGAACTGATTCATAAACGAATATGCCAGATACCCTAAGCCTCCTCCCACCTCCACAATCACCTGGCTTGCTGAAATTTTCCTGATTTCATTTAATTTACGATAAAGCTGTCCGCCATAGCTTAAACCGCCCAGCGCCGGATGAGCCTCCCTATATAAATGTGAAACCGTAACCTCCACGTCTTCAAAATGCCTTTGCGCAGTTCCAATTTCACTTTGATGATATGAATTCAAGTCAGAACTTTTGTTGAAGCTGTTTGCTGTATCCCGTTCTTTCAAGAACCAAAAATACTTATCAATATATTTCTGTTTCAATGTTTTATCTTCCATTTCCACGACCTTTTAAAAAAAGCCTTATCGCAGGAGAAAACGACCTGAAAAATAGTTTAATAGAATAAAAAAAATGTGCCGGCGAACGAAAAGAGTAAAAAAGAACAAAATTCGCTGCCTGTGGCAATGTGTCAAATAAGAACGGCGTCAAAATATACTCGCTATTAACGGAGATATTTGCGCGTTTTAAATTCCGCAGGACAAACCCCTGTCCAAATTTATTTATCCCGGGCTTGATCTTCTCAAAAACAAATTGGGGGATTTGCGCATTAAACATATCGGATACAAAAGTCAAAACATAATAAACCGGCCTTTTGACCCTGTATGTTACCGCATCATCCGCAATCTTTTCCCAATCTATCCCATCGGAATACTTCTTGATTATTTTATAAATATCTAAATACCAAATCAGGCCCTTGAGCCCATGTTGTATTGCCTGATGCAGGCAAAGATAAACAATCATATCGTTTAGAGACAAGCGGGCCGAATCAATTTCGTTGATCTTTAAAGGCTCTCTCCTGTCCCAAATCTTTCCTAAATCCAGATTAATCGCTTTGTTATACCTGTCTAAATCCAACAAATGCCAATGCACATCTATGAAATATTTTCCGTCTTTAACAAACATTGCCTGCGAACGGTACTTTAGAGAAGACTTAATCTTTTTTTCGCACAAAAGCTCATAGCCGAGCTCTTTTAAAACAGCCCGGACACTAAAGAAATCTTCCTTTTTAACCAGCAAATCCGCGTCGTTAAACCCACGCAGGCTCCAGTCATCATAAACACACGCCGATAAACTAACGCCTTTTAAAACTATTGTTTCAATTTTCCTCTCGTTTAGTTTCTTAATTATTCCTGACAATTCCCGCGCCAGAACTATATTCCTGTAAAAGGTTGACACAAATGATGTTTTTAACCTGTCTATCACCTCATTAGGAATGCTAGAGAAGCCGCGCAAACCGGTATAAAGCAACGGTTCAATACGATAAGCCTGCGCCTTTTGCAAAAATTCCTCCCAATCTACCCCGGAATTTCGGCAATTCTCATCCCAGAAATTATTCAAATTTTCCCTAAGAACGCAAAATATTAATTTATCGGCGCATGTTAAAGCCTTAAAATCAAAATCAATCGCCGGATAAAGGTTAGCCATTAAAGTTCCTTGCGGAAAAACATTGTGCTTGCATCTAACATAAAATAATCATTTATCCAATTCATTCTTTCAATTTTTTCAAATCCGCCTTCCTGAATTAACGGCAAAACCCGGACATACTCCTGATCTATCGCCGCATAAACATTACAGGGCCCATTTTGTAAGAGCATTTCATAAGAACGTAACAAAAGCTTTTGCGCAAGAAAGTTATTCCTATCCAAACGCCTGATATAAAAGTTCATGATCAATCCGCTTTTTTCCCCATCAAGACAACCAAAAAAAATATCGGCATACCCGCAGGAAACCCCTTTTAGCAACGCCTGAATGCGCCAGGCATTCTGAAAAGGGCCAAAACTATCAAGCCTGAATACAAAAAATGAAATTTTTGAATATAAGGCCGCGCGGATTGAAAAAATAAAACCTGATTTCTTTGCCAGGTAACGCAAAAACGGATCAAAAAATATTTTTTTAACCTGATTTGGAAGCAAGTTAAAAGAAGACAGGGAAGCGATTATAAAATAGAGGCATTTTGTTCTAGCGCTTTGCAGGTTGTAAACTTTAGGCCCTCTCTTTAAAGAAACCACTTTTCCTTTTAGGAAAGCCGGATGTACTCGCTGGGGCTTTGCTATGGCATTATCGCCTTTAGCCATGACAAAACTGGAATTTCTTTCCTTGAACACCACCCTGTGCAAAAGTAACCCGCCATTAAACTCATCGGCAAGAAAAATAATCAAATCCCCTTTTTTGATTTCTTTTATTTCTGCTGGCTGGATCCCCGCCAAATCGGCTGGTTTTACAAAAGGCAGCATGCTGCTGCCGAATGCAAATTTGAAACAATTCTGCTGCGGCATAAGATTCAGTGAGTTGAAACTAAAATGCTCGACCGCCTGTTCTGCAAGTAAAAATAGGGCTCGTACCGTTTCTACAACTGCCCACAGCAGTGCCTCCTGACCTGCAGAGGCCGGCAGTAGCAGAGGTCCCGGGAGTGCACTGGCCTAAGGCGCTGCCGCCTGTTGAACAACGGCCTGTTGTAGCGCTGGAACCAGAGGTGCAAGTAGCCATTGTGGCGGCTTCTTTTAATTGATCGCTGAAATCAACCGCAATAGGCGGAGCATATTTCTTTTTCATCTCATGCCTCCTTAACTTTACGGCCAAGGAAACCGGCCTTCTCCAAAACGTTTAAGAACGTATCAAGATCCTGTGCCACAGCTTCGCGGGAAGAAAAATCATATTCTTGAATAATCTTCTCAACAATTGCTTCCTTAAAGCACTCTTTTTCACAAATGTTCCAAACATACAACCCTGTTTCGTTAATACAAACTAAATTGGCATCCTGCGGGTTAAAAAGCAACGCCTCATTATCATCAATTCTTGTAACGATATCCGGGTTCCTGATGAAAATACTGTTCTTCATATTTTCTCCTCTTAAATTATTATAACCACAAAGCTTATTGTGTCAACCGCTTTTCAAAACGCCATCCTGCATTGCATAAATCCTGTCAGAAAATGATAATGACTGAGGCCGGTGAGAGATCAAAACTACGGTTAGTCGGCTAAAATTATTTTTTATATTTGAAAGAATGCGCCCTTCTGTTTCAATGTCTATGGAAGATGTTGCTTCATCCAAGAGTAAAATTCTCGGTTCCCTGATAAACGCCCGCGCCAAAGAAATCCTTTGTTTCTGGCCCTCTGAAAGAAAAAATCCAGCCTCTCCTATCCGAGTTTCATAACCAAGAGGCAAACTAAGAATATGTTCATCAATACACGCAAATTCTGCAGCACGCCTGACCTTCTCAATATCCGCACAATCAGAACCAAAAGAAATATTGTTAAAAATTGTATCATTCAACAATAGCGGCTCTTGCGTTGCCAAAGAGATATTTTCTCTCAAAAAAGAGGTTTCAATTTCATCAAGAATAACGCCATCCAAAAAGATCTTTCCTTTTGCAGGACCAAACAACTTAACTATCATATTCACTAAGGTAGTCTTGCCGCACCCTGACTGGCCAGTTATTCCGGTCCATCTTCCCGGCTCACAGATAAGAGACGCCCCCTTTAACACCATTTTATCGCTGCCATAACCGAACCAAACATTATCAAATTCAATCTTTCCTTCATGAATTTCAACAGTTGTCATTTGTTTTGGCTTATTATTTTCCTCCGGAGAAGAAATAAACCCGGACAAACGGCCCAACGAATCAAAATCTTCAAAGGCTTGTTGCAGGGTATTGCAAAAAATCCCTGACTGCGCAAACATCAAAGTTAAATAAACCGAAACTATCCCAAATGTGCCTAAGGTAATCTTACCTTTAATAATCAGATAACCGCCTATCAATAAAAATACGGCTAAAGCGAGGCTGCTTAAAAGTTTTTCCGCAAAGGCATTGCCGGTATTTATAATAAAATAGTCAAATTGCGCCTTAATCCGCTCGCGCAGGAGATCAACATACCGGCTTATAGCTTGAGCTTCTCTGCCAAAAATCTTGATCAGCTTAATATTAAAAAATGACTCCTGCACATAGGAGGCAAACTTTGCCTGCGCGTAAAAAATATTCTCTTTTCGCAGGCGACGCCTTGCACCAAAGAAAACGCCTTGGACGAAATATAAAGGCATGGCTAAAAGCGCAATCAGGCTCAATTGCCAGGAAAAATAAAATGCCAGCACGAAAAATACCGCTGCTTTCGGGAAAGATATTAACCCGGGAAGCTCATCAAGGGCAAACTGAACGATTATATCTGCATCATAGCCTACCAGGAAACCATTTTCACCCGAGGATTGATTCTTGATCTTTCTGATATCCATCCTATAAAATTTCCCTGCAACCCTTTGATGAATAAATAAAGAGAATTCATTCTTAATGCGCTCCAGTAACACCGCAGAAAAGTTTTCCAAAACAAGGCCCAGAATAAAAATCAACCCTCCCAAAAGTGCGAGCCGCAGGAACAGCCACCAATTTCCCTTAACCAATGCCTCGTCAAGCATAGGCTTGGAAATATAAATCCCTGCCGCTCCGATTAAAAAGGTAAACGCCTTAATAACACAAAGCCTGACAATTTGAAATCTTTTTACCTGGCGGCCTCTTAAGAATAACTCAAAGAGCAAGCGCAAGGAGGAAAAGAAAGCAAAAACCCTGGGAAATTTATTTTTTAAGAAAGTATTTATTTTCTTCATTACTGTTTTCCCCTATAACCCTGAATACGTTATCGGATTTGCGAAAAACCAATTCATAAGGCTTTACGCAACTAAACATTTTTTCTAAAAAATTAAGGATATGCTTTCTGTTTAACGGCAGGTCCCTGCCTGGTGCGGCGCTCAACAGGTATGTACCAAGCCCAAATGCCTTTGCCAAACTTTTAATCAAAGAGATCTTTTGAATTTTCAAGGTATGGCCTTTCTTAAGAAAAAACAAACCCTTGATTAAAGGCCCCTTTTGAGGCAACAAGGAAGGAAACTTGTAAGCGTAGAACCCCCCGTGCTTTTGCTTTACCAAAAGAAGTTCCTCAGATAAAACCTTAAGCCTGTTTTTCTTTGCCAGCTTTGCCAACGTGCTCTTGCCTCCTCCTGAAGGAGCTAAAAATAAATAAGCGTGTTTATTCAGGCAAACTCCTGCGCTGTGCAAGAAAATAGTTCCTAATTTCCTGCCCAGATAATAAAAACATCCTTCTGCCGCTAATAGTACCGACGAGTTTAAAGAGCCTCTCTTATCAAAAAAATAGTAAAAATCGTGCCTCTTACGGTCATAAATAATGAATTCCGGGTTTTTCTTAAGGAATTCTTTGAAACCTGTTTTTTTCTCCTTTTTGATTATTTCAGATGCCTTCTTAAGATAGGTTGGGCAAGAAGCTGCATTAAAGAAACTCAATTGCAATTGCGGATCTTGGCTGCATTTTTTGGAAAACCTTTGGTCAATTTCTTCGCGCTGCCAGGGCTTGGCCCCAAAAAAAACCAGACTAAACGTTGTGCCAAAAAGATCAAGATAATTTACCTGCTTGTTAACGCTCATCTATCCCTTGAGTTTTAATTCTTTCGGTATAAGCCTTGTTTCCGGAAAAAACCCTTTATCAAAAGCTTGTTGGCAAAACCAATCAGGAGAGAGAAAATGTTTGTGATGATAATACGATTCAGCGCGGCACTTGCCCAGACAGCGATTCTTCATCAGGCACCTGGCGCAAACCCCTTGAAGGTTGCGCGGGATATCTTTACGCAATTGCCTCAGTTTACGGTTATTCTCCCATATATCCTTTAACTCTGCCTTAATTACATTAGGAGATTTTCCTTTTAGGCGGCCAAAAATTAAATCCTCGGTATGCATTCCGATGCCGCACAAAGAAACCTCTCCGGTAGAAAGAATTCCGAGTATTCCGAAAATACCGCAAGTGCAATCCTCCCCCAGCTCATCAATTTTCTTAAAAGCTGCAGGGACATCCAAGTTGATCTTATGGCCAAATGCCTTTTTGATTGCCGCAAGCCTTCGGGAGAAATTAATGACCTCTTTGACAGAAAATAACTTTTTATCCCGCCGCCGGATTTCCGCCCTGCCCATATGGTTTACAATATTAATTTTTAGATTTTCCACACCCAATGAATTTAACAAACCAATGAATTCTCCAAAGGAAGCGGCGTTTGCGCGATGAAGACAGGTAATAACCTGAACATAAAGTCCGGCTTTAATTAAATTCTTAATCCCTGACACAGCCTGTTTAAATGCTCCTTTTACGCCTCTAAACGAATCATTTATCAAACTATTTGCACCGTCAAGACTGACCGCAACTACAGAAACTTTCGTCCTGGCAAACATCCGGGCTGTCTTTTCATCAACCAGAGTGCCATTAGTCTCTATAATCACTTTAATGCCGGATTTCCGGCAAAACTCAAAAAATGGCAAGAAATCCTTTCTTAATAGCGGCTCTCCTCCTGTAAGCTTGATTGAATTAAGGCCTAAAGGCATGGCACCCCGGGCAATGTTGATCCACTCTTCAACTGATAATTCATCATCCTGTTTAGAATACTGGTTTACAAACGGCGGATTAAGCCAGCAATGGCAACAACGCAGGTTACAGAACCTCGTGGGATTAATATAAATACTGTCTAATACATAATTCTGCATATTTATGCGATGTTTTCGCGGCATGTATCAAAAAAATATTGTTTAGGCAGGCGCTGATTCAACCAATCAGAAAAAACAACACAGGTTGAATAACTTGTACTTCTCAAACTATTGCCGTTTGAATAATATGCCGCAGCGCGGCATCCGCCGTTACAATAACTCAGGTAATCACATTTAGCGCAATTTTCATATTGAGAAAGCGGCTCGTCCTTTAATTGCCGTATATCATTTAACACCTCAGAATCTTCCCAAATCTCTTTTAGGCTTTTATCCCTGACATTTCCGCATTTTAAAGTCCAAAAAGAAGAACACGGAACAACTTCTCCGTCGGAACGTATAGAAAGCATATTAAACCCTGCTCCGCATACACCGAGCTTTCCCCGCAATCCTTTTTCCGGGCCAGCCTCATAAAACTCCTGCAGCATTTCAAGCATCTGGGAAAATGTCCCGCCAAAAGAAAAATCAGGATATTTCTTCATCAAACCAAGCATCGCTGAAAAAGTTTCACGGTAAATCTGCCCGCTGAGCCTCAGATTACCCTTATATTTAAAAGCAGAGCCGCACTCTACTGCATCTCCGAAATCAACATTCTTTAAGCCCATCTGCATGGCAAAAAGAACTAAATTTTCAATATCTCTATAATTGCAATCATTGATAATAGCCTTCAAACTAAAAGGTAAACCGTGTTCTTTAAGCAACTCCAAGGCAACAAAAGTTTTCTGAAAACTGCCCTCTCCTCTTTGCCAATCGTGGATTTTCGCACAGCTTCCATCCAGGCTAACTTGGATCTTGGATAAAAATTTCATTTTCTTTAACACAGGGATAACATCAGGGCCGATAAGGGTAGCATTTGTCAGGATTGACACGGAAAAAGGGTACTCATTCAACCTTTCAAGTATCCTTAGTATATCCGGATGGGAAAAAGGCTCGCCGCCAAACAAAGAGAGCCGGAAAATCTTATTTTCCTTGAGTTGGTCAAAAACTTTAAAGATTTCAGAAGTAGTTAATTCATTTTGCAGGTCCCAGGTATCTGCGGTATTACAATGTTTACACCTGAGGTTGCACCTTCCGGTAAGGGCAATATCCACATCTGTAGGGAAAACAATTTTGTTCATGAATTTATTTTATCATGAAAAAGCTGGTTTTGCTTATTTTCTTTGCAGAAGGCAAGCATACCAGCCTTTAATTTGACGAGCAGACAAATACGCGCAATTGCTAATTTTAAAATATTTCCTGAAGCGCCTATAGTTATCCTTATGAATCCCAGAAACAGCTAAACAGCCGCCAGAATTCAGTAAGGCCACAAGTTTTGTTTTAAATCTTATTAAATCATCCGTGATCAGGTTAGCGGCGATAAAATCAAACTTTATTTTTGGGTTAAATTTGGCAAAATCAATTGCCTTTAGATAAGCCGGCTTAATAGAATTAAGGCAGAAATTATTCTTTGCGGTCTTAATCGCCTGTCTGTCAAAATCAATGGCATATATCAGGCCTGCTCCGCAACAAGCAGCAATTACTGAAAGAATGCCTGAGCCTGTCCCGATATCAAGAAAACTCAGGAACCTACCTTGTTTCTTGGCGATTAACTGTGCTACCATCTGAGTTGTCGGGTGCGTGCCTGTTCCGAAAGCAACAACTGTATCAATATAGATTCTTTTGAGCGTTTTATTTTTAGAGAAATCTCTTCTGCCTACAGGAATAACCCTAATCTTCTTTGTAATATTAAAAGGCTTGAAATATTTCTTCCAGCGAGTCTTCCAGTCGGAATCTTTTAAAAGTATCCTTTTAAGATTGACCCCCTTTAAGCCTGAAAGTGAAATTCTTCTTTGTAAACCCACAGCTTCTTTATGTGTTTTTGGAAAAACCGACAGAGAAACCTTATCCTTCTGTTTCTTCTCAACAATCTCATCCTGTTTAATTCCACAATTTAAAAGTATAGAATTCAACAGTTCAAGAGCGCCTGAAGCATTCTTCCTTAAACTAAGCCTTAATTCTATCATCTACTATTCGTATCTTAACGCCTCAATAGGATCAAGCCTGGATGCCTGCTTTGCCGGCCAGAGCCCAAACACAACACCAACAATTAATGAAAACACCGTCGCAAGAATCACAGAAGATGCTGAAACAATCATGCTCCAACCGGCAATAAAAGTAACCAAAGCCGACACGCCTGCACCTAATAAAATTCCTCCCAGCCCCCCAAAAACTGACATTAAAACAGCCTCAATCAAAAACTGCACCAGAATATCCCGGTTATTTGCCCCGATTGCCTTACGCAGGCCGATCTCGCGCGTGCGCTCGGTAACAGACACAAGCATAATGTTCATAATGCCAATTCCACCGACAAAAAGAGAAATTGCAGCAATAGCACCCAGCAATAAAGACATAGTTTTAGTCGTGGCCTCTAAAGTTTTTTTGATATCAGCCATATTCCTGACTTCAAAAGAATCCTCGTTGTCTTTTCTCAAACGATGAAGCTTTATGATCATTGTGGAGATTGACTCTGAAAGGGCGTCCATTGCCTGCGGGTCGCGGCATTCAATAAAAATATAGTCAACATACTGTTTTCCAAATAAACGATACATTGCGGTTGTCACCGGGATAAGAATAACATCATCCTGGTCGCGAAAAGTAGAGGCCCCCTTTTCAGGCAATACTCCGATTACCTGAAAATTAATTAAATTAATTTTAATTACTTCCCCTATCGGATTGGCTTCTCCAAAAAGTTCTCTTGCCACAGTTGTGCCTAATAATGCCACTTTTTCACGCATCCTTACTTCTGATGCGTTAAAAAACCTGCCGGCTTCCGGAGTAAATGAACGCATATATTCATAATCAACATCAACACCTTCAACCTGAGTATTCCAGTTTTTGTTGGAATAAACAATTTGTCCGCGCCCGGATACCGATGGGCTAACCCGGACAATTTCATCTGATAAATTACGCAAGGCATCCACATCCTGAAAAGTAAAACGGGTAACTGTGCCGGATTCAAGCGCTACTCCGTGTAATTTGGGAGAACCGGCCCTTAAAACCAAAAGGTTTGAGCCAAGCCCTGCTAACTGTTTCTCAATTGCCGCCTTAGCTCCTTGCCCCAAAGCAAGCATGGCAATCACCGCGCCTACTCCAATTAATATACCTAATATAGACAAAAATGACCTTAGTTTATGCGACCATATCGCAAAACAGGCTTCTCGCAGATAATCAACAAACTTTGCTCCTGTTGATGCTGCGGATTTTTTATCAAACTCTACGCTATCTGAAACAACCGGATTTGCTATAAACGCCTTACCGCTATTTGCCTCATCAGAAACAATCTGCCCGTCACGCATAAAAATAATTCTTTTCGCATGCTCGGCAATTTCTCTTTCATGAGTAACAATAATTACAGTTTTACCTTCCTGGTTGAGCTGTTTTAAAATATTTAAAATTTCTTCTTTGCTTTTAGAATCAAGGTTTCCAGTTGGTTCATCAGCAAGGATAATCGGAGGGTCATTAACCAATGCCCTGGCAATAGCAACACGCTGCTGCTGGCCTCCGGAAAGCTCATTCGGACGGTGTGATATGCGATCTTTTAACCCGACAAGCTCAATTTTCTGACGAGCTTTTTCCCTGAGGTGCCTTTTCCCGGCGTAAATTAAAGGCAACTCCGCGTTATCAAGCGCTGTCAGCCGGGACAATAAATGAAACTGCTGAAAAACAAAACCAATTAACTGATTTCTGATAACAGCGAGCTTCTCATCGCTCAGGCCTTTAATCTCTTTATTGTCTAAAACATAAGTCCCTGCGTCCGGCCGGTCCAATAAACCAAGCACATGCATTAATGTAGATTTGCCGGAACCCGACGGGCCCATGATCGCCACAAACTCACCCGCAGAAATCTTCAGCGAAACATTATTAAGGGCGCGCACTTCAGTATCACCCATCTTGTATGTCTTATGTATATTCTTAAAATCAATCATATCAATTTTTTTGTTTATCTTCCTTTTTCTTTGCGCCAAACGGAGTAAACGGGCTTGAAGCAGAACTGCCCTTAGGAAGAGAATATTTTTTCTCCTTAACCAAAACAATATCATCAGTATTTATTCCGTATATAACCTGAATATTCTTTTCGTCAGAAATACCCGTCTCTATTAAACGTTTTGTTGGTGCGTTCCCGGTAGCATCTTTAATAAACACATACTCCTTGCCATTCTCTTTAATTACCGCTTCGCCAGGGACAAGCAACGCTCCGTCAACTGACTTATTAACAAAATAAATGGTAGCATTCATCCCTGAACGAAAGAACGCAGGGGTCTCTTCCGGGAGCAAATCAACCTCATAAGTAGTAACGTTATTTACTGTTTTTGACTCATAATAAATATGGTCCACAACAGCCTTTATTTTTTCAAGCGGGTAAGCATCAAGGCTTAAAACCACCTCCTGACCAAGCTTTACTTTTCCGATATCAGTTTCATCAACCTGCGCCCTGACAATCAACTTATCCGAAAGGACAATCACTGCATCGCTGGTAGTTACAGTTTGACCCGGCTGCGTCTTTGAAACGATCACTTCACCGTCTATCGGAGAAATTAGAGGGATAGCTTTATACACATCTTTCCAGTATTCTAAAGATTTCTCTCCCTGGCCGCGAGCCGCATCCAACAGGGCCGCGCGCTCAGTAGAACTCATCCAGGCTAAAGTTTCTCCTGTTTTTACTTTTTGGCCTTCTTTAACCAGGATTTCTTCAACCCTTCCTCCTACCGGAGGCTTGATCTCCAGCCTGTTTTTAGGCAGCACCGAGCCAACAGTAGAAAATGTGCTCTGGACACTGCCGGAAAAAGGCAATCCAGCCTGCCTCAGCCAAAAGCGCATCTGACTGAGCCAGTAAATAATTCTTTTTTGCCTTAACCAAGTCATCTTCAATAATAATCCAGTTATCAAATGAAATAAATCCGATTGAATATTGCGCCTCGGCAATCCTTGAGCGTTCTTCTGTAGCATTTAGTATTTGTTTCTGCACATTAACAAATTCTAAAGTATCCTGCAGTAAAACCCAAGACTGTTCAAGGCTTACAACAGCCGTATCCCTGACGCTTCTTTCGTTTTCACCTGCCTGCCTGAGTTCTGATTTTGCCTGTGACACCTGCGCAACCCTTAGGCCGCCTTCAAATATGGGCACGCTTAAACCCAAACCTGCATTCCATTGGTTGGTTGCCGGCGGCCAACTGGAACCAGCCTTGTCCACAGATGCTGAACCGATTAACTGAGGGCTGAAATTTCCATAAGCCGACCTGACATTGTAAAAAGCAGCCGCTTTTTTGGCAGCAGCCTCCAGGACTGAAGGGTTATTCTTTACTATCACTTCAAAGTCAGGTTTTATTTTTGCTGTATCGCGCACGACAAAATTCCCGCTGACAAGTATCGGCATGAACTCCTTACGGCCCATTTCTTTGGTTAACTGGCGCTGAAAAAATTCAACATTCCTCTTTGCCTGGGCAAGCTCATAATTCGCCTGGCTAAGGTTCGCCTGAGCAGTCAGCAATGCGCCTTTGTGTTCAAGACCGGAATAATAACGCATAGTAATCAATTCCAGATTATCCCGCCGTATCTTGATAATCCCTTCCACGACCTTAACCAGTTCCTGGGCTTCCAGTAATTTTACAAAAGCATTACGCAGGCTTAGCCTTATTTCAGAAGAAGCAAAACGATAACTTTGTTTAGCCGTCTCAATATTTTGTTTTGCCGTGTTAACTTCATTAAGTGTTTTAAAACCGTCAAAAATTAATTGTGAGCCGGTTGCCCCATAAGAATACGAATCACCCGATGTGGCAGATGACAGGTTTTGCGAAGAAGATTTACCTGTTTTGGATGTAGAGGCGTTAAGATCTGCGTTAATTTGGGGATAAAGCGAGCTTGCCGTAATTGTCTTGGCTGATTTCTGCTGGCTGATGTTTTCAACAGCAGAAATTAAATCCGGATTATTAACCCTGGCTTCAACCAAACAACCCTTCCAGTCAAGCGCTTCTTCGGCACAAAGCCCCTGCGTTTGTTGAAACAATATGCTTAAGCTAAAAATAACTGTTACAAAAAGATTAAATATTATTTTCATCGTTACAGGTTAAGATATTTTCTGTTTTATTTTGGTCAACATTTCAGTGGCGTGCTCTAAAAATTGCGTGAACTGCTCAGCAGGGATCAAGCCAATCGGCCCGCCTGGCTTTGCAAAAACTACGAGTTTGTCTCCTGTCTTAATTTCAAACTGCTTACGGATTTCAGAAGGAATAACCACCTGCCCTCTTTCTCCTACGGTTACAGCGCCATACATCTTTGGCATGGGGAACTTTTTCATTCTTGCCTCCTTGGAATAAAGTATGATTTGTGTGATTTGTATGATAAGTCTATCATATCATACAAATCATGTCAAGATAAAAATTATAGACAAACAGCAAACGACTGATATAATACCGCTAATATAAATTGTGAATAAAATGAAAACCAAAATCCTTCAATTCATAAAATCACCGCTGTGGCTTTTAAGAAAAATGTACAACTGGACCTTGCATTGGGCAAAGACCAAGCAGGCGCCTTACGCGCTTTTTTGGCTGGCCTTTTGCGAAAGCTCATTTTTTCCAATACCTCCTGATGTTTTGCTTATTGCCATGGTCATGGCGGAAAGAAAAAAATGGGCATTCTATGCCATGATCTGCACTATCGGCTCTGTCTGCGGGGCGCTGCTTGGTTATTTTATAGGCTTGGGGCTTTATGAAACAATAGGAAAAGTTATTATCAATACTTACCATCTAAACGCAACCGTGGAATTAGTAGGAAGAAAATTTGCAGAGAATTCCTTTATCACGATATTTACAGCCGCTTTTACCCCTATACCTTATAAGGTAATTACAATCGCCGCAGGTATTTTTAATATTTCTTTGGCGGTAGTGGTCATTGCCTCAATATTCGGAAGGGCAGGAAGGTTCTTTTTAGTAGCGCTTGGCCTTCGCGTATTCGGAAAGAAGATCGCCGACTCTATTGAAAAATACTTTGATATACTCTCAATTATATTTGTTCTATTGCTGGTGGGCGGGTTCTGGATAATCAAACATTTCGCTAAGTAGTTTTTAATAGCGGCCTTAAATTCAATTTAATACCCCTAAAGGCCTTGATAATAGTTATACGTAAGTAACGTTACTTCAGATATAAATTTCTTAGTAGACTGAGCAAGCTTATCTTCGTGCCTGACCAAAACACAAATCAAAAAATCACCTTTATCAGTAAATACAATCCCCGCATCATGACAAATATGATTTTCTAAACCTGTCTTGTGAACGACGAAGGTCCCCCTGGGAAGTTTTCTTGGAATACGATCGTTAATCTTCTGCTGGCCCAGTAATTCCAAACATCTTTCAGAAATATCTTTATTCAGGAATTTCTTATAATAAATCCGCTTTAATAGATAAGCCATTTCTTGAGCCGTCGTATAATTCTCAGTTCCTTCCCTTCTTTCTGCAAAATCCATCATCTTGCGGGAAATATTGGTATTTTTAAGGCCAATTTTATTGAAATATGCATTTAACAAATCAAATCCTAAGCGGTCTATCAACATATTAGCAGCAGTATTGTCACTTTGGGTGATCATAGGATTTAATAATTCTTCCAGTGTAAAAACAGAGCCAGATGGCTTGTCACCCAATACTTTTGACCCGGCCACCCTTACAGAAGACCTGAGAATAACAGTATCTTCCAGGTTTATCTTTTTATCCTGTGCGGCATAAAAACAAGAAAGCATAATGGGGACTTTTACCAAGCTTGCAGAAGGCAGGAGCTTGTCCTGATTAAAAGCGATCTTCTGCCCGGTATCAAGATCTTCAACGACTAAACCAACTGCGCCTTTAAAATGCTTGACCTTGCTTACTAAGGCCCTGCTTAAATGCAGCCACCCTGCCTTTCTCTTCTCCAATAGAATCTGTTTTCTTATGTTATTCTGATACCCTTGATATGCCTTGACTGCAAGAAATGCAGCTATCAAAAAGAAAATAAATAAAACTGAAATAAATTTTATTTTTGCTTTCATATTTTTGATTTACTTCTGCCCAAACTACTTGAAATGTTTCTTTCTGTTACGATCAGAAGATAAGCTTCCCTCCTGTTTTCGCAATTCAATCTCAGTATGAAGTTGCTTAGAAATAATCCGCTCAGTTTCTACCTTTATATTAGCGATCCTGATCAATTCTTCTTGTAACTTTATTCGTTCAGCGGTTTCTTTTTTTAACTCAAACCATCTATGCCAGGCAAAAAAAGCTAAACCTAAGCTCAAAGCTAAAAGTCCCGTAACAACTTCATCAACATAAATTATATTTTGAGGATGTTTCTCAAGGAAATTTACAATAAAAACAAATGCATCAAAGAAATACGAGAGAATAAATACAAAAATAGAAATAACAACAACTATAATCAAATCCTTAGAAGCAGCTGAAGCCTTAGACTTGGCATTATTATGTTTGTTTTCTGACATGTTAAGTATTATTTTACCTCATTTGTTTAATTATTTACTGGGCAAACATTATTTTATCTTCAGGAGTCAGTCCACCCGCATATAACCACACGGAAAAAGAACCGACTTCATCAACAATCTTTATAAGAGAACCGGTTGTTTCTATCTTCTGCCCCTTGACAAACTGCTCAACCTTGTTTTTATCTTTGAAGAAAATCAGTATTCCATAAGGGATCCCGGCCTTGCTCATCTGCGGCTCTGTCACTACTTTGTAGAAATGTTCACCCTTATCAGTTCTTTCATCAAAAGTTGCCCAGTCTATTACGTCTTTTATTGTAACGTTTGAGGATATTTCCTTATATCTGTACGTATCTTCAATCTGCCCTCTCTCTATTTCAGTTGCCTTGCTATATTGCCCGATCAAATCGTCAACATTCATAGTTTGGCAAAAAGAAAAAACGGGCAAAAGAAACAAAAATGAGACCGCGACAAAAATCCTGGCTGCCATAGCCTTACGCATCTGTTTTCTCCTTTCTTAAACACCCTATTTTAGTTTTTATTTTACTTCAAAAAAACAAACCCGATTATTTTAATTCAGCGCTTATATCAATAACGCTCTGACGCACATCATCAATCGCAATTGAGCGTTCTAAGGCTCCGGGCATCAGGTCAAAACGCTTCAAATCAACTTTCTTTAACGCAGTATTTTCGTAAGTCTTATAGTAAAGAACTTTATTAGTCAAATCCTTGATCACCACCCACTGCGCATAGCCCTCAAGCGTAATTAAAAGAGCTGGATTTTCTTTAATTACTCCTTTGGGAATATCCACAATATTCAAAATATGCTGCGCCAGATTGATTGCTTCCTCTGAATTCGCCGAAGGCAAGGCTTCGTCAACGCTTAGCGCCAAACGCACAAAACGAGAAGGCGGCGTCCAATCTCCCGGCAAGCCAAGCATCCCGCTACCCACACCCGTCGGCTCAATCTTAATTCCACGGATCACCTTGTCTTTCTTGTCATGCGCATCCAGATTGATATAATTCCGCAGGTTATTCAACTGATATGAAAATTCCGGGCGGTTAGTCATCACCCCCAACGGGTTATCATAAACCTTCACTTCTCCATCTATAAACTCAATAACCAGGTTCTTTCCGACAGCATCGTGCAACGCAATATGCAAATACAATTCACCATTTGCTTCTTTTAATTTGATGCCTGCGACATTGATTTTAGGTAAAGCCTCTTTTACCTCATCAACATTCGCGAAATTACCCATAACCCAGGAACCAAAATCACTGATAGTTACGAATTTACCGGCAATTGCTGGCTGATACTTGGCTCCGGTAAACATCAACGCATCAAAAGCAAGGCCTTTTTCATTAAAACCTTCCACATAGGAATTCTTGACATTAAAAGCGTCAATACCCAGAAAACCGTATTTATTAGTCCAACTGATACCTTTTACCCCCTTGTCATTAACGCTGGTAAACTGCCTATCCCGAGGAACAACTACTACATGAGAATGAAGATCAACGGCAAATTCCATAGAACGACCGATTATAATACTGCTATCTTTTGCTTTAATCTGAAAATCACTGCAGGCAAAAACTGCGTTAACCGACAAAGCTAAAAATAAAATCAATGCTAACCAGAACTTTGTTGCAAGCTTATTCAACATTGTTACCTCCTAGATCTTTTTTACAAACGCTTCAGATACAACATTGAAAACATCCCTATTTTGTGCGAAAAAACACTTGAATTATGTTAATGGTTCTTACGAGACGCAAAAATGAAATTGAAAAAATACTTTCTGAGAGACTCATCTGTAAATTTAAACTGGTTATCTCCTGTAAAATAACCCACGATTGCTTCTCGTAAACGGGCAATTTCTTTTAGGCGGGCAAAATTCTTTGTGCTATCTAAAGTCAAATCTATCAATTCAAGAGCGCGCTCAAAAGCCTGCTGCGCATATTCGGAATTGTTTTTTGACTGCCAGTTAAGGGCACGCTCAACCTCACTGCCGATATTTGCCATCTGCTCAATAAAAGACAGCTGATCCCAGCGTCCTGCTGCAAGGTTTTTATGCTGATAACTCATCTTTTAATCCATTTATTGACTACGTTTACTATCTTGTTCCGGATAATCTCATTTTCAACGCCCCTGCTCTTATTCCCACGAGACGGACGCAAATTAATCATAGAGTCAAATTCAATAAACTCATCGCCTTGCAATTCCGGATAAAAGTTGGTCCCCCAAAGACTATGTTGTTTTGAGCCATTTTCTAAAAGCAACGCCTCTAAATCTGGGTGCAGTTCAGCGTCAAGAGCAACAAGCTCCCTGTCCACATCCACAACTGCCTTTACAAGATTTCCAAAAGTATCCGTAGCCAATTGCTTAAGTTCATTAAGCGAAATAATCTCAATAATTATTTTCATACGCTGAATTATATCTCAAACAAAAGCTGCCTGCAACCAAATTTTACAAAAATTCGTTTGACTGAGTAGCTATTTAAGGTAAAATATTTAAACTATTCCCCCTTAGCTCAGTCGGTAGAGCGAGTGGCTGTCAAATTGGCAGCTTCCGTGGGAAACCACGGTTGAAACTGCAGGAGAATTGCTGGAAGTCCTTACGGGATAATCAGCAGCCGAGCCCGCCGTTAAATTTTCGGCGAGGAAGGTTCAGAGACTATGCACCTGCTGCCTAAAGCGCAAGCTACGGTAAAGATATAGTCCACTTCCGAAAGTAATTTCGGGTTAAGTGTAACCACCAGGTCCGAGGTTCGAGTCCTCGAGGGGGAGCCATAAATAATACCCAGCTGATTATTTATCAGCTGGGTATTATTATTTAAACAGCACCAAACTAATCCTAATACAAAATCTTTCTCTTGCCTGCAAAAGGCTTTATGTTAAAATGAAACAAATACGATTATTTCCGTAAAAAGGAGCAATATGTACGAAACATTTCTTTATACCTCGCAAAAGGAATTAAAAACAAACCTTACCCCTGATGAAATTCGCGAAGCCTTAAAAGACGAAAATAATCTCCTCTGGGTAGATATGAAGGACATTGACGATGCTGATATTGATATCCTCACTGAAATCTTTTGTTTGCATCCCTTGACCATTGAAGATTTCATCATGGTAAACGCCCGCCCGAAAATAGAAAAATTTAAAGATTATATTTTCCTCGTCGCCTTCTCTATGGAGTCGCATGATAAAGCAAAAGGAAGAATCAACACCTTGGAGCTTGATTGCTGTTTAGGCAAAAACTTTCTTATTACCACACACAGCGATACCATGAATTCCCTTGCTGTAAGCAAGGAAAGGATCAAAAAATTATCCCCGATTATTATGAATGGAGCAGATTTTCTTCTTTATTCCCTTATTGAATGCATTGTGGACAGCTACTTCCCGATCATTAACGAATTTGATAATATGGTTGACGAGATGAGTGACGAACTATTCAAAGACCCTTCAAATGAGACTCTCAAGAAAATATACAGCCTGAAGAATGAAATCATGTACCTGCGCCGTACGATCGGCCCACAGGCAGATGTAATCGGCCTGGTTGCCCGAGGAGATTTTCCTCTTGTTAGCGCGTCTAATATGATTTATTTCAGGAATATTCATGACAATCTGATAAGGCTAAACGATATCGTTGGAACTTCGCGGGATATTGTAACAGGGGCAATGGAGGCTTATGTTTCTGTTGTCTCAAACCGTTTAAACGAAATCATGAAAACCCTTACCGTGATTGCCACGATCATGATGCCTTTAACGCTTATTGCAAGTATCTATGGCATGAATTTTAAACACATGCCTGAACTTAACAGCAAATTAGGATATCCGACAGTAATTGGCTTTATGGTTATCTCAATTATTGCAATGCTTGCTTATTTCAAACGTAAAAAGTGGATTTAAAAAACCTTAGGCCTAAATCATCCGCCCTTCAAGCTCAATAATCTTCTTACCTATTTCAATAAGGATCTTTTCTATTTCTTTCATGCGCCTGCCGTAATCGCGGGCAGTTTCTTCGTCGCGGAAAATCTTGGGGTCTGAAAGGGCGCGCGCCTTGGCATAACTCTCAAGCTGCAAGCCTTCTCTTTCTTTCTCTAATTTTGTAATCTCAGTGCGGATAGTAGAATTACTGGCTTTACGCTTCTTCTCTTCATCTTTAATCTTTCTTTCTTCTTCTCTTTTCCTGTGTCTTTCTTCTTCTATTCTTAACTTTACAGGGTCAGCTTTTGGTTTTGAACGGAGAGAGACAGCTTCCTGCCTGTCTCTTGCCTCAAGGTAATAATCAAATGCCCCGGGAAACTTGCGCACATTGCCGCTTTTAACCTCATAAACAACATTTGCCACCTGGCGCACAAAATAAATATCATGGCTGATAAAAACAACTGTCCCCTCATATTCATTCAAGGCCCTAACTAAGGCCTCAACCGCATCCACATCAAGATGTGTTGTCGGTTCATCCAATAATAAGAAATTCGGGGGATTAATCAAAAGCTTTGCCAAAATTAAACGGCTTTTCTCACCGCCGGATAATACCTTGACCTTTTTATCTGCATCATCTCCGGTAAATAAAAACGCCCCTAAAACTGTGCGGATAGTTTCTTCAGACATATAACCAGGTGCAGCAGAGTATGCCTCGCGTAAAACCGTATTTTCAGGGCTTAACACATCAAGCCGTGTCTGTGAAAAATATCCTGTATCAACATTGTGCCCGGCAATGCGGTTACCGCAATCAATATCCACCACGCCTGCCATAATCTTTAAAAGCGTAGATTTACCGGCGCCGTTTTCTCCGGCTAAAACCGCTTTCTCACCCTGAGTAATCTCAAAATCAAAATCCTTATAAACCTGGATCTCGCCGTAACTTTTAGAAATTTTCTCAAGCTGCATCACTCTGTGCCCGCTTCTTCTTGTCGGAGGAAAATGAAAACTTTTAATGCTTTCCCGCGTATCCGGCGGAAGTTCCACTGCCTCTTTCTCAAGCCGCTCAAGGGCTGTGCGCTTGGAGCGCACCGCAGCAGACTTATTTGGCTGGGCGTGAAAACGCGCTACAAACTCTTCAAGTTGCTCTCTCTTTTTTTCCTGCTCTTTAAACTGTTTTTCTAAGTGAATACGCCTTTCTTGCTTGACTTCTTCATAATGTTCGTAATTACCCCGCACTTTAAAGATCTTACCGTGCTCAAGGATCAAAGTATAATTAGTAACTTCTGTCAAATAAGCCTTGTCATGGGAAATCATGATAAATGTGCCGTCAAAAGAAGCCAGATAATCCTTAAGCCACAATGCTGCATTAAGGTCCAAGTAGTTTGTTGGCTCATCTAAAAGAAGCAAATCATACTGAAATGTCAAAAGCTTTGCCAACAAAGTGCGCATCTGCCATCCGCCGCTTAGCTGGGTAATCGGGCGGTTAAAATCTTTTTCCTTAAAGCCAAGCCCGGCAAGAATCTTTTTTGCTTTGTGTTCAAGCTCAAAGAATCCCAATATTTCCAGCTCATGTAAAGCCTCGCCATACCTGTGGCTTGCCGCCTCATTTTTCTCTTCAAGTTTCTCTTTTTCCTGCTTAAGGCGCAATATCCTCTCATCTCCTTCGGTCAACTCCGAGAGCACCGTGCGCTCTGAGTGGAATTTTGACTCCTGGGCGAGATAACCGATATGCGTATTTTTATTTATTTTAATTTCTCCAGAGGATGGCTCAAGTTCGCCAAGGATCAAAGAAAATAAAGTACTCTTGCCAGACCCGTTAGGGCCGATCAAGCCAATTTTTTCTCCTTGATTAATACTCAGCGATATTCCTTCAAAGAGGGTTTTCTTACCGTAATTTTTTGAAACATTAGATATACTGATCATAGATTATAGCGCTCGGCGGGCTTCAAGAGACTTAGAGAGAGTCGTGGAATCTGCGTACTCAAGATTAGAGCCAACCGGTATCCCAAGGCCAATGCGGCTCAAAGACACTCCGGTCGGTTTAATAAGCTTTGTTAAATAGATTGCTGTGGTTTCGCCCTCAGTGTCCGCGTCGGTAGCGATGATAATTTCTTTAATATTATTTTGTTTGATCCTGTTCATCAGCCCGTCAATCTTTAAATCACCCGGGCCCTTTCCCTCTAATGGAGAAATTGACCCTAACAACACATGATACACCCCATGATATGTCCCTGCTTTCTCAATGGCGGCAACATCACTTGTTTTCTCAACTATACAAACAACATCTTTATTCCGTCGGATATCAGAGCAGATCCTGCAGGTTTCTTCCTCGCTTAAATTATTGCAGATTGAGCAAAAACGCACATTTTCTTTTACGCGCGCAATTGACTCAGACAAATCCTTAGCTTCCTGATTTGAAGCTCCTAAAATATGGTTCACAATCCGCTCGGCACTGCGCCTTCCAATACCCGGAAGCCTTACAAGGCATTCAATTAATTTCTCTATGGATTCAGTATAATTTGCCATTACCTGTCTTCTTTCACCACTCTGCCATTAAACATATCAAGGGCGGATTTAACAAAAGGATGATTCAACCCTTCTTCTTCCTGCACTACCTCGTCGGAAAGATTAAAATTAACGCGCAGCCTGGACTTTAAAATATCAAAAAGCGCCTTTTCAATTATAGCGCGGTTATCTTTTGATTCAAGCGCCTCTTTATGCAAGGAGCAGTTCATCGGGAAGCTCACAGTTAAGGTTGCTCCCTTTAATTTCATTGGCTGCCCCTCATCTAAATAAGTCGCCACTGACATTTTTATAGTACTAAGCCCTGATACAATACTTTTCCAACCCGCCCTTATTTCTTCAAGGGTTATATTTACATCAGCATCAGCCGCAGAGTCTTCTATAGGAGCATCTTTCCGGGGCTTGATAGCAGTGGATTCTTTTTGCGGAAGAACAACATTTCTTTTATCTATATGCTGTTTTTCTGATTTCTCCGCAGGCGGCTGCATGGGACGCTCTGTGTTTTTTTGCAACACAGGAGCAGCAATATTAGCTTGTGGCTTTTTTTCACAGCTCAAACGGACCAGGTTTACCTCCAACCCGATACGTAGGGAATCAAAACGCCTCGCCATGTCCTGAGTATTAGCTAAAATATTAAACGCGCTAAATATCTCATCCAGGCTAAGAGCCCGGCTTTGCTCTAAAAGTTTTACACATATATCTTCAGGTAAATCAATAAGTTTTGCATCAGCCTTACTAACCTTGGCAATCATAAGGTTGCGAAAATGCTCAATTAAATTCGTCAAAAAAACATTTATATCTTTTCCCTCGTCAATTAATTTATTTAATAACGCTAACGCTGCCTGCGGGTCATGTTTAATGATCCGTTCTGTAATCTCAAAGAGAACTTCCTGCTCAACCAACCCCAGCACGGAAATTACGTCTTTTAAAGAAATTTTCTGCTGGGAAAATGAAACCAGCTGGTCCAAAACTGACTCAGCATCCCTTAAAGAGCCGTCGCTAGATTTAGCAATGGCGAATAAAACCTCTTTATCCACATTTATTTTCTCAGCCGTAACAATACGCTCAAGCTGAGACGCTATTTCACGGGCAGTGATCCTGCGAAAATCAAAACGCTGGCAACGCGAAAGTATTGTCGGAAGGACCTTGTTTGGATTAGTGGTGGCAAAAATAAATTTAACAAACTCCGGCGGCTCCTCAAGTGTCTTTAAAAGCGCGTTAAATGCCTCTGTTGTAAGCATATGCACTTCATCAATAATATAGATCTTGAACTTACCCGAGGTAGGAGCAAATTTAACATTTTCCCGCAAGACCCTGATTTCATCAATCCCGCGGTTTGAAGCGCCGTCAATTTCAATCACATCAAGGCTGCGGCCTTCACTGATTTCCTTACAGGATGCGCATTGCTGACAAGGATTTGCTAATAGGCCGTCCTTGCAATTAAGCGATTTAGCCAGTATCCTGGCGCAGGAAGTCTTGCCCACTCCGCGCGGCCCGGCAAACAGGTAGGCATGCGCCAAGCGGTTCTTCTGGATGGCATTTTTTAAAACACCGGTGACATGAATTTGCCCGACAACTTCATCAAAGTTTTTCGGGCGCCATTTTAAGGCAAAAACTGTATAAGACATAGCTTAATTATAACAGAGTTGAGGCTAAAAAGTAAGGTATTTTTAGGCGGCACGCGCCTGATTTATATCACCTTATTTTAATTTCCACCTCAGGATTATTTTTAATAGTATTATGCACAGGGCAATTCTTTACAAATTCATGCAGGGCCTTTAACCTACGCTCATCAAGCACTACGCCATTTAAGTCCACCTGAATATTAATCTTCCTGAAACAAACCGGCGCTTCTTTGCTTAAATCTGCCTCTACGCTGATAATAAACTTACCAAGATTAAGCTTTGCTCCCTCGGCGTATTTACGCACATAAACCCCGATACAAGTCCCTAAACTTGCAAGAAACGCATCAGGAGGCGTTACGCCTTTTCCGTTTACATCTACAACAAATTCATAATCTTTTGATTTCACATTAAATAAATAATCACTATTGCTGGTTATGTCTACCTGGTACATTTTGTCTCCTTTTAGTTTTTACCTGCACAAATAAAAAAACGGGCAATGGCGGCAGTAACGGGGATTAGTTTCATCCGCCTTAAAACAAACCTCCGGATTAATAATCTCACTCAACACAGCATCCATTGCCTTAAGGTAAATCTCCATTATTTTCTCCCTGCTTGAAAACTGTTCTTCTTTTCTAAAAAGCCTTTCAAGGGTCAAATTCTTTAAAGAATACAACCCTGCATTAAGCTTCGCTTCCTGAAAACGCTTATCGCAGGAAACCAGATAAAGATACAAAGGAAGCTGAAATGATTTCAAAGTATTCTTCAATTTTTCTCTTGTAAATCCAGCTTTTTCAATTTTCTCCGCATCAAGAGGAAGGACTTCACGGGTATACCCGGTTTTATAATCAAGTATCAAAAAACTTTTCTCGCTTAAGCGGTCAATACGGTCAACCTTGGCTGTAAATTTGTAATCACGGCCCGACAGGTTTATCTGGGCGTCAAAACGCTCTTCAACACAAATCAATTCCTCAACATCACGCTCCTCTTCATTCTTGATAAATTTATCCATCCGGTAATCAAGCACTGCCTTAATTAAAAACGAATCAGATTTCATTTTACGCGTAAAATCAGTTTCAAATTTTTCATTGAGGCTGTTAAAGAAATTATCCCTAAATCTTTTGTCAAAACTTGGCTTTTTGTTTAAAAACTGGCTAAAAGTTTCTTCCAATAGGTCATGCAGAAAGTTGCCGATATCCACTGCCTCCGGCTCATCAGACAATTCATCTTTTTCTTCT
This sequence comes from Candidatus Omnitrophota bacterium, assembly GCA_016208765.1. GTDB lineage: Bacteria > Omnitrophota > Gorgyraeia > Gygaellales > Profunditerraquicolaceae > JACROS01. Next base: position 38,930 of record JACQXK010000071.1, read on the forward strand.
AATCCTAAACAATAGTGATAATAAAATTTAAGAGGGCAAGCAAGGTATGTATTAAGGCTTGAAGCAGAATAACGCAGACCCTTTAGATGGCTAATAATTTTTGAGTCTTTCTTTATCTCCAATGTTTTCGGCAAAACCTCAACCTTAAAACTTGCCTGCGGGATTGAAACAACCTCAAGGGAATTTTTATTCTTCTGCTCCTGCCAGATCAGCTCTTCAATAAAACGGCTCTTTTCTTTATCCGGCCGCTTCTGATAAATTAAATGCACTGTCTTTGCCCCGGAAATCAGCCGCCTAAACTGATAACGCTGGATCTCTTCTTCCTTTTCAAGGCGGTTTATCCCTAAACCAATCATTACCTCGCGCGGAATAAGCGGCTCATATATTTTCATGCTGGGAAGCACTGCTTCATTAACATCCAGGATTATTACATTTTCAAAACTTAAAACCCTGGTTTCAAATAAACCGAGGACTTGCAAGCCCTTTAAAGGAGACCCTGAGAAAGAAATCAACTCGGCATCTATTTTATTATCAAAAATCTTAAAGATTTCCTCCTTGCTAAATGGCTCGCGGTTAAAACCGGAATTAAACAATTCCTCTTTAATCTCAAATATCTTCTCGGCCATTTTAAGGTTCAATGGATACGCTGCCAAATGGCTTTTTTCAACCAAGCACTTCATAAACTCTTCCAAGCTTAAAGAAAATTCGTAAAAATTACCGAGATTCTCCCATAAACCGAATAATAACCCGTGTAATTTTTCTACGGTGCTTTTTAGCTCATCAAAGGTAACCTCAATCTCCATGCTTTTCATGGTAACAAGCGCCAAATCATAAAGCTCGCGCAGTTTTTCAATCTCAGAAAGTTTTACAAACAAGCTCCCGCCTAAAGAAGTCTTTTCTGCCCCAATAAGCACTTCTTCTATTTTATGCACCAAAACCCTGGTAACAGAAGCCTCTCCAAACAGACGCAAATTTTTCACCAGAGGATGCGCCAATAATTTCAGGTAATCTTTTGTATAATACTGCCCATCTTTTTTAGTTTCCTGCGCATTAAAAACACACTCAAACAGCGAATACAAAGCGCTTCTTTTTAGAGGATACCCCATAGAAACATTAAAATTATCCGTATATGATGCCACTTCAGATAACAAAGGGATTAAATTGTCAGGCTGAGGCAATACAATTACCGTATCATCCAAATTATTAATTTTCTTCAGCGCCTCGCGGGCAAGGCCAACCTCAGAATGCACGTCAAAACCGGTTTGAATAGAAATCTTTGGAGCGTGGCTTTTAGTGTGCTGCGCCTGATCTGCAGAACTCAAGCTGACAGGAAGAGCAATCTCTTTATACAAATTTTCCAGGACCGGCCACTCGCTGCTATCCCCCTGAAAAAAACAAGTAGCTTTCCCGGCATCCAACAGGGCCTTAACAATTGCTTTCTCGGTTTTATGCAAATAAAAGAATCCACAGAAACAAATCCGGTCAAACTCCGCAAAATCAACTTCAGAGATATATTTTGAAGCTAATAAATAGCTTAATCCGCGTGAGTATAATTTCTTTTCAATCTGCCGGGCGTGAAATTCCTGCCTAATAGCAATAATGCTTTCTAACAAGCAGTTAATATTTTCCGGCACATCAAACCCGATTGCAGCTTTAAATTCTACGTTTTTAAGCGGCTGATAAGGGATATTTTCCAGGTCAAGTTGTTCAATAAAAGAAAGCACCTCTCTCGCCCACGGCAGAAACCGCGCAAAGCTTTCCCTCTCTTTTAAAATATCCGGGGCAATTTCCTGCGCAAGTTTATAAATCATAAAGGCAGCCTCTAAATCAGAGATCTTACCGCAGGCAGATTTTTTCTCCAAAATGTACTGCACAAATTCATCAATAGAAAAAAATGCCGGTGAAATAAAACCTTTATTAAAAACCTGCCCTAACTGCCTTTTTAAAAAAAGCCCCGGCCGCCTGCCGCCGAAAACAAAACAAACCCTTGAGATATCCCTGCCCTTGCCGATAAAGTTCTCCTTGGCAAAGCCGCAAAGCTTTTCTATAAAATTATCTGATAGCTTATAAGTAATTATTTTGTCCACTTAAACTCCGACCTCAATTTTAGTTAAATCATCAAGATAAATCAAAATTCCCTTTACTTCTGACTTAGGATAAATTTCCTTGATAATGCCGACATACTCTTTTACCTGTTTCTGATAGGTATCATCCGCAACTTTTGCGCTCTTATAATCAATAATGACCACCTCATCTTTTTTTACGATCAGCCGGTCTATTCTTTTTGTCTGGCCTTGCCGGGAAACAATCTCTTTTTCCTGATAAACTTCTGCATCTTTAAGGTAAAAATATTCCGAAAAGGCTTTATCTTTCAATAAACTACGTGCAGTTTTTTCGCAAGCGGAAAAATCAGTAAAATGAGGGAATCTTTTCCTTGCCTGTTTGAAAGCATTATTAATCACCAAGTCCTCATCCTGATTATGAAGATTCCCGATATTTGACAACACAAAATGCAAGACATCCCCTTTTAATATCTTCTCTCTTTGCACAAGGACAGTTTCATCAATAAACTCATCATGCAGAAAATGTATCCAGTCCTTATAAGCGCAAACCGGTATTTCAAAATTAGACAGATCTTTAAGCTTGCCTTTTTTGATAGAACTTAACTTTTCTCCTATCTCAAAATCGTTTTGCTCAAAGATCAAACTTGCAAAATTCAGTTTATTCCCTATCCGGGGAGAAACATAAATATATAACTCATCACGAGAGCGGGTAAGAGCCACATAAACACTGTTTAATTCATCAATAAAAGACTTTAGGTATTCTTTTCTTATAATTTCCCTGAGGCCATCAGAAAAATCCCCGAATCTCTGTTTAACATAAAGCAGTTTTAGCTCGCCGTCATCAGAATCCACTATATCCGAATCAAGCTTAATATCCATTTCAAGAAAAGGTATTACCACCGCAGAAAACTCAAGGCCCTTTGATTTATGGATTGTCATCACCCTTACTGATTCTTCACTGGTGACATTAACAAACAAGTCTTCGTCTCTGGCATTATCAAAAAACCCAAGAAAATCAGAAACACCCGGATTTTCCTCCTCCTGTTCCTTGATTAATTCCAGAAAACGCATAAAAAACCCCTGATAAGAGGGAAAATTACCAAGAATTGAAAACTTACCGTAAATAGTAACCACAAATTCATAAAGAGGGACAAACCCCGCTTTGCGAAAGAAATCTTTAAAAAGGTTATCCCAGGCTTCAGGAAATTCCTTCTGAAATTTACGGTAAAGATAACTCTTATCTTCTGCGTCATGATTGAGCTCAAAGATAAAGTCTCGGATTTTATCCTGCGATATTCCTGAAGCACGGCAAAAAATATCCCCCATAATAAAAGAGGCAAACGAAAGATCGTCAATCGGAGAATTAAGAAACTTTAAAAAAGACACCAGCTCTTTGATGTAAGAATTCTCGCGGATATTAAGCGTCTTTTCAGATTCAACTGGGATATTTTTCTCCAGAAGCCAGGACGTTACTAATTGCACATCATCATTGGTGCGAGTTAAAATGCCGATATCTTTAGCAGGAAATCTTTCTCTTAAATCCTGGATCTGGAAAAGCAGCTTCTCTTTAAGCGCGCCATTTCTCTCGTCTTCATTCTTATAATTAAGAAATTCAGACTTAATGTAGCCGCCGGATTTATGAATAACAACCTCTTGTTTAGCGCCCTTAAAAATACGCATTATTTCTTCTGCACAAGATTCGGATAATTCTTTTTTAATTTCTTCTTTACTTAAAAAACGCGATAAATTCTCCTCTGAAAACACTGCATTGTTAAATTCAACAATATTTCCTGCACTGCGGAAGTTTTTTTGCAAAACATCGCTAATTATTAGATACCCTTTAAACTGCTCTTTTACAGTATCAATTAAAGAGACCTCTCCTCCTCTAAACCGGTAAATAGCCTGTTTCTTGTCACCGACATAAAAAAGCGATCCTGCTCCGGCAAGCGCCTCATCAACCATCGTCTTCAGATTCTCCCATTGCAACAGGCTCGTATCCTGAAATTCATCCAGCAAGAAATGCCTGAAGCGCGTGGCAAGGCGAAGATAAAGCTCAGGAAGTTCCAGCGATTTCTCATCAAATAAAATACGCGCCTTTTTATTTAATTCCTCCAGGAATAAAACATCGTCCTTAGAAGACTTTATCTTTAAATCATCAAGCACGCGGTTAAAGATATCAATATAATAATTAAATTTAAACAAAGCCTCCAATTCACAAAGCTGTTTTAATCCTGTTCTTATCCGGTTCCAAAGCAATTCAATTTCCTCAGAAAGGCTATATCCTTTATTCAAAGGAAATGACTCCCGGTTAAAATAATTAGACAGCTTTGTGATATCAAATTTTTCTTTGTCTTCATTTGGAAAATCCGACAGGTAACCAGCAAACCTCTTATCTGCGCCTTCCGGAACATTTTGGCTAAGTCTTACAATTAATTCAATTACCTCGTTTCTTCGCATGATAAAATCTTTGATTTCAATGTTGCTGCGGATAAATTTACCGTGGTATTTATTGCTGCGGGAATATAAGCCGGCAATAATAGTAGCAATGTCTTTCTTGGGAAACCAGCCTTCTTTATTTTCAATATAAAGATATTGTTTCAAAAACCCCCGGAATAATTCCAAGGCATCTTTATCAGAACCTGCTTTATCAATCAATTTATCAAGGCTGTACTCCAGATATTCCTTATACTCGGTTTGCGTCTTAAAGCCGGCGGATAAATCAAGTTTAAAGGCGCATCCGGATAATATGGCATTAATAAAACTATCAATAGTCTGAACCTGAAAAAACTGATAGTTAGACAAGAGTGTATCCATGATCCGGAAAGCTTTTTTGCACGCGGCATCCTCGGGCACGCCCAGGAATTCAATTACTTCATTTTTCTCTTCAAGGCTTTTAAATTTATCAAGGGCGATTTTTTTTAAGAAATCAAGGATCCTCTCCTTCATTTCAAGGGCGGCTTTATTGGTAAAGGTAATGGCAAGGATTGTCTCAAGGGGGATTTCCTGCGCAGCTAAAGAAGGATTAATTAAAAGCTTGATATACCTTTTAGCTAAGGCATACGTCTTTCCGCTTCCTGCAGATGCCTCGGTGACATAAATACAAGGGAGAGTTTCTTTTGATGCTTTTTGAACCATGATAGAAAACCTATAAAATTACAAACAATCTATCTAAACTAATTAGATGTCCCGCTAAAAACAATAAAATAAATTGTTACAACGATTACGATTAACGCCGCCACAATATGATAAAAATATTTATGCTTAAGGATCTTGTCTAACATATACACGCTTCCTTTCTGCTTTAAACAACGGCATAAACCAAGGCCAAAGATTAAACAATCGCTGAACTGTGTTATAAATACACAATATCTTCCGCATGATACAACGAAAGAAACAAAAGCATATAATCGCGCAGGTGCCGCGTAATCAAAAAGTTATTTCTTATGTGCTCTCTGCCATTTTCTCCCAGTTTCTTTGCATATTCAGGGCTAGTTAGAAGCTGCTTGATTGCAAAGCTTGCCCCTTCAACAGAATGACAAAGCAATCCTGAATATTTATGTTTTATCTGTAACGGTATTCCTCCAACATTTGAAGCCACAACCGGCTTTGCCTTCCATAAAGCTTCTGCCACCGTCAAGCCAAAACCTTCCTTAAGAGACTTTTGCACAACCACATCTGAGGCCCTTTGCAACGCATTCACCGCTATATCATCATGAGGCAATAAAAGAATATGAATATCCGGATCATTATTTGCACTTTCTTTAACCTCAGACAACACTTTAAACCCCTCAGGGTCATCTTCTGCAGTTCCGCCTGCCAATATTAATTGACAGTTAATATATCTTTTTACCTGCTTATACGCTTCAACCACCCCCACAGGATCCTTTAAACGGTCAAAGCGCGATATCTGGGTAATAATCGGCTTGTCCTTTTTGATATTATTCTTTCGCAAAACAGAATCTATCATTTCCTGCGGCAATTCCTTGTTCTTATCGCTTAAAGGGTCAATGGAGGGAGGGATCAAAAACTGCCTGATTGGCAGCTTCCTTGAAAAACTTGGAGCAGAAAATACCGCGGAATCATATTTAATTATAAAATCCAAAAGAAAATCCCAGACTTTTTCATTGGGATTAGAAACATCAATATGGCACCGCCAGAGCCATTTGTTATTGCTTCTTTTCTTCACCAATGCTATTGGCTGCGGGTCATGGATAAAAACTATGTCCCCATAGGTATCAAGGTTTTTAATATTTTCTTCACTTGTCTCTAAAAATATATCAAAATCGTTTTTAGTAACCTCACCGGAACGGCCATGCAGAACATTATGAAATTTCTTTGTAACATCAAAAAAACTCTCACCGCCTTTTATTACATCCCATTTTGTATCTACGCCCAGGTCCTTTAATAGAGGAACCATACGGTTCAATATTTCAGCAACACCCCCTCCCATGGGAGTAGAATTTATATGTTGAATAACCTTGCCTTTTAATCTCTCTCCCAGAAGCCTTAAATCATCAATAACAGACTGGCCGACTAACGGGATATAATCTTCTATATTTACCATCTATTCTGATATCCTCTCTTCAATTATTTCTATAATAGTTTCCCTTAAATCTTCTAATGTGCGCGTGTAAGGGTCAAAGTTGGAGATATTATCCGCCAGTTCCTTATCATGCAAGGAACTTCCTATCCACAATGAAAAGTCATTCGTTGGTTTCTCAAGCCTTAGGCGCGCTTCAAAGAAATGAAAATAAATTGAATCCATGGTTATTTTCTTAAGCACATTCACGAACTCACTTAAGTCATAAGCAACATACGATGTCGGCAAGACAAAACTAACTGATTTAATAAAATAGAATTCTTCTCCTAAGCGGGCAAACTTGAGCTTTGCAAAAGCGCTTTCATCAAGATATTTTTCAATGGTTTGAGCAATTTTCTCACGTAAACTGCGTATCGTAGAAAACTGCATAGTATCAATACTCGCCAGCTTTTCCCCAAGTTCATCTTCTCCGAGCACGTCAGTAACCCAATAAGCAAAATCATTTGGCGGCTCAGGGGAAAGAAATTGATGCTGCTGCAGGAACCTGTGGGTATGATGATAAATACATGAACCGGGAACTTCTTTGATAAGCGCCAAAAACTGCCCCAAAGTGCTGGCCCTTAGCCCGGTCAACTCAGACAAGTGCAGCCTTGTGCAAAATCTAAACGGTTCGCTTGCTCTCTTAATAGTTGGCATACTGCGTTACCCCTGTTGCAGTAAAATTTTCTTAAGCAGAATCGGAACTTCCCTGCTATTTAAAAGATAATAATCGGCAAAAGAGCGTTTCTTCCTGCCAATTGCTATCGTGATGCCCTTATTTTTCAGCGCCCGGAACGCGTCTTCGTCAGTAAGGTCATCCCCTATATAAACAGGAACAACCGGTTTTCCTTTTAAACTAAATACTTGCCTGGCCAAAAGCCATAAAACAACTTTTCCTTTATCCCAATCTACATTCGGCCTGATTTCTAAAACCTTTTTACCCGGGCTGACCTTTATCTGCCCCTTTACATTATAAGTTATAGTTGCTTCATGAAAAATAGTTTTTATTTTTGAAACGAGTTCTTTATGAATCATCCTAAAATGCAGGCTCAATGACAAGCCTTTGTCTTCTATCAAAACTCCCTTAAATTTAGAGAGCCTTTCTTCTAAATCACTTTTTATTTTTAATAGGAGCTTCCGATATTGCCCGGCAACCGAAAAAATGTATTTAATCTTCGGGCCCTCAATTTCTAAACCGTGATTTCCTGCGTAAATTATATTTTTGATCCCGACTCTTTTTTTTATATCCTTGAGGCTTCTTCCACTTATAACAGCTATTTTAAAATCTTTCTTTAGGGCAAGCCTGTCCAACAATTCTTTTGTCTTTTTAGCAAGCCTTGCCTTTGACGGAAGGGCAACTATTTCAGCTAACGTACCATCAAAATCCAAAAATAAAAATATCGGCACGGACTTTATCTTTTTCAGCAACAAGCTATGTTTACTAAACACATACTCCATTAACCCTACCCTGCTTCTTTCTTTAATGCAGACAGCTCTGTTATGATCTTCCCCGCCCAACGGTAGACATTATTTTCCTTAACGATATTTCTCATGTTCTCCATCCGCTTTCTTTTTTCTTCAACCGGCATTTCAATGGCGAATTTTATCGCATCTGAAAATTCTTCAATAGAATACGGGTTTATTTGTATTGCATCCGTTAACTCCCGAGATGCCCCTGTAAAACGGCTTAATATCAGAGTGCCGCTTAAATCGTTCTTTGATGAAACATATTCCTTTGCAACCAGGTTCATCCCGTCGTGCAAAGAGCTCACAATACACAGGTCAGCCAAGGAATAATAAGGTACGATTTCCTCCGGGGAAAAGTGGCGTTTTAAATAAACGATCGGGTTCCAGACCCCGTCAGAATACTTCCAGTTTTTCTTTTCCACTAATTCATCAATCTCTGCAATAAGTTCATGATAACGCTTAATATGCGTCCTGCTGGGAGCTGCCAATTGGACAAAAACAAATTTATTTCTATACTGGGGGTACTTCTCAAGAAACCTGTCTATTGCCATTATCCTCTCAATAATACCCTTGGTATAATCAATTCTATCAACTCCCAAAGCAACTACTTTATCTTCCAAATTGTATTCTTTGCGGATTTTTTTTATCTGTTCAGGATCAATCTTAAGAATATTCCCTCCGATATAGCCATCAACGCTGATTGGGAAAGCCCTGACAAACGTCTCTTTATTTGCCCTGACAATACTGAATTTTTCAGTATCAACACGGCACTCAACCAGGCGATTGGCAGTATCAAGAAAATTATTGCAATGAAACTGAAGATGAAAACCGATTAAATCACAAGCCAGCATTCCTTCAAGGATCTCATGCTGGTAAGGGCAAATCGCAAAAACCTCAGGGTTAGGCCAGGGAATATGCCAAAATATGGCAACTATTGCATCAGGCCTTTTTTCCTTAATCATTTTTGCAAGAAGAGTAAAATGGTAATCCTGGATAAAAACAAAAGGGTTTTTTGCCGGCAGTTCTTCCAGAATGCTATCCGCAAATTTCTGGTTTACTTTTTTATACATCTGCCAGTCTGTTTCCCTGAAAATTGGGCGCGTATGAGTAACGTGGCAAAGAGGCCATAAGCCCTCGTTTGAAAAGCCGTAGTAATACCCATCCTCTTCTTCTTTTGTAAGCCATACTCTTTTAAGGATATAGCGGTCTTCACCCGGAGGCACACCCAATTTGTTCTTTGAATTTACAAATTGCCTGTCGGCATTTGCGCTCCCGTGGGCAACCCAAGTACCGCCGCATGCCCGTAAAATCGGGTCTATTGCCGTAACTACTCCGCTTGCAGGGCGCACGCATTTTGGAACACCTGTATTTTCATCTATTATATGAAGATACGGCTCTCTGTTAGAAACAACAAAAAACGCGTTCTCCCCCAATTTTGCATGGATTAAATCACGGAGCTTCGCCTCAGTCCAAACCTCTTCTTTTTGTATTCTAACATGCGCCTCATCTGAAACTGCTTTACGGGCCACCCTAAGCCCCAAAGCGACCTGCTCAACTTCACTAATAAGCTTCCCAAATTCTCCTTCTTCCTTAAACGGCCTCAGCTTATCCGTCTCGCCCCGCTGAAAATGGCTGAACCATTGCGTTAACCTGCGTACCGGTAAAATAAATATCTGACGCTGAATCAAAAAAGCAATTATCGTAATTAACAAAATTAAAATAATTAACGTTACACTGATCTTCTTCCATAACTCGGTTAAAGTATTAAACATATAGGAGGTATCATAAAGGACCTCCACTAACCCTAAAACATTGTTATCATCATCCAAGACTGGCTGCACATAACTATAAACAGTATATTCCCTGAAACTTTCAAGCTCTCCGCGGGGATTCTTATTTATAAGCATGTCCTTAATATACGGCTTGTCTTTCTGGCTCCAGTCAGAGAAACGCTCTGTGATTGCCAAAATCTGCCCGTCTTTGTCATAGATTGCACAACCCTGGAGCCTTTCTTTTCTTTGAAAGATCTCCACCAAACGATTGGCTGATTTTAGATCATTATTAACAAGGATGTATCGCGCAGACAACTCAAGGCTCTCATTAACTGTCTTGGCCTTTCTTTTTAGATCATCCATTAATTTATCCTGCGTAAAACGCACCTGGACAATACCGGATACCGTAAAAACTACCGAAATAATAATTAAAATCGGTAAAATAAATAAAAGGACTCTTTTCATTCTCTTTGCCTCCCTTATGCCATCTTAAAACCAAAAACCGCCAACTAAATATTTAGATTGGCGGCCCGACCATCAATGTTCCCTCTAGAAATGTCTTTTCATTTCCAGACCACTTATTATGCATAATTATCTTATTTCATTTTAGCGCATTTTACTGATATTGCAATACCTTAATCGTCTCACCTTTTAAAATCTTCGGCAAGGGCTGCGCGTCAATGCGCAGGCCGCCATCATGCTCAATTTTAATGGTATAAAGCATTCCGGGAATAAACTTTGTTCCCGGAGCCTCTATTTGGGCGTTTTTAATTCCAAGCTTACTGGCTTCTTTAGGTTCCAAAGCATATTGCCAAAACTTCTCCCAAAACTTATTTTCAAACCTACTTACAGGCCCTTCAATTTTATATCCAGAAGGAATACTGTTTGCTTTATTAATTTCAAACACCTCTACACTATGATCAGAAAGCACAAATGCCTTCATAAAAATATACGCGCTTTTTCCCCTTAAAGAATCTCCCCTTTTTACATACAGATCGTCAAACCTGATTACCATTGATTGAAACTGAATAATATTTCCTGAAAAGGTAAAATATTTGGCAGGCAGGGGATTTAATTTTGTATCATATTCCAGAAATTTAATAGTGGTATATGTTTTTTGTAACTGAGGATCAAACCTTACGTCAGTAACCAAAACCTCGGCAGCCCTTGAATCAGCGCTTAAACGCTCAATAATCTTTAACAAAACCTGTTTTTGGCGGTAAGAATTAAGAAAATACAGCACAACCAAACAACAGATAAAAGCAGTAATCAATAATTTTATATTAATTTTTGCATTCATTATAAAATAATTAGGGACGTTTCTAATTTCTTGTCTTGTGCCAAGAATAAATAGAAACGCCCCCTCTCTAAAGATACATTGTTTTGCTGCCGTAGTTTTGCTGGATTTATCTAGCGAAGTTGAAGCAGGCACTTCGCTCGCTACAGCCCTTGTCACATAAGGCACTGGCTAAGTAAAAGCTTTTCCACGAAGGCACCAAAACACATTGTTTTGGTGCCGTAGTTTTGCTGGATTTATCCAGCAAAACTACGGAGAGGCTGGGATTTGAACCCAGGGACCCAGTTTCCCAGGTCAACTCATTAGCAGTGAGTTGCTTTCGACCACTCAGCCACCTCTCCGAAAAATTTTTAATGTAAAAATTTTTTGGCACTTGAGAAACGGGTTTCATTAATGAAACCCGCGACGAAAGTGCCTAAAATAATTTATGTCAAAATTAATTCTTCTTTCCCGCTCAACTATTTAATAACGGGCGGGATCCCGCACCATGAGAAAGACGCTTACGGGAAAAGAATTCCTTTAGCAAAGAGCTGCACTCATCTTTTAACACACCGCCTGAAACCTTTACACGGTGGTTAAGTTTTTTGTGATTTGCAATATTTACCACTGACCCGCAGGCGCCGGTCTTGGGGTCTTTTGCGCCATAAATAATATCTTTTACCCTTGCTAACACAAGAGCGCCAGCGCACATGCTACATGGTTCAATAGTAACATACAAAGATGCCCCATTCAACCACTTGCAATCCAAATAATTAGCTGCAGAAGTCAAGGCCAGCATCTCAGCGTGTGCAGTCGGATCTTTAAGCCGCTCTACCTGATTATGCCCGCGGGCAATAATCCTCCCTTCATGCACAACCACAGCCCCTACCGGCACTTCATCTTCTTCAAATGCCTTTTGCGCCTCTTTAAGCGCTTCGGACATATATAATTGATGTTTCTTTAACACAATGCAGGCCTATTTTATTTGAAATTAATGCGCCCAGCAGGAATCGAACCTGCAACAACCAGCTCCGTAGGCTGATGCTCTATCCAATTGAGCTATGGGCGCAATGATCCTTTACACAAGAGTAATAATTTTACCACAACCAGGCATGAAATAAAACTTAAATTTCTCCCTGTGACCGGCTACTGTTCAGGAGAAGCTGTTTTGTCCTTATCTTTAACTAAAACAATCAACTTAGCCACACGAACACCAATGCTATTAGTTATAAAGTAAATCTTAACTTTATTATTCTGTTTTATTTCATCTATGCTGATTTGCTTATTATCTTTGCCAATTATATTCGCTCCATAATCAATCAGAAACCTGATCCTATTCCCGTTATCATCTAAAATATAAATTTCCGCCCTCAGACCCTTCCCGGTATTCCGCGGTTTCACATAGTCAACAACACCTGCATAAAAAGGAAGCGCCAGAGACGGCTCAGAACCTGAATTGTCTTGCCCTAAAACATGCTGTGTAAATAATAATCCTGCACAAAATAACATAACCAATAGCTTAATATTCTTCATAATATTCTCCCTCCCGCTAAATCAATTGTTTTAAGTTATTATACAATTGTTTACAGAAAATTGAAATGGTTTACAAAGGCCTCACAGATAATCACTGCTCTTCGCTCATCCTTTGAGAAAAACCACTCTTAGGCACTAAAAACATCCTTGATCAATTTGGCAAGTAGTTGCGCAGATTTTTTTATTTCCTGCGATGGTTTTAGGCCAAAGGCAACGGTCTTAGGCTGAATACACAAAAGAATAACCTTGCAACCAAGGCAAGCCGTAAGATAATCTGCCATCACTTTTAGCGACATGCGGTGTGTGCCAAGATTTGTTCCGTGGATATTATCCAAATCCACAACCTCAGCATAGCCTGCTTTCTTACCAAGGTCGGCGGAATCAATAATTAAAACGTGTGTAGGGCAAAACTGTTTAATTTCTCCGGTGAGATTTTCCGGGCTGGTGGAGCCAAAAATACTTTTAAAGCAAGGATTGTTTTTAAAAAGACGGGATAAATTTCCTGTTACAATTAACCCTGCTGCATCATCTGCGCGCAAGTCTGAACCAACTCCCAAGAAAACTGTTTTCTTCGCGCTACGAAGATGTTTTTTTAGCGTCGCTTTTAGTTTCTGCACCAAAAACCACCTTTAACTTCTGCGGATCAAGCTGAGCCAATTCCACTTCTTTTGTATATTCCAGCGCTTTCTTTAAACAGGAATCCACGCACTGCGCGCAATAAATACATTTACCCAAATCTATCGCTGCTTCAAACTGCTTCTCACCTACCTGATTTATAGTAATGGCATTTGTCGGACAGTCTTTCATGCAAAGCTTGCACCCGATGCATTTTTCAGGATGGAATTTAAGCTTGCCGCGATAATGCTCAGGAAGCTCTAATTTTTCTTTCGGGTACATTATTGTAACCGGCTTTTTCATCCCTGTGCGCAAAACCTCTCTTAACATCTTTCCCGGCCTCATTTAATCATCACTCCTTTAACCGCCAAGTTTAATAAAAGCTGCATCATGGCAAGCGGCACCAGGTATTTCCAGCAAAAATTAATCATCTGGTCAATCCTCAGGCGAGCTACAATTGTGCGCGCCAAAGAAATCAAGAAAATAATAGATAGCAGTTTAACCAAGAATATTACAAAATCCAGAAAAGAATTATATGTCAAAGCAAACGGCAGAAACACCGCCGACAACAATGCAGCGCCCACAATCATTTCAATATTTAATGTCAGCTTTAAAAACGCCAAAAGTTTACCGCTATATTCGGTAAAACCTCCGGCGACAATCTCGGTTTCTGCCTCCGGGATATCAAAAGGCGTCTTCTCTAATTTTCCCAATAGGGCAATCAACGAAATTACAAATCCTCCTAAATTCATCAACCACAACCAAGGGTGTATTACGTAAAATTCCGCGATCTTTGTCAGGCTCCATGTATTGGCAAGAAGCGCCGAGGAAAGGATCCCCATAAAAAGCGGAACCTCATAAGCAAATAACTGCGTAAGCGAGCGCACTGTCCCGATACGCGCATACAAAGATGTTGAATACCAGCCGCCTATAAAAAATGACAGTGTGGGAATTGTTAAAAGATACAACACAACTAAAATATCACCGTTAAATGAATACAATGCCTCCGGCGTCCAGAGCGGAATATAGAAAAATGCAGTTACCACTGAAGCTGCTGCAAACAAAGGCGCCATTTTAAACATTGTAGGATTAGCCTCTGAAGGAATAATCTCCTGCTTGCCCAATAATTTTATAAAATCTGCCACCGGCTGAAACCACGGAGGGCCGACCCTGTTCTGCAAACGTGCATAGATCTTACGATCAATAAATTCTCCCAAAAAAGAAAGCACCGCTAGAAATAAAAATCCCGGGAAAATCATCATTGAAAATATCGCGCTAAACATTAATACTTACTCAACCTTTCTTGCAACTTCTTATTAAGCTTTCCAAAATCAACCCCACGCTTGCTGTGCCATTTAATGCTATAATCATGCAAAGCCTGCCAGGTCATTAAATTCTCCTGCCCCCTGTTGTCCTGCTCTAAAGACACCAACCTGTCAGTGCAGGAAAAACACGGGTCAATTGCCGCGATCACAATCGGCATATCTGCCAAAAATCTATCCTTTAACATATGCTTTACCGCCTGAACATTTGCCAATGTAGGCGCGCGCACTTTCACTCTTTCTGGTCTCTCTGTTCCGTTAGACTTAACATAATGCACATCTTCTCCTCGCGGAGCCTCATAACGGCTAAGCGCCTCACCAACAGGGATCTTGCGAGGAGCCCTGACTGTAATTGGCCCATCAGGCAAATTCTTCAGGCACTGACGCACAATTTTATAAGCCTCCATCAATTCCTTGAGCCGCACTATTGTCCTTGCGTAAACATCAGCACCGGTATCTGTAATCACATCAAATGAAATTTCTCCGTAAGAAGCATAAGGATCATCCTTACGCACATCCCTTTTTACTCCGGAGGCGCGCGCAGTCGGGCCAACCGCGTCAAAATGCAAAGCATCATCATATGACAAAACGCCTACTCCCGACAAACGTTTAATAAGCGTAGTTTCTCCAAGCCCAAGTTCAATATAATATTTGGTCCTCTCTTCTAACAAATCCATGGCCTTAAGTGTTTCCTGGATCTGAATAGAAGAAATATCTCGCCTGACTCCTCCGATGGTATTTATCCCATAATTAACCCGGTTTCCGGTAAGCTCTGCAAGAATATCCATAACAATTTCCCGGTCGCGCCAGGTATACATAAGTAAAGTATCAAATCCAATTTCATGCCCGGCAACTCCTAACCATAAAAGATGGCTGTGAATACGCTCAAGTTCAGCTACAAGCGTGCGAATATATAAAGCGCGCCTGGGAACAGCTAAACCCGCAATCTCTTCTACCGCCTGCACAAAACAAGTAGAGTGGGAATGCGAGCAAATCCCGCAGACTCGCTCAATCAAATACATATCCTGAATATATGTCCGCTCTTCGCAGGCTTTTTCAATACCACGATGGTTATATCCTAGCCTGATTTCCACACCTAAAATCTTCTCGCCACGCAGGGCCACGCTAAAACTTTCAGGCTCTTTTAATGCCGGATGCTGCGGCCCAATGGGTATTTTAAATTCTTCTGATGAATTATGCATTTTCACCTGCTTTCTTATCAAGCATCTCCTGTTTCCAATCCTTACGTAAAGGAAATTGTCCAACCGGCCAGTCATCAGTTAATGGATAACGGTTCCCTTGAGGCAAACCTTCAACTTTAGCCCCAAATAAATCCACCAATTCTCTCTCATAAATCTCAGCTCCTGCAAAATAAGGAATGATGCTTTTAATCACCGGATTTTCCTTAGGAACACTGACTTTTATATTTATCAGAATTCCGCCTTCTTTGGTCAAATGATAAATAAAACTTAAATTTTCCCCCTCATCCAGCCCTGTAATAGTGCATAAGTGCGTAAAATTAAAATGCTTCATTAAATAATCCAAGACATTTGTAAATTTATCAAGCCCCACTCTCAGAAAGATCCTTCTTTCCCGCGGCTGGGTTATATTTCCTTCAAGAAAATTAAATTCTTTAACCAAATTCTGCATAATATTCTGTTCCATATTTATTTACCTTCTTTCTGCTCAAGGCTCTGCAGCAATTTTACCACCCCGTCCATAATTGCCTTGGGGCTTGCCGGGCAACCCGGGATATAAGCAGACACCGGGATAACCGCATTGATCCCGCCCTTAACATTATAGCAACCCTTAAAAACTCCTCCGGTGCACGAGCAAGTGCCTACTGCCACTACAAACTTCGGCTCAGACATCTGCTCATAAATACGCACCAATCTATCCTCTATCTGCCGCGTTACAGGCCCTGAACAAAGCAGAATATCAGCATGCCGGGGAGTAGCTTTTAACAATACCCCAAAGCGCTCCAAGTCATAACGCGGGGTAAGGGAAGCAATAATTTCTATGTCGCAGGCATTGCAGGCTCCGGTATTAAAATGTAACACCCACGGAGATTTTAAACGCGACCAGTTAATGATTTTCTGCACTACACCCATATTTAATTCTGCCTCCTCAACAAAATATACAACCCGATTACTGCTCCTAAGATATAAAAAGCTGCCATGGCAAAAGTAGCTACGGTCTCCATGGGAATTGTTGTAATAATCAATGTTGCCACATGTGCTAACGTGAAAAAGAATGCATACGGAAAGAAATTGGTGTAATCCGGCTGAGCAAGAGGATTATAACCTTCTTCCCCGCAGGCATACGGCTCCCCTGCCCCCGAGGCTACCTTCTCCTTTTTAAAAGCAAGTTTTGCAAAAAGAAACGAAAGCAGCCAAAAAAATGCCAGCACAATTAGGAACGCTACCGGCGGGCTGAGTAAAATCTTATTCATAAATTAACCTTTCAGGCTCCTGATTTTCCTGACATCCAAAGACTTATTCTGTTTGTGGATCCCTAAAACAATACCAACAGCAATAGTCATTACCACTGCCTCAATAACAATCATAGTAATAACAAGGCTCTGGGTCAGAGCAGTGTGCCCGCTTAAATAGCCTGCAACAATGATTAACAAAGTTACCGCCTTAATCAAAATCTCAACTCCGATCAAAGCGCGAATCAAATTAAAGGTAACTAAAATACAATATAACCCGATAATAAAAAGCATAATAATAAAAATTCCGAAAATCCAGAATAAATAAACTGCGGAAGCGCTCATTTTCTTAGTCTCTCCCTGAATAATATTACCACTCCAAAAACCCCGGTAATAAGAATAATGATCTGGCCCAGCAAATCAAGCTGCCTGAGGTTCCATAAAACTGCACGCACGTCTTTTTCAACCTCAGGCGCAGGAAGCTTAAGGTTAAACTTAAACTGAATAAAACTTAAAATTAATCCTATGGCAACCACTAAAAACGGCAGAAACCAAAACCTGCCAAGGCGCTCTTTCATGTGTGCAAGCACCTCTTCTTTAGTTAAAGGCTGTGTAAGGCTGATAGTGCTGACAAATAGAACCGAGATTAACCCGGCGCACACTGACAATTCAAACACGGCAGCCAAAGGCGAATTAAGCCTGAACATAATAATGGTCAATATTGCGCTTGTTGCAGCCAAGCCGATTGCCGCGCGGATTAAACTACGCGTCATTACCGTCCATAAAGCCGCCAGCACCAAAGCTACCAAAACAATATAATTTAAATGCACCTTAACCCCCTAAAGGCAAAATAAACCTGTTTAATATTACCGGGAAGAATATCCCTACACCTACGGTGATTGCCGCAAGAATGATCTCCGGAACAACTATCCCAAGGCCAGCCTCTTTTATATTGATAAACTCTTCACTGATCTTGCCAAAGAAAACTTTTCTTTGCATAACAAGAAAATAACCTAAAGTAATAATACTTGCCAGCACCGCAACAGCAGCATAAACAAAATGTCCGGTTGATAAAAGCGCGATAACAATTAAAAGCTTGCTCCAGAATCCAGCCAAAGGCGGAATACCTGCGCAGGATAAACTTCCTAATACAGAGGTCAGCCCGGTTACCGGCATTCTCTGGCTCAAACCGCAAACCCTATCCATATCACGCGTTCCGGTTTGCTGCTCAACTGCCGCAGCATTAACAAATAAAAGCGACTTAAATATTGCATGGTTAAATAAATGAAAACAGGCCGCAGCAACACCAAGCGAGGTGCCGCTTCCCAATGCCAAAATAATATAACCGACTTGGCTTATACTTGAATACGAAAGCATCCTTTTAAAATCACTTTGTGTAATAGCAGCGATCGCCCCGGCAACAATAGTAATTGCCCCCAATAAAAGAAACACTGCGCAGATAGATTTGTGCATCCCAAACACTGAGACAGCAACCCTGATCAAAGCATAAACTCCGACTGCCTTAGTAACAATACCGGCTAAATAAACAGAAACAGGGCTTGGGGCCTCAGAATAAGCATCCGGAAGCCACCAGTGAAAAGGCACAACTCCTGCCTTAATAAATAAACCCACCAGGAAAAGCCCGACGGCTAAAACAATAGACGGGCTAAATGCCTGCGCAGTAAGGCTTGCGTTAATCTGAGAAAAGTCCGTTGAGCCGGAGGTAATTAAAAGCAAGGCTGTGCCGCAGAGTAAAAATATACTGGCTACTGCCGAAAAAATAATATATTTAAATGCGCCTTCGTAAGCAAGAATATTCGTTTTAAAAGCGATCAGAATAAATGAAATCACAGCTGCGATTTCCAAGAAAACATACAAAGAAAAAATATCCCGCACCAGCACTATGCCATTTAACGCTGATAGAGAAATCAATATCAGGCTTGCAAAATCAAATCTTTCTTTTCTCTCCTTTATTAAGGCTCTTCCGATAACAGCCGTAACAAAAGATACTATTCCAATACACAAAAGCATTAAAATTGCCAATTTATCCGCAACCAGATTAAATTTAAAAAATGTGCCGATGATGCCAAACTTGGTCTGCCAAAAATGACAATCAAAACACAGGACCATCAAGACCTGCAGCAAAGATAAAACAATTGCCGCCACAGGAGCAAGGCTGCGCATTACTTTTCTAATCGGCAGATTTAAAATAATCACACAGCAAAAAGGCACTAAAATTAATAAATGGCTCACAACACTCTCCTATAATCCGGCAAAAAACAGCAAAAACACCAATGCTGCCGAAACAATTGACAAACCCAAATACAGCGAATAATTCCCGTTCTGCAAATTTCTAATCTGCATACTCAGCGCGTAAACAGTTTTAACGCTGAATTTCTCATAAACCCAATCTACCCCCCGGTCAATCTTCCAGCTAAGCGCTGAAACTAAATTAACAACTTTTAACCCGATTTCATAGGGATCAAAAAATCTCTTTTCTGCCTTGTTGTATATGCCCGATAAAATCGGAGCATAACGAATATAATCCAATGCTTTAAGGCCGCTGCCTTTCATTAATACGCCAAAAATATGGTTTACTATTGCAGCAACCAAAACAATAACACTTATAATTATCAATTTAATATTACCCGGCATCCCCGCAAAATGATGCCCGTTTAATTTTGCTCCCAATATCGGCTCAATCAAATGCTTAAGAGGCAGGGAATTAAAAACACCGAAAATAATACAACCTGCGGCAATTACAATCATCGGGACAAGCATGCCTAAGGGCGCCTCTTTAACTTGTTTGTTTTCCGAACTGGCTTTGCCAAAAAATGCGGCATGCCCCAATTTTAAGAATGAAGCTGCGGTAAAAAATGAACCTGCGATCGCACAGAGATAAAACAGCAGCCCTCTTTCAAGCGCTGCGTCATACACAAGTTCCTTTGAGAAAAACCCATTGAACGGCCAAACGCCGGAAATAGAAGCAGCGGTAATAACAAAACAAATAAGAGTAACCGGCATCTTTATTCCCAAACCTCCGAGTTTTTCCAAATTAGTGGTTCCTGCCTGCTTTTCAACTGAGCCGCCAGTCAGGAAAAGGCAGCTCTTATACATTGCATGGTTAATCATATGAAATAAACCGCCGATAATCCCCACAGGAATTGCCGTACCAATACCTAAGATCATATATCCAACCTGGCTAATCGCATGATACGACAAAAGCCGCTTGTAATCCTTTTGCACAAGCGCCATCATTACAGCAAGCAAAATAGTAATTACACCCACTGTCATAAGTAAAACACTCAGCCAAGATTCGTGTGTCAGCTGAAACATGTCCAAAGAAATACGCGCCAGAAAATAAATTCCCAAAAGCTTTTCTAATGCAGCAGGAATAAGCGCCATAAATGGAAGCGGGGCGTCAGTGGCTGCGTCAGGGATCCAGGAATGAAAAGGCATGGATCCTGCCTTAGAGATCGCCCCTATCATTAAAAGGATAAAAGCTAAACTGGCGCCCAACCCAAGGGGAAGGTTAATCTTTGAAATTGTCAATGTCCCTGCAAGATGCGCAGTAAGCACAATTCCGATCATCATACACAAATCTGTAACTCCATTAATAACAAAGGCTTTAGTGGCAGTTTTAAAAGCATTTTTATTGCCAATGGCAATCATGCCAAAGAGCGACATTAACAAGCCTTCCCAGAAGAAAAGCAAAACCACCAGATTATCCGCTAAAACCGCTCCATTGATAAAAGCCAACGAGATTAAAAGATAAGCATAAAACTGGCCGAGATGTTCTTTAGCGCGCATAAAAAATAACGAATAAAGAGTAACCAAAAATCCAAAACCAGCAGCAGCTAAAATAATAAATGCGCTAAAATGATACAACCGAAAAGAAACATCAATACCAAAACCAAGCCAGGGTAAATTAAAATTAAGGTTTTTCCCGAATAAAACAAACGCGATAAATAAATTAACTGCCGCGGCAATCAAACTTATGCCTTCAGTAAAAATCCGCTGTTTCCTGCCCAGGATACAAAGAATGCCCGCAAGAAAAGGCAATAATATAGGCAAGAATAATATTTTTATATTCATCGTACTAATCCCAACATTTGCACAGCAGCAGTTTTAGCGAAGAAAGAAGGATAATAAATAAACACTCCTCCTACAAAAGACAGAAAAGCTAACAATGCCACAGAAAAAATCATCAATGGCCCCTTTTCTCTTGCCAGTGGGCTTCGTCCTTCTCCAAGAAAAACCAGATTAAATACTCTGAATAAATAAATAATAGTCAGAAACGCTCCGAACAAATAAACCAGCACAATCCAAAACGGCATAGCCTTGATACTGCCGGCAAAAACCAGATATTTGCTGAAAAATCCGCCAAACGGAGGCACTCCCATTACTGAAAACGCACAAAACAAAAATGAAATTGCTGTAATCGGCATAGTTTTTATCAAACCGCCAAGCTGAGTAATATCCTTGGTTTTTGTATTCTGCTCAACGATACCCGCACAAAGAAAAAGCCCTGCCTTTGCCAAACCGTGCATCAGAATATATAATAATGCCCCAGTCACAGCTAATTCATTACCGACGGCAAAACCAAAGAATATAAAACCGATCTGGCTGATAGTAGAGTAAGCAATAATTCTTTTTAGATCCGTTTCAAGAAGCGCTGCACCCGCTGAAACAATCGCGCTTAGCGCAGCTATAATAACCACCAGAACCCGCAGAAAATCCGGCACAATGAATGTCACAATAAAAAGCCTGGCAAAAACATAAACACCAATCTTCACCAAAACCGCAGCGTGCAAAAGTGCGGTTACAGGAGAAGGTGCAACGCCTGCATCAGGAAGCCAGGTCTGAAAAGGCAAAGTTGCCGACTTGGAAAATATGCCGCAAAGGATTAAAATCAGCGCCAACACGGGAATAGGGCTCGTTTTCCCCGCAAGCTTGATTGCTGATAAATCAAATGACCCTGTCTGCTGATAAATCATTAAAAAACCCAGCAACATCAGCAATGCGCCGAAAACTGTCACCAAAAATGATTTGTCCGCCTTAAGCACCTGCTGCTTCTGACGGAAGAACCCGATCAAACGCCAGCTCGTAACTCCGGTAATTTCCCAGAAAATATAAAGTAAAATCAAATTTGAAGAGAAAATCAGCCCCATCATCGCTCCCAAAAACAATGTGACCATGGAGTAATATTCGTCCTGATTTTCATAGTGGCTGATGTAATTAAAAGAATACATAATAATAATTGAACTGATTAAAGAAGAGGTGCATGCCATGAATATTGCTAATGCGTCGGCAGTAAAGCTGAGGTTAAATCCTAACGGAAGGGATTTGACAAAAATAATGGGTTTACCGGACAAGGCCTGAGGGATCAAAAGACAGGAAAAAAACAAAGCTGATAAAACAAACAACAGGCTCAGGGCATTACGCAGGCTCTTTGAAAAGCGGCCTACGAGCGGCAAGGCCAACGCTCCCAATATAGGTAAAAATACTATACAAAAAATAAATAGTTCGTTTTTCATAAGTAAAAACCACCTGTTGCTATTCCGGCTATTTCATATTATCTACGGTGATAATAATGATGCTTACGGTGGGAATTTAAAGCCTTAATTGGCTAGTATGGATGTTTATTTTAACAAAAAGCTTTACGATGTCAATACTATTTTATTTCAAGAAATCTAAAACCAAATCCCCTGCCTGAAGCCCGGAGATAAAACAGCCGTGCACACCTGGCCCAGGCCAAGTCCATTCGCCTGCTAAATATAACCCTTTAATCCGTGTTTTCTGAGGCAGGCGGTTTTCTCCTGACTGCCTCACCAAAGGAGAAAAACCGTAAATCGCTCCTTGCGTTGATTGAGTAAAACGCTCAACAGTTAATGGAGTGGCAATTTCTTTTACCTCAATATATTTGCTAAACCCTGGCAAGTATTTCTCAACGCGCCTAATTAAGATTTGCGCTACCTTTTCCTTCTTAGCAATATATTCTGACTCAGCTAAATCCTCCCAATTAGTGTAAGAATCCAAAGTCATCACCAAAAGGCTTCCTTTCCCTTGAGGCACAAGCCCCGGGTCAATTTGCGCATGGTCAACCAGCTCAAGCGGGCATTCTTCATAATCACCGGTCAGGCAATATTGAAAGTTATTATCATGATCGTAAGTAGCATTAATTGAAAACACAGGCTGGTTCATCCCCAGGTTTTTTGCTGGGACACTCAGGCCCAAATACACCTGAAACGCTGAGACGGAGTTTTCCATATTCTTTAATTCTTGTGCATATTTCTGCTTTAAAGAATCATCGTCCAGGAATTTAGTTAAAGTATCAACGGCATTGGCATTAGAAATCACAGACCTTGCCTCAATCTCATCGCCTTTATCAGTAATTACTGACTTAGCCCTTCCTTTTTGCGTTACTATTTTAACTGCTGAGGTATTAAACTTAAATTCAACCCCTTTTCTCTTCATTTCCTGGACCATCACCTCAAACAACCTGCCAAAACCTCCTTTTACATAACAAGTGGGAGCAAAATAATAACCCCTAAAGACCAAGAGGAAATAAAACGCAGAGGCCATTGAAGGAGGGAGCCCGATAAACCGCCATAAATCGGATAAAATACCGATAAGTTTTTCGTCTTTAATGTACTGTTTCAACAAATCCTTCAATGTGAGACGTGAAATTTTCAAAATCTCACTAAAAAAGACCGGAGAAATCGCTATTTTCAGAAAATAAGGAATCTGCCAGTGGCAGAAATTGTCAAATTGATTGTAGAATTTTCCAATCCGTAGGAATAACTTTTGGATATTTTCTGCTTCAGAAGGAAAATTGTTTATCAAATATTCTTTAAAGTGCTCCGAAGAGAAATCAAGGACAAAATCATGTTCAGGATAGATTACGCGGGCAAAATTCTCTAAATCAATAAAGTCAATTTTGCTGGCGAACCCGGCGTCTTCAAGGAATTTGCGCATCTCCCCGTCTTTACCAAGGCTGTCCACGCAATGCAGGCTTGACTCAAAAACAAAACCTTTTCTTTTAAAAACAGTAGCGCACCCTCCGGGAACTGGCTGCTTTTCCAAAATAATGACTTTCTTGCCATTTTGTGCAAGGCTCAGCGCAGAAAATAACCCACCTACGCCAGCACCAATTATTACACAATCATATCGCATGTTTTATTTAGGCAGAAAGCCTGTTTAAGAAATTAATAGATTCCTGAATAACTTTTTCTTTTTCCTGGTCAATGGTAATCATATGGTAGCTGTCTTCTAAAATAACCAGGTTTTTATCAGAAGACCCGATACGGGCATAAACATACTGTGAGTTCTTTAAACTGACCATATCGTCTTCGCGGGCATGAATCAGAAGGATAGGTGTTTTAACCAAAGGGATTTCATTTTTCACCAGCTTAACAAACTGATGATGCTGATAAAGGCAGGCAAGAGGAAAATACGGGCTGCCGAATAATGCCAAATCTTTATAATCCGGATTTTTTGCCCGCGCATATTTATAAAAACGATGGATTGTTTCACGCAAATATTTATCTTTGAGGCCATATGGCCAGCCCTCGCGGATCCCAAGCCGGTTCCTGATAAAAGGAATGCTCCAGCCAAATTCAAGCAGGATTTTTCCTTTATTCAGGCCCCAGCCGTCATAAAACAAGGTCGGAGCCAAAGCAACAATTCCAGGAACCTGCGAAGGGAATTTATAGGCAAGATGCACAGCCATCATTGCGCCCATAGACAGCCCTGCAACAAAAACCTGCGGATATTCTTTACTTAATTCCTGAAAATCTCTCACGCAGGCCGCTTCTATCTCCTGCCAGGTCACTTTTTTTAAATCATCCTGGCTGCCGCAATGACGAGGAAGGGCATTACACATCACTGTAAAACCGGCTTTATGCATAGCCTTGCCCAAATGGTTCATTTCATTTGGGGTACCGGTTATACCGTGGATTAAAAGCACTGCCCTTGGGCCTGCTTTTAAGAAGAAATTTTTCTTTATTGAATTTTCCTGAGCCATAATAATCGCTTATTCTACCACAAAAAAAAGTATTGTAAATTTTAATGTTGTCTAAACATATATTTTTGCTATATTATTTACCATGCGGGCAGAAAGCAATTTATCCTTCTTGGTTTCTCATTCAATTAAAGATATTCCCGAGGCAGACTGGAACCGTCTTTTTGGAGAAAATATCATTGAAGGTTTCGGTTATCATAAAACGCTGGAAGATTCAAATCTAAAGGAATTCTCCCTCCGCTATCTGCTTGCAAGAAATAATGGCACCCTTGTTGCGATCATTCCCTTTTTTATCTCTGATTTTTCATTTACGACTCTTATACAGGGAAAATTACAGAAACTTATTTTTGCAATACAAAAAGTGTTCCCTCGTTTCTTAAGATTTAAACTTCTTTTTGCCGGTTCCCCAACTGGTGAAGAACTCTATGTAGGAATAGACAAAAATGAAAACTTAGAAAATATTCTTAACGGAGCAACACACATTCTTAAGCTTATCGGCAAAAAAGAAAAAACTGCCGCCACACTCTTCTTTAATCTTTCCGAAAAACACAAAGATATCACAAGGTACCTTAACAAACAATCATTTACCGGCATGAAAAGCTTCCCTAATACTGTACTTGAAATCTCGGCTGCCTCTCTTGATGATTATATTAACCAGCTGGGAAAAAGCACGCGCAAAAGCTTGAGGAAGAAACTAAGAGACACTCAGAATTCAACTCAATTAAGAACGCAGGTAACAGAAGATATTTCAGCAGTTAAAGACAGGATTTACGAATTATACCTGAACAATCTTACTGACTCTGAGGTCAGCTTTGAAATTCTCACGCCTGAATTTTTCACAAACGTAGCTAAATATATGCCCGGAATTGCAAAGTATTTCCTCACCTGGGACAATGGGAATATTATCGCTTTTAACCTGTTGTTTATCAAAGGCGATACCGCTATTGACAAATTTATAGGTTTTGACAAAGAGCTTTCTCACAAATATAACCTTTATTATGCAACATTTTCGCATAACTTAGATTACTGTATTAAAAACAAGATAAAATTCTACCAATTAGGAGTTACTGATTATGAACCTAAAACAAGGCTGGGAGCACAAATTATTCCGTTATATGTTTATACCAAATTCATGAATCCTTTATTGAATTTTGTTGCAAAGCCGATAATATCGCTAATTCAACCTGCCAACTTTGACCCCGTATTAAAAGCCCTTAAATACTGAACCTTTTGCAAAAATCATAATTTTCTCTGACAATAAACATCGCATCCTGCCTTTGATACATTTATAATCTTTAAGCGAGTCAATTTCACAAAAATCGGCATTACTAAACAACTTTCTAAAACGACTTGATAGATCAAAATCCCGAACACTTTTTTCTACAAAAACCTTCCGTGAAGATAAATTTCTTTATTT
This sequence comes from Candidatus Omnitrophota bacterium, assembly GCA_016208765.1. Taxonomy (GTDB): domain Bacteria; phylum Omnitrophota; class Gorgyraeia; order Gygaellales; family Profunditerraquicolaceae; genus JACROS01. Next base: position 65,428 of record JACQXK010000071.1, read on the forward strand.
ATACTTAATACATCCCGCGCATTTAGCTCTATTTTGGGTAAATTCAGGCTAACCGATTTAACAATTTCCTGCGCGAGTTTTAAACGCGAAGATTATTTTTGAAAGATTCGCATATAAGGTTTACAGCAGATTTTACTGCGGAGAAAATCTTTGCTTTTAATTCCGGCTCCATATCAAAATAGAACGGCTTTTCATTTATAATATCGCTTACATAAAAAAGTGCGGCTGCCTTTAATGCGCAATGCTTAGCTGCTGCAAAAAATGCTGAGCACTCCATCTCAACCACGTCTACCTGCTCTTTTATTAATGAATCATGCATTTCTTCTTCTAATCTTAGGCTCCCCAAAGTGGCGCAAGAAACTTCCTTTACCCCTATTTCTCTACGATAAGTTAACAAAACCTTAAATAAATCAGCGTCCGGATAGAAAATATTGCTTTTTTTAAATTTGTCTTTTAACAACTCGCTAAAGCTCTCATTCTCCCAGCATTTAGAAGGCGCCACCAAGCTGCCGATATCAAGCCCGTTATTTTTGTTAACAAGCCCGCAGGAGCCAAAAAGAATAATATTCTCGCAAACTGTCTCTTTAAGATATAAAACCGCATCTGCTGTAAAAGCAGCTCCCATACCGGTTTGGATAACAGTGTAATCATTATGATTGCCTGAGCAAAATAATTTTCCTTTTGTTAAACTGTTTATCTTAAACTCAGCCAATATCCCTTTAGGCAATAAAGGCAATAAAATACAATTCTTCTTTATTTCAGAGGCATCCACCCCGAATAAAGCTTTAAATTTTGTCATATCTGAATTAAGTTGTATTCCAAATTTCCCAAGCCGATTTGCGCAGCGTGTTTAAACATCTCTTCATGCACCGCCTTCTGAGGATGCGAGATCTTACCGTAATCAGAAATTACATCTGAAGTCGCCTTATCAAGGCTCAAAACATCAGTAGAAAAAAATATGCCGCAGTTATCAAAAATCATTTTTGCGTTTTTATCAGACTCGCAGTCACATCCTTTGGTAATATCAAAAGCAAAATTAAAAAATAACTTCTGCTTAAATTTAGAAAGGATAAAATTAGCCACGGTATTCATGCGCTTACAGAATATTAACGGGTCTTCGTGCCAATTAATATAAACCGCGCAAGATTTGCACGCTGAAATACACTCGCCACAGCCAATACAGGTATCCTGATCAATAACAGACTTATCATCTTTTAGAGTAATCGCCTTTACAGGACAAACCACAACACAACATCCGCAACCAGTACATTTATTTTTTATAATACTTGGCTTTAAAGATGAATGCTGCACTTGTTTTGTTGCACGACTACTCATGCCCATAGCTACATTCTTAATACCTGCAGCAAAACCACTTACTATGTGCCCGGTAACATGCGAACAGACAACCAGGCTATTTAGCATCCCTATAAAAGAAGGAACTTTAATGGCTTTGATTAAATCTTCGTTCAAAACATACTCCCTGCCATCCTGGCCAAAAAGCCCGTCGGCAATAATAAAAGGGGCTTCCACGCGCGAATGGCCAAACCCCTTACTCTGCGCCAGATTCAAATGATCAACGGCATTCTGGCGCTCACCGCTATAAATTACACAGGTATCAAATAAAAAAGGTTTTGCCCTTTTGTTTTTCAACTCCAGGACCAGTGCCTTTAAAAAAACCGGGTTCAAATTATAAACACAAGCAGAATCTCCGATAGTAAGCTTTACCGGAATAAATTCATTTTCTTCAAAAACAAAGGAAGGCGCCAGCTTGTGCAGCAATTTTTTAAACCCTTCCAGCCTTACCTCAGCATCTTTTGAATTAATTCTTATAAAATATACATCACTTTTCATATTTGTTTTTAAAATAACCTCCAAAATTATGAATGTAAATATTATACCTCTTTTTGGCGGTTAACGCCGCATTTTTAATCTCTTCTTCTATATTTTTAAAAACATTAATATAAAATTCTGCGTCAGAAAGCATACGCTCATAAGGTTGCTGTAAAGAAGGCTCAACCAGGTTAATCTTATTGATGATTTCCTTAATATTAGGTAAATTAAAGTTCAAACATTCAAGTTCTATTGATTCGGCGCCTTCAAACTTATTAAAAATATCTTTTAAGCTTGAAACAAAAGGTAAAACCGGAGAAAAATAAGGAACAACTGAAATGCCTTCGCCAATTAAAGTGTTTATTGCCTGTTCGCGCAATTTAAAATCAGGGCTCTTAGGCTCAAGCACTGCCTTAAACTTTTGTCCAAAATTATTCAGAGTAAAATAAACCTTACGGCAAAACCCTGCTTTTAATAACGGCAGATAATCCAGAATAAATGGCGAGCGGGTTAAAATCACAAAATTAACCTTATGCTTATTAAGAATATCTAAAATCTTCTCTGTAATTTTATATTTTCTCTCTATCGGCTGAAAACACTCTGTAGTTGAGCCTAATAAAACCTGCTTGGGCTTATTCTTGATAATTTCATTTTCTAATAATTCAGGAGCATTAACGCGGATATCCACATATTCACCCCAGGGTTTATTTTTCCTGCTCACCACCCTGTTTCCACGAACATAACAGTATAAACAACCAAATTCACAGCCCATAAACGGGTTAATTACAAAATCCCCCAGGCCGATGGAAGTCGGATTAAGGATCCGTGATATTTTTACTTCATTAAATTCAGGCATTTTTTTCAAGCAGGTTTCCGATATAAGATTTGGTAAATTTAAAACCATGCTCCTTGATCTTACTCATAAAGATTTCCATCCTTTGAAACGCTATTTTATTTAATTTATAGTCAGCGCCTTTATCTGCCTCGGTGCCGTCATAATAAGTAAACGGGTTGACTTGTTCAATTTTAGGAATCAATACTTTATTCTTTACGATAAAATCAAGGCTCTCCTGAAAATCGCTATCAGTCTCCCCGGGATAACCCACAATAATACTTACGCCAAAGTTTAACCCGGCGCTATTAAGCTTCTTAAAAAAAGCAATTGCTTCTTCTTTGCTAAAACCCTTCTGCATCTTTAAAAGCGTATTATTGCATCCAGATTCAAGCCCGACAAAAAGATTATAACAACCGCTTTTCTTCATCTTTAAAAAAAGCTCATCCGGCATATCGTTACGAACGGCAACCTGCGCTTCCCAATTAATAGAGCCGAAATTATTAATAATTTCACCACACAGCCTGCCAAACTTCGCTAAATCCGCATTGAGTAAAGAATCAAAGAAAACAAAATACTTTATCCCGTGCCTTTCTTTATAAAACCTGATTTCTTCTATCAAGCTTTCAATGCTTCTTGCGCGATAGCCGCGAAAAATTAGCCTCTCTGAACAAAAACGGCATTTTCTAATGCATCCTCGCGAAAACTGTAGCGGTAAAGCAACTTTTCCCGGATAATTTTCTAAGTTTAGCCCGGCATAGCGGGGAAAATTCAAATCACTCAAAGTATCCATTTGCTCAAATTCTGCCCATCTCTTAGTTTGCCTGCCTGAAACAAGATTCAATAACGGCTTCTCTCCTTCACCAACTACAAAATAATCAGCCCATTTAGAGAATTCTTCGCCAAAATTATCCTTATTCTTGAAAAACTGCCGGCAGATTTCCGGGCCACCAAGAATAATTTTAATTTCCTTTTTCCTGGATTTAAGCTCTTGGGTTATTTTTTGCGTCGTATAGAAATTGCTTTTATAACAGGAAAACCCGATAATATCACAAGCAAGCATCTTCTCAATGGCAGAATCAAACTCTTTGGAATACTTACTCTTTAATATGCCAAACAAATCTTGCTCAAGCCGTATATTACAACTCACCAGCCATTCTCTTTTAAGATCCGTATCAGCAAGGTTATAAAAATAATTATTTAGATCGTAAATTTCAGAAGGAAATCCGTTCTTATTCAGGAAGGCCTGTAAAAATCCAAGGCCCAAAGGCGGCATCTTCGGCCAAAATGGAGGAAGGATTGTTAAAAGCAGTTGTTTGGCCATTTTTCATAAAATATTTCTTATTTTTTTAACCTAATCCTGCCGATTTTCTCCTGCAGGTTTCCCATCGGACAAATTACACACCAACTTCTATGCTTAGTGGTTACCCCCAAGGCCAAGGCAATCACAGTAGTAATAATGCAAGCACTTACGAAAACTGCCCCAATAGCAAAAAAATTTCCACCTGCATTAATGATTCTTAAAGAAATTACCAGTAAAAACAACACAAAAATTAGCCAACGAAACCACTCTTTGGTAAATAAACGGGGAACCGGCTTATTCAGGCTGATTTTTGAGACTACAATATCCAGAAAAGCCCCCCGCGGGCAAAGATGCCAACACCAAAATCGTCCCTTAAAAACTGCAAGCATTAAGAAAATCGCCATCATCCCCACGACAAGGTATCCTAAAAGCGGGGAAAATAGCCCGCCAATCAGGATAAGCGGTAAAAACCAAATCATAATTAATTGCGTTTTTTTCATTAAAAAAGCTCCTGTTCTTGTAACCGTTCAGTAAACGGGGGTGGATATTGTCATGCCCGCTTACGCGGGAATGACTTACCCCCCACAGTAACTGACCGGTTACCTGCTCTCAACCTTTTTTACTTGCCATAAATATATGTATGCTATATTATTATCTTAGAGTAGACTCTAAACATTGTCAACCACCAAAAATATGTCTCCAAGAATCCTTAAGCACCCGGAAAGAAAATTAGTCTTAGAAAATTTCTTCTCTCTTACCATACTACAAGGCCTAAGTTATCTCCTGCCGCTAATTATACTCCCCTATCTTATCCGCGTAATTGGCGCAGAGCGTTTTGGCCTGATTGCATTCGCCCAGGCCTTTGTCCACTATTTTATGATCCTTACTGACTACGGCTTCAGCCTTACTGCCTCAAGAAGGATTTCCCTGCACAAAGATAAAAAACACAAAATAAAAACAATTTTCTCCTCGGTAATGACAATAAAGATCCTTCTCACCGCGTTTAGCTTTATTATTATGCTCTTACTTATCCAAAGCATCCCCCGTTTCAGGCAGGATTGGCTGGTGTATATGTTCAGCTTTGGTGCGGTAACCGGAAACATTCTCTTTCCTGTCTGGCTGTTTCAAGGGGCAGAGAGAATGAAATATGTTACAGCAATAAACGTAATCGGAGGATTAATTTATACAGCCTGTATCTTTATTTTTGTTAGAAGCACTGCAAATTATATTTATGTCCCACTGCTTAATTCTCTGCTTGCCTTAGGAACAGGCATTGCCGGGCTTATTATCGCCTTTAAAAAATTCGGCCTTGAATTTGTAGAACAACCTTTTGAGCTTATTCAGGAGGAGTTTAAAACCGGATGGAGCGTTTTTGTTTCTGTAGTAGCAATCAACGCCTACACATCAACGCGTATTTTCGCCATGGGCCTTCTAACCAACAATATTCTTACCGGATACTATTCTATTGCCGAACGTATCGCCTATTTTGTCCAAACATTTCCCTTAGATTCATTTTCACAGGCAATCTACCCGCGGCTCAACCGTATTTTCCATAAAAATAATGAGCGTGCTTTAAAGTTAATGCGCAAAATTCAAGCCTCAACCACTCTTTCCTATGTAGTGGCCATCCCGATTATTTTCCTTTTAGCTCCCTGGATCGTAGGAATAATCTGCGGGCAAAAGTTTGAAGCGGTAATTTTAAATTTAAGGCTGCTTTTAATTGCGGCATTTTTTGTCTGCGCGAATGCATTCAGGATCCAGTTTCTTTTAGTCTGCGGAAGACAGGACATTTATTCAAAACTGCATCTTGCAGCAGCAATGGTAGGGCTTCCCTTAATATTTGTCTTTGTATTTCTATTTTCTTATCCGGGCGTTGCCATTTCGGCGATTACCATGGAATTCGCCATTCTTTTGGTGACTAAACACACCATCAAAAAATACAGCATATATTAGGGAGTAAAATATTTTGGAGGCTCCCCGATTTTCTTCAATAAATTATTAATTTCTGCTTTTAATTCAATAACTCGCTGTTCCCGGCCCAACATAACTTTATTGAATTTTTCAAGCTGACCAAGCTTGTCCTGTAACCCTTCCTGCATTTTCTTAAAATCAGTTATATCAAAAGAGTATTCTATCATATATATAAGCTTACCATTATCGTCAAAAACAGGATCCCCATGCACCTCCATAATCCGCTGATTTCCTTGTGAGTCAAAATGGACATGTTCTGTTTTAACAGGCTGTTTTAACTTCTTTAGCTCGCTTAACGGGCAAATATGCGGGCTTGCACAAGGCGTTGATGAATGATGGGTAAGCTCATAACATTTTGAATTTTCATTAAGCTCTCCAAAACCACATGCCTTATTGGCAAACACAACCTGATAATTATTCACATCTACAACGTAGAATGGATGCTGGACTGAATTAATAATCGATTGTAAATATTTAATAGGGTCTTCTTTCATTTTTCTCCTTTTGTTGTCGCAAAACTATTTGTATATAATAGGGTCAGGAATTCCCGCTTTTTTAAACGCCTCAAGCCTTTCATTGCATGCGCCGCACTTACCGCAAGCCTTGTCTTGTCCTTTATAACAAGTCCATGTCAAAGAATAATCCACCCCTAATTGCGCTCCCTTCTTAACAATATCGCCCTTATCCAAATCCAAATAAGGAGCCTCTAACTCCACCGGTTCCCAATCTGCCAGGGAAATTGCGCGCTTCATCGCCTCAACAAATTCCTTTCGGCAATCAGGATATACCGCATGGTCACCGGCGTGAGCTCCATAAAAAACTTTCTTCGCCCTTAAGCTTATCGCATAACCAACAGCCAGAGACAGAAAAATCATATTTCTGTTTGGCACAACAGTAAGTTTCATATTTTCTTCTTTGTAATTGCCTTCGGGGACTTGTGTATCCTCTGAAGTAAGCGCGCTGCGATATAACAACTCCTTACCTGCTTGGATTAAATCTATAATTTTGTGTGGGATATTCAGTTTCTTACAGGTCTTCCTGGCAAACTCCAGTTCTTTAGAATGCCTCTGATTATAATTTATGCTTAAAGCGTATACTTCATAACCCTGATTTAGAATATCGTACAAAAGGGTTGTACTGTCCATGCCTCCAGAAAGAATAATCACCGCTTTATTAGAAACCATCTGACTCTCTCTCATATCAACATAAAGATTGCAGGAATAATTTTAGCTTATAAGAAATATTTTATCCTATAAATTTATTTATTTTGCTTAATAATTCATTCGGCTCAAACGGCTTAGTTACATAATCATCTGCGCGTGCATCATTGGCTACTTTTGCAATATCCATAGCGCTTGCAGTAAATAAAATAACAGGAATGTTTTTGTATTTTTCGTCAAGCTTCAGTTTCTTACAAAGCTCGTCACCCTGCATTCCCGGTAAAAGTAAATCCAGCAATATCAAATCACAAACACCATTCTCCAGATACACTATTGCTTCTTCAGCATTAAATGCAGTTACAATTTCATACCCAGAATATTTTAACCTTGTTGTTGCAACATCTATAATATCTGGTTCATCATCAACAACAAGGATCCTTTTTGCCATATTACACCACACCTTTTTTAATAGGTAACGTAAAATAAAAAGCTGTTCCTTTGGCTGATTCGCTAACCTCACCAGCAGGCAGGCCCACTTCGCTGATAGACTTAGGCTCTGCCCAGATCTTCCCCTTATGCACTTCTATTATTTTCTTACAAATTGATAGCCCAAGGCCTGCCCCTTCTCTTCCTGCATGTAATTGGGTGAATTCTTGGAATAATTTTGGCAGGCTCTCTTCTTTTATTCCTATGCCCGTATCTTTAACCATAACCTGGACGAAATCTCCTGCCTTACTGGTAGCGATAACAACACCGCCCTTATCGGTGAACTTTAAAGCATTATTCACCAAATTAGCCAAAACTTCAATAATTTTATCATGATCACATTGAACCTGAGGAAGCTTATCATCAAGTCGCAATTCAAAAGTTAAGTTTCTTTTCTTAAACAAAGGCTCCATTGCATTTTGTATGCCCTTAATTATTTCATTTATATCATTGTTTTCTATTTTAAATTCAATTTTCCCGGATTCAAGTTTCTGGAAATCTAATATTTCAACAATCAGCCTATCCAATCTATCCACATTCTTCTTAGCTATAGTTAAGTATTTTGTTTGTTCATCATTAATATTACCTGTTATCTTATCTAAAACCAAGGATATGCCTTCCTTAATAGAGGCAAGCGGCGTTCTTAGCTCGTGAGAAACCATAGATGTAAACTGCGTCTTAACGCGCGAAGCCTCCTGTAAATCAATCATAATATGCAGCATTGCCCTCTGCATTCTGGTTAAACTCTTGCTTTGCTCTTTAAGGTCACTTTCCTTTCTTTCCAAATCGCTTATAATTGCCATAATCTGACGCATATCCCTGGCCACTCCCACAATAGCAATAATTTGGCCGTCCTTTTGCATCAGCGAACCGCTAAAATTGATTGGGATCTTCTTACCCTGCTTAGTAAGAAAGGTTAAGCCAATATTATGCATAACCCCCTCATCAGTTATTTTCTGAAAGCATTTAAGCAATACCTCCCCTTCTTCTCCTTCTTCTTGCGCAAAAATATTCTTTATTGGCTGGCCAATAAGCTCCGCTTCCCGATAACCCAGCAAGTCACATAAAGCCCTGTTTACTCCTTTTATAGAAAAAGCAGGGCTAATTATAACCAAACAGTCCACCATTGAAGAAATAATTGAATCCGTATAATCCTTCGCTGATACAAGCTCTTCTCTGGCCTTCTTTAAATTCTTAACCATTGAGTTAAAAGACACTGATAGTTGGCCTATTTCATCTTTTGAGCCTATCTCTACTTGAGTATTCAAGTTACCATCGCTTATTTGAGTTGCTGCCCGGCCTAATTTAATTATTGGTTGTGAAAAATAATGTGAAAAAATCAGGGTAATTAAAAACGATAAAATTACCACAAATAAAAGAAATCCCATCATCCTGTTTTTCAACTCATTTGCGGGTGCAAAAACTATCTTTGCAGGAATGGCTAAAATTACACTCCAGCTATTGCCTGTAAAATCAATAAAACCTTTCTCTGTAGCAATAACCTCAAAATATTCTTTGTGGATTTTACACTTACCAGCAATAATCTTCTCTCCGGATAAAATATTTTGGGCAATTGCATAATGCCTAAGCCTATCTTTTAATATCCCATAACGATTATGGTTGGAATAAAGCAGGAGCCCTTGTTTATCCACCAAATCAATCTTTAAGGGCTGAGCATTGTTACCTATGCCAATAGCAAGCCTGGTTATCTCGTATAATTTAGAAGTCGCTACCCTTCCCACCAGAACACCGGTCATTTTACCTTCCAGATAGACCGGATAAGCAAAGAAAATTACAGGGATCCTTAAAGAGTATGAATACCCTGCCAACTGAGCTATTGAAGGCGCGCCTTTTAAGATCTCTCTCCAATATTCACTCTGAACAAATAATGAATGTTGCTCCCCTATATCAATCCCGGATGTATCCGCTATTCTTTTACCGTCCAAGTCAAGATAGGATAAAGAAATATAATTCTTATTTTCATTTCTGTAGTTGATTAAATCTTGCCTTATTTTATCCGGGTTAGATCCGCCTAATATCATCGCAAGCCGCACCGAGAAAGATCTCAAGTCTATTTTTCTCTCATACATAAACCTATCAATGATTTCAATGATTGTTGCTGCCCTAAACGCCAATTTATCCACTATCTGACACTCAAGCATCCTGACATTTGAAAAATAAACAAGGGAAGAAAGAACAACGGCCGAAACAAAAACAATACTAACAACTAAAACTGTAAATTTGGCTGCAAATTTCATTTTTCCTTAATTAATTCCTCAATAAATTCAGGCGCAATAATTTCAGCCGGCGTAAACACCTGAGACAACTGGCCTCGCTTAATATAAAATTCGGATATAAAATGCATGCTTCGAGCAATCCTTGATTCTTTTCCTGATAACCCAACCATATCCAGAAAGTTAGCTTTTAAATCAGGCTGGATAATCCCATCCAAACCGTCAATCATCGCTTCTTTTGACATCCCCTCGGCCTGGCCCATAATTTTTATAGCTTCTTCTTTGTTGCTATAAATAAAATCCCGGGCTTCAAGAAGAGATTTCACAATCGCCTTTATTTCATCAGGCCTTTGCTTTATTATATTGTCGTTAAAAGCCAGAACATCTATTATTATATCTGGGGCCTCTTTTGCATAAGCAATTATCTTGTAACCTTTTTTAATAGCCTCGGTTTTGGTGGGATTCCATGTGTGCCCTGCGTCTATTGAACCTTTTTCCAACTCTGCTAAAACCTGATGGCTGGGTACAAGTTTAAAATAAACATCCGCCTCCTTAATGCCCGCTTTCTCTAAAGACTCTAAAACAAAAATATGAGAAAATGAATTTACTCCTTCAAAGCTTATTGTCTTTCCTTTTAGATCTGTTAACGAATCAATCTTAGGGTTTGCAATTATCACATCCCCCGTTGTAGAATAATCAACGATATAGACAACTCTTGTCGGGATGCCCTCAGAATTCACTCTTACGATATCAGGCATAACCGAAAAAACACCATCACAGCCGCCATCTCTATACAACTCAAGCGATTCATACTGCTCTTTTTTTAAGATTAACTCCACATCAACCCCGTTTTTCTTAAAAAACCCCTTTTCCTGGGAGATAAAAGCATGGGCGTATCCCGGCCATACACTTATACCGATCTTTATCGGCTTCTTTGGCTCTTTCTGGGAACAAAAACACCCGGACATTATCACTACGGCTATTAATAAAAATATAATTACCTCAAATCTGCGCATTGCAATTCTCCATGTCAATTTTAAACTGCCGGCTTTAACTTCTTTTCCAGCTCCCTTATCTTCTCCTCCAGCTCTTCCATCTTTAATTCTCTGTCCACGGCAAATTTACTAAATCGCTCCAAATCCCACAACCTCTCTTTTAATTCTTGTTCAATGCGTTTACGCTCGCTAACTTCTTTATACAAATCATCATTCGCTTTGGAAAGTTCTGCGGTCCTGACCTTCACGCGCAACTCTAATTCCGAATAAGATTCCTTCAGAGCTTCTCCCAATTTCCTGCTCTCAGTAATGTCGCGGCCCTCAGGAATCATAAAAATAACCCTGCCGGATTCGTCTTTGATTGGTTTCAGGGAAAAGTCAATGTAATGCAAACTCCCGTCTTTTGCAATATGAGTAGCTTCAAAACGCACGAATTCTCCTGACGCCACCTTCTTTATAGAATCGCGCAACTTTTGCTGCAACTCCCTGGAATGCACCCACCATGGCGTCTCCCAAAAAGGCTTATTTAGAACTGCAGAAACTTCAACTCCTGCAAATTCCAGCGCAGCCCTGTTAGCTTCTATTAAAATACCTTCAACAGTCATTAGGCCGATGAATTGATAAGTTTGGTCAAAAACAGCACGAACTTTAAGCTGGCTATCCCGCAAAGATATCTCAATTTCTTTACTTTTGGTAATATCGCGGATGAATGCAAACATCATGCCGCCATCTACTTGCATGTAATTAACGGTTACTTCAACATCCAGAATCTTACTATCTTTACACCTATGTTTAGTTTCAAAACGGTCACAGCCTGTTTTTTTTACCTTTCCGATATGGTTTTCAACCCCTTCAGGACATTCTACCATTTCAATATCCTGGATCTTCATTTTCATTAATTCCGGCAAACTGTAACCTATCATCCGACAGTATGCGTCATTTACATTTAAGAAATTGCCTTTTTCATCTACAACCCAGAAACCATCCATTGTGATCTTCAGAATAGCTTCATATTGCTTCTTCAGAAACTCATGTTCTATTTCATTCCGCGACCTTTCAATTATGTCATCCCTGATTTGCTCATAAAATTCCCTGCTGACCTTGCCCTTAGCCCTCTCTATAAATTCATCAGGGGAAATATAATAAGGATTGCGGCATACTGAATGATTGACGATGATTTTTGGATGCGCGTGGATCATATCAATCAAAGTCTGCGGATCAAATTTTCTTTCGCTATATTGGCAAAGCGCGATTATTTTACTCTTCGGGAGCAAATAATTAAGCCTTACCTCATACTCCATCAGCTTTTCCATTCCCTGCTGCTTTGCAAGACACCATGTCATTTCTCCGGTTACTCTTAAACCGCCATATCCTTCTTTTAAAGCGTGTTTTTCTAGATCTTTGAGCAATGCCATCATATGATCAGGATCAAAACAACCATCTTTAAGATAAGTTTCTTCCTTAGTGAAGAACTCAAATTGTTTTGTTTGAATATGCTTTTCAATGTCTATGTCAGATCCTTTAAAGGCTTTTACAACGTCTTCCTTTGAATTATCATCAACAACATAAATACACTTTTCATTATTTTGCAGGCCAATAAACATATACGGTATTATTACCGCAAACTGCTCATCGTGATTCTTATAAAAAGAGCAAACATGCTCACCAAGCCCGAAGTGTCTCAGTTCGCTGGTTATTTTTCCAGCCGTATTTTTCATCTGATTCAGCCCCTCCTAAAAGTAAAAACCCAAATATTCTGACTGCTTATGCACAAAATATTTGGGTTGATTTTAGAGAAACTTGCAAGAGTAATTAGGCTTCTTTGATTACTCATATTCATATGCCTCCCTCATCTCCACAAAAACATGGTATTTACATAAATATTATATCACCCGCATCTTAAAATGGCTAAAAATAAAATCTTTCTCTGCTCCTTGTAAAACAGATTAGATAGGGTATACTTTAATTGAGGGATGGGTAGAATAAAGGTGGTTATAGTTAACCATCCTTCGCGCAAGAGCTGGGGCTGTAGAAGTTTAACAGTGAACCCTGACTCTTGCTTCTTTTTTTATAATTATTGCGGAACTTTCTCAAAATGCTGGTAATCTTTTAAAGATTTCCAGTTTCCTCCCCAAGTCCAGCCAAAACGTTTAAAAGTTTTTACAACAGGAGAATCGCAGGTGAGTGTTCCCGGCTTGTTTGGATCGTATACTGCGCCGGCAGGCAGCACAATGTCTCCTTTAATATAGGGATTTTGCACCGGATTTATATCAACGGCAAAACCATAGGCGTGCTTTGAAAGTTTTTTTCCTCCGGTTACCAATCTATAATTAAACGCAGAAGTATTATTGGCTAACATAGACTGGTCATCTTCATTCCATATTCCATTTTTTAAAAACCGGTCATGAGCTATCGGAATTACAGAAGCAATAGGGAATTTGTTCTCTAAGGCCACACGGAATACTTCTTGGATATCTTCTACGAGCCTTTCATCTATAACAAGCTGCCCCTTATGTATTTTCTTGTCAAAAGAATAATATACTACCTCTACAAGCCTTTGCCTTTCTTTAAATTCAGGCGGGCTTTCTTTTCTCAAAGCTTCAGCCAACGACATACTGCTATCAATGATCGGATTCTCCAAATAACCGAGAGGCGATTGCGCAAGTTGCCCTGCCGGAGCGCTTGTTGGGCCGCTTAACTTTGTGGCACATCCTGATAAAATTGCAGCAAAAAACAATAAATAAAAAAATAAATATTTCTTTAGCATAATAAAAAACGCACGGGTATTAATGCTTGTTTTCAAAATGCGCCAGTAAATCTTTCTTAGTGGCGCCTAATTTCTTAAGAGCTGCTTCATTATCCAAATTGTAGGCCCGGCAAAAAGTTGACACGTCTTTAATGTTAGTAATTTTTTTCTGGGCCATTATTTCCAAAACTTTGGCGCGCACCTTTACTTCGTTCATGATCTGCTGCGACGTAAATCCCGAAGCTGTTGCCAGGCGGTCACGGTAAACTGTGCTGGGGGATATTTCTTTTACGTAATTGTGTTCAAAATCGTATTTCCATATCTGCGACAAAAGGACCATTCTTTGTTCCATCCCGCCTGTCTCGCTTACCTCTTCAATAGAACGGGAAACCTCGCCATTTACCAGTAATTTACGGGTAATAATAAAAACATCCACCAAATTGACCAAAACCTCAGGCACATTCATCGGCTCGTTCTGCAACCTTAAAATCGCCTCTCTGGACGTTGAGGCATGAATAGTCCCTAAACAATTCTTCCCGATGTTTACCGCAGTCATTAAATCCTTCGCCTCAGCTCCTCTTACCTCTCCAACCACCACTCTATCAGGGCGCATCCTCAGGCTGTTTTTTACCAGATCCTCCATACTCATATCATCGTCGCTTTCAAGTCGTGAACAACTTGCTTCAAAAGAAGTATCAAGTTCCAACGTATCTTCAATAACCACAATTCGTTCTGTGCTTGGTATAAAACTAAACAGCGCGTTCATAAGGGTGGTTTTACCGGTGCCTGGGCCGCCGGCAATAATTATATTTGCCGGCCTGATTGACAAGCCTTCAATGTACAACCATAATTGAGCCGCCAGGTGAAAACTCAATGCCCGTCTCTCAACCAGGTCAATTATGCTTAACGGCTCAACCTTGGCCTTAGTAATAGTAATCTGTGAACCAAAAGGAGAAGCGCAAATATTAACCCTGCCTTTAATATTATGCAGCTCAAAATTGATAATTTTCTTTAAAGAACTCCTGCCTGAAAGGATCAGCAGCTTTTTAATAAAAAGCTCCAGTTGACGCTGGTTTGAGAATTTCTTGTCGGTGCTCACCAACCCCTTGCGGCTATGGTGAATATAAATGTTATTCAGTCCGTTGATGATAATATCCTCTACTTCATTATCACTAAGCAAATCATCAATTACGCCGTAAGAGAGAAAGTTTGTAATAAAGCTCCTCTTTGCCTCCGGAGCGCTGATTGCTTTTAATTCATTAGGGATAATCTGCTCTTTTAGTTCACCGCTAATTTCATCTACAACCGCAGAAACAATATCTTCCCGTTCGGCATCCGAAAGCATAAGATGAATTCTTCCGGCAAGCTTATCTAAAATCTCCGCTTCCAATTCAAAAAATTTGTCTGCCATTTATTCCCCTTTCTAAGAAAGAATCTGTTCTTATCATAATAAAGCAAAGAGATTAATTTTGGCGTATTCGTGATTTGCAACATGTGGCTTTTCATCCGCGAAAAAGCTCAATTCCAGTTTTTTGTCCTGGGTAACCGCTACTCCCTGTGCGAGGATCGTCTTAACTTTTTCAGATGGATCAAAATAATTTGTCACAAAGAAATCTTTACGCGTCCAGCTGTAATCCTTTATTCTCGCATCCTCTGATAAATCCTTGTCATAGATCTGAACTGCCCTACAGGAATTTCCCTTGAGGCTAATAAGTATAGGATGTGTTCCAAAATAATCAGCACCAGTCTCTCCCCAATTAGTCACAATGTATGAGCCGACACGCTGAGCATTCTCAAGTTCAAGCGGCCGAGGATAGCCAACTGAGTCAGGGACAACAGGCGCAAAGCGATAAATAAGCTTAGAATTTTTATAGACTGCCAGATATGATTGCGGTTGATGCGTGTCTGTTTTTATCACCACGGTATAATCGGTTCTAGATCTTAAAAAATATCGTAAGCCAATCCCGACACATACCGCAGCGACGCAGATAATAATTAGAATCCTTACTCTCATCGTAATCCCTATTTTTGTCATTAATTGGCTATGCGGAAACTTCAAAAATTGAATCCTAATTCTGGAAACAATACTTATTTCTGATTAAATACTAAGTCCCCGGAATTCATTCCCTTATTTTGAGAATTTTATGCGTAAGAGCGCTACGAAAACAAGCAACGCGCTAAAAGTTAGAGGAGAATAAAAATAGAGCTTATTTGTAAATTCTTTGCCAAAAATTGAATACATGGTGCTGATATTAAGCAAATATGAGCCAGTGAGCAGGAAAATTAAAAGCTTCTCTTTAAACCCGGTTTTGATTAAATGATAACATATTACCATGTATGGAAACAAGAGAAATATAAAAGTGGGTTTCCACGCATTCAAATTAAATAAAACCACGCAGACTGAAAGCAATCCGTAATCAACATAATAACAAAAAGGAGTATCTTTTTTATCAGTCTTCTTACAATATTTTAGAAGCGACAATCCATAGAGTATCACCGCCAGAAAAATAAATATTAGTTTTACCTGAGCCTGATTAAGATTGAATGACCCAAACGGCATCGGAGGTGAATCAACCCAGTATTTCTTGCATCCAGGAGTGAATGAGCGTTGGCATAAACTAAGCATTGATTGATTCCTGGAGTCAAGAATAGTAGTTTCATCCAAAATAGAGCTTTGCGTCAGAAACGGCGCCCAAGCCTTAACATATTGTAAATTACTCTTCATTCCTATAAATACCCCTGGCAGCAAGAAGTAAATACCCATAAAGCAGATAATTGCACCCGCCAGTTTAAATTTACGCCTAAGGATAAAATAAGGAAGAAATATTATTGGCGTATATTTTATCATGATGGAAAAGGCAAAAAACGCAGCGCCTAACAGCTCCCTTTTCTTTGAAGCGTAATACAATCCGGAGATCATGCTTGCGAGCATAAGTATATTTGACTGGCCACTGTCAAGATTATGCAGAATGAATCTAAACGTACCCAAAAGGCCAAGTGCATATAACAAAAAGGTCTCTCTAGAACTTAAGGCGGCTTCACGCACGAGCATCTTCTTTAGCAACACGAACATAATGATACATAATATAAAATTCAGGCTAAACCAAACAGTGTCCGCCGCTGACTGGTTCAATAATGCAAGGCCCGACATTAGTAATGCTACAACAGGAGTATATCTAAATTCGGCTGTTTCTTGGTCTCGCAGAACATAAATATCCTGATGCGCCAGCATCCTTTGCCCAGTGATATAAAAACAATTAAAATCTCCGTATTTACGGGTAGAAGCGCGATATTTATGGCTAATGAATAACCCCGTGAAAAGAATAACGCAGAAAATTATAACTGCAACTTTGTATTTTGGCATGATTTTATAGTGTTGCGTTGGAAGGCATTGCTAGACAAATCTGATTTTCTGTATTCAAATATTTGTTTGTAGCTATCGGGTAATTTTAGGGACACAATGCGCTGTCCCCGGAACTTCAAAACTTCATCAAAGGCCTGGCACCTTGGGGAATGTCACCGGGACCTCCTATGCCTATAATACAACTTATTGACAGATTTTTACGGCTGGAATACCTATTTTATTTTCTATTCTCTGTTTATCTTTATAATCAATATGGTGCAGAGAACAGTGATCAACAATCATGAACTTCATAACCCTTTTTGCTGTTTCAGAAAAATCTTCTTCATGCAGTTTTTCGACTATTTTTTCAATCTGAAGATTTTTCTTGTACCACATCAGAATTCCATGTAGCACTAAGAAAAAGGCTGGGTTATTTTCTTTTTCGCATACATTAACAGCAATTTCAGTTAACTTGTCGGAGCCCAATGAATGCACAATCTTATAAATAATACCACATACCACAAAAATATTTGAATTCCAAAATATCTTTTTTGCTATTTTTTCAAGCTCCTCTTCACTCAGTTTCTTATTTTTTGTTTCATTTTCTTTTATAATTTTCTTCAATCTGTCTGATATAAAAGTAATTATAGTTTTTTGTCCTTCCTTATCTTTTATTATTGCGAAGAAAGAAGATAAAATCCTTAAATGAAGTTTCATGCCTGCCTCAAAAATTTCTTCTAGTTTTGGCTTCTCTAAAGAACCAGACCGATTTTTGATAATACACCCCATTACTTCTACTGTTCTTATGGCTCGTCTTAATTCCTTACCCAATGAATCTTCTAGGTCTTCATCTCTTTGATTTTGTTCCTTTTTCGATTGTTCATGGTGGTCTTGAATCTTTAGTCTTCCATTTCTTTCCATCTCAGGAGTTACATTATCGGGTGGCAAGGCTGCCTTAATAATACTCTCGACTTCTTCATCAAAGAATTTAACTTCCTCTTTTGTTAAAGTTGCCTCTTTATATTTATCAAATAAACATAACGCATTAAGATTAATATCGTTAAGGATATTCTCATTTTTCGAATGATGTACCATAAAAACTGCAATATAAGCATTTTCGTTAACATGTAGATTATTCATTATCTTTTCTATTTCTTTTTTATTCTCCTCAAAATGTTCTGCGATATGTTTAGCAGCAAAAAAGTAATAAAGATACGAATGTGTGAATGAATAGTTATTAAGACTACCTCTTGAAACAATCTGGATTAGATTTTTAAGTAAAGTTGCGGTTTTAATAGGAAAATTAAATTTCTTCTGATAAAATTCCATAAATTTTGCAAAATCATCAACGGATAACTCTATTTTCTTTTCTTTGTAAATATAGAAAGCGAATTCAGTTAAGAAATTAATGTAAATATCAATTTCATCATTTTTTACTCCCTGTTTCCTTAAATAAAAGAATATTAAAGCCTGATAACAGTAACCCTGAGATGTTATTTCTTGATCAAGAGGTATTGCAAATGTATCGTAAGTAACTATAGCTGACAAAATAAAAAAAGGATACGCAGGAAGAATGCCCTTATCAATATTCTTGCCTAAAATACTATCTGTCAGCTCTACCTTTTCATCAATGCTTTTGTAGCTATCAACGGATTTTATTTCTCTATTTGCCAAGCTTGTCCATTTTTTGATTAATTCGCATCTTAACGAAGGCTTAAATTCCTTTATCTTAAAGTGGTTAAATGCTCCAATAAGCTTTTCGTCTCTGACATTTAAACCAAAAATGTCATCCACAATAACGATACAATGAGAATAGACAGATAAAGCCTTAATATTCTTTTCCTTGTCTTTTGCGAGATAAAAATCATCAACTATCGGCACTATCCTCTCTTTATCGATTTGATCTAAATTGATACCCTCATATTGTTGATGAAATAAATAAGTTATTTTATTTTCAATCTTTCCCTTAAATTGATTCTCGCTATCATATACATAAACTGGAACAAAATTATGTTTTCGTAGCTCTTTGAAAATCATTTTGCACAATGCTGTTTTTCCTGACTGACCATCTCCTGCTATAAGAATCCTGGGATAATCCAAAAGATTTCTAATTAGTTCCTCTGAATTCATTTCTGCTTCGTATTCTCGTAACGCATTGAACTTACCCAAAGGGGGATACACAAAAATATCATCTAAAGAAACTATTTCCTTCTGCGAGTGTGCCTTTGTTAGCATCTCAGCATTTTGTAAAAAGCTTTCAAATTCTCCTGTAACCTTAAGTTGTCTTATCTTTGCCTCTTTTTCAATTACCGTTTTCAGCCCTTCATAAACATTCTGCCATCCTTCGTCATGGTTTTTAAAATTAGAAACGGGGTTTCCATCGGTAGGCAAAACTAATAGCTTAGAAATGTCCACATCATCTGGCCATCCACAACTTGATAGAATAATTGAAACAACAGCTATTCCTTTCTTTTTTCTAAGCTCCATTGCTTTTGCTTTTTCCTTCAAGCAATTAGAAGAATTTAAAAAATTGGCAGATACAAATAGGCATATTATATCTACATCTTCTAAATTGTTATCGATTTTGCTCTGGTAATCATCACCCGGTATAATCTTACGATCATACCATTCAATTATTGAATCATTATTCTTAAGAGGCGCTATATGTTTCCTAAATTGCTCAATATAAGGATTCTTAGTAAGGTTATCCTCGTGCGAGTATGCGATAAAAATCTTTAGTTTTGCATTTTCTTCCATTGTACTAACCTCCATAAAGATATTCTATAAAGTCTTATTTTCTGCCAACTAATTCATCAATTGAAATTTCAAAAAAATCTGCCAATTTAGAAAGCGTCCCAATAGTTGAATTTTTGCTTTACCAGATTCGATTTTAGAAATCGTATTATAGATTACGGGGACATTCCCGAAAGGAACACTTCCCCTTATAAAAAATTGAACCACAATCTATTGATCTGTAACTAATTATAAGCGTCTAGCCCGTCAACCTGGGGAGCACCCCCGGAACCATTCTCAATTGGTTTCATTTTCCAGATTTGGTTCGGTTATCTTGTTTGCACAACATTTGGCAATTCACTGCAACAGTCTTTCCACTTTCATGCCAAGGCTTTATATGATCAGCTTCCATTTCTTCTATATCAAAGCGCTTCTTGCATTTTACGCATTTACCTTTTTGTCTTTCGTATGCTTCTCTCTTTTGTTTATCTGTAAATGCCCTAATATTTAAAAATTTTTCATCTCGTGTTAAAACATATGGATAAATGCCTGATTTTTTTGTTACATCTTCATCCTGCATTAATTCTTTGATCTCGGCCTCCAGTTTGCTAGCGCTCATTTTCTTATCTTTGAATTCGTTATACAGCTCACCCCATTGCACGCTATTCATCTCTCGGCGATAATTTATAAAAATCTTTCGCACCCAAGCAATCACATCTTGAAAATACTGCCACAATTTTTCAGCATTCTGATCATGCTGATGTTTAGCCATATAATCTTCTATCTGGCCGTCGTTGATCCAAAAAAGTGCGATTTCTAAATATTCCTGCCGGATTGGCGTACCGCTGACTAATTGGCCCCCGTCATTTGCTAACCGGTATGCCGCACAATTTGATTTGCTAAATTTTAATTTCGCGTCACTAAGCCACGGTCCGGTATAAACAGCGTTACGGATTTCCTGGTCGTTAACTTTTTCTCCGTAGGTGTTGATAATCCTAAACCAATCTAGCCGTTCTTTGTCCGTGCCTTCGCAGAAGTAAATCATTAGTTCATAATCAAAAATTTTATCCTGTTCCTCTTTCGTTAGATTATGAAAATATCGGTCGTTCAATGAAAAATCTCCATTAACATATTGCCCGATGCTGATGGTGCGCTGTTGGCCGTCCAGCATCTCGTAACCGCCATCTTCTCTGATCATCCAATACATCACATTCAACGGAAAGCTATTTTTGATAGTTTCTATCACGGCATTGCGCTGTTTTTCTTTGTAAACAAATTCGCGCTGATATTTCGGGCGGATATCAAGCTTGCCGTTATAAGCCATCACGCCCTCTTCGGCGCTGTCTTTATAGCCCTCAATCACTTTACGTATTGGAATTTTATTTAGCTCTATTTTCATTCTATTTTTTTACTTTTTTATTTTTAATAAGTACTCGCGCATAAGGAACATCTACAATACCATTTGTAATCATATATAAATCACCATCAACAGCACCCCTTTTTTGAATTTCTTTTCTATATTTTTTATGTTCTTTTTTGTAGGGCTTAACCCCAACTTCTTTTCCTGAATTAGATATACCTAAACCAATAATCTCAAATTGTTTCGGATTGTATTTATCGAGGAAGGTAATTGGTACACCTATAGCACCACCATAGTTCATTGGAATTTCAGAAACTTTCGACACGTCAATGGCATCATAATTATAATATTTTCGATACGCTTCTGGAGAATACTTTTTGTAAAGAACTAAATCCTCGTGACGTTTTGTAGTATCTATGTTGGTAAACCAAATTGATGGTACATTTTTTAATTTTCTACCATCAACAATGCGATCATAATCTTGGCTGTCATCATTTGTGTAAAACCACATACCACCAGCAAAACTTCTGTAACCAGCCCAAAGCTTATTCTCCTTTATTAATTTAAAAATCTCTTTATAAGTAATCGCATTTTTATTGCCGATGATAAGAAATTTCTTATCATGTTCTATCAACTGTGCTACGTATTCGCGAAACAGAGAAAATGGCGGATTAGTTACTATGATATCTGCTTCTTTAATCAGTTTTAAGCATTCCGCGCTTCGGAAATCTCCGTCTCCCTTAAGTAGCTTTACTCCTATTTCATCTGGATTAGGTACGCGGTCGCCATTTTTATCACCAGTATACTCTAAATATACGGCTTCTTCGTCTTTATTCTCACTAAATAGATCGTATTGCTTGTTTTTGTAACAAGTTGTAATCAACTTCTTGAGCCTCAGTGTCTCAAAGTTATAAGCGAAATAATGAAAGAAGTTACTGATATAAGGATCGTCGCAGTTGCAAAAAATCACTTTGCCACGGAACTGATCTTTGTAATGCTTTAGTTCATTTTCAATATCAACGAGCTGGGTATAAAACTCGTCTTTCTTTGCTTGGTTTGCTTTGCGCAACTTTTTATTTGAAGATTTTGTTCCCATTTTTCTATTTAGTCCATAAATAGTATCGGATTCGCGTCCACAATTAGTGCGAAAAATTTTTCTTCTACTAAAATGCACATTAATGTATGCCAGGGAGCTGAATAATCTTTTGCGATTGTATAAAAGCAGCTCCCATATGGTTTTCGATTATTTTACAAGCAACAGTACTAGACAAAGTATGAATAAAAGCATGGTGTACGCTCAATGCAGCATTTTGAATATCTTGGTTGTCCTCTAGCATTGATATGAGCAACCCAATCTCTTTACATCTCTCAGGTGGCAGATGTCTCGAATGAGACAATGTCTCATCATGGCTCCCTATTACATTGACAATTTTATTAATAGTATCGGTTTTTTGAGGTTCGGATAAATTCGCAAACATTCCTGTCCCCAGCCACTTCTTAACAAGATACTCTGACCAAGTAATCGCCTTTTGACATTCGCCAATAAACGCTGGAGGATATTTAGCAATTATTGGTTGCCAAACCGGTATTTTTGCAGCATCTTGCTTGATCTCCTCATAAGCCTTCGCAAATTCTTCAATCACACCGTGACATGGTATTCCATTAAACTGCGGATCTATTGGACCTAAACTGGAATGTTTACCCATTAGAATTTCTTTACAAGCACAGGCTATCATCGTACCACCAGACATTGAAAGTTGCGGGACAATCGCCCTTATATTAGTTCCAAATAGACTCCGCAAGTAATCAACAAGAGATTCTGTAGCAGCAGTTTCTCCTCCAGGCGTATGCAAAATCAAATCTAATCCTTTCGACCAATCCATGCCTTTTAAAGCTGACATAAATCCATTTTTATCATTGTCATTTATCGAAACCAGTTGAGGATCAGTCTGCTTTTGCAGCCACCCTGAATAATAAGCGATTACATTGCGTCCTGTTAAATCATGCAGTTTTTTTAGATAGTTGCGCCGTACAATATCTTGTGTACTACCAAGCTGGTGTATTTCCTCTCCCAATTCTTTCCAATTACCCATTGTTTATCTCCAGCCCTACAGTATCTGTAGTTATTAGAATATTCCAAGCACTCTCTGATCTTTCCATGGCTAAATTATTCCTCGATCTTTCAAAAGGAGTTGGAATCTTCAAGAGTTCGTATAATTTAATAATCTCTTTGTCGGTGAATTTTTGCATTATAAGTTATTTTTATCAGCTACCGTATTAAAAAAGTTCGAATCCCCTTCTGCGAGAGCCAAGATTAGCTATGGCTCTCGTCGGAAGGGTTCACCTAAAAACTGGCGGAGAGGCAGGGATTCGAACCCTGGGACCTTGCGGTCACGCGCTCTCCAAGCGCGCGCGATCGACCACTCTGCCACCTCTCCAAATTTAGAGATATTTTACCAAATTATAGCGCTGTTAGATAGATAAATCTTGAGTTTTATACGGAAGGCTGGATAAACAATCCAGTTTTAATTATCCTCAATTTTCAATATATCAGCTTTATTTATAGTAACCACACCTTCGCCTTTGTCAAACATAATCTTAACTTCAACCTTATCATCATATTTAACAATAACGCCTTTTAAATACCCGCCTGATTTAAAATATATCGTTTGCGTCTTCGTCGGCTGGACTTTAGCAGAAACAGCTTTATTCTTTATAAACACAAACTTATTAAAAACTCCATGAAAAGCCAGCATAACAATTAAAAAAGATAACAGCAATCCAGAAATAATGCTAAAGAGCCCGACTTTCTGCATAATTTGCATAAATTTAATCTTACTAAACTCCGTGATCATGCCTTTCCCGTGTTTTTTGGAAAAATACATTGCCTTGTCGGAATTTTCTATCAATTGCTCAATACTATCGGCATCGTCGGTAAAACAGGCAACACCCGCGCTAAAACTCATTTTAAAACGCTTGCCCTTAAAAAGAAAATGCCTCTTTGTGATATTGCCCAAAATATTTACAGCCAGCCTGTACCCTTCATAAGAACGCTTACTTGGCAAAACGATAATAAATTCATCGCCGCCATAACGGAAAATATATGAATGGGCAGTTGGCTCAGTGTAACCATCAAGGCTAAGGCGCATAGAGCTGGCAAAATATTTTAAGACGTCGTCGCCAAAGACGTGGCCGTATTTATCATTCATGGTTTTAAAATGATCCAGATCTAAAAGAATCACCGAGAAAGGCGAGCGATCAAAGTTATACTGAACCTGCAGCTGCTCTAAAAAAGGCTCTAGATAAATCCTCTCAAAGCAATTTGTGAGAAAATCTTTTTTCCAAAGTGATATATCTTCCATAATTCATCCTTTTAATGACAGAGAAACAGCGGAGAGTGGAGGATTTGAACCTCCGGTCATCTTACGACGACAACGGTTTTCGAGACCGCCGCATTCGACCACTCTGCCAACTCTCCAAATACTCAAATTACTATGGCAGCATTTTGAGCACAAAATCTATCTGCGCACCTTGCCATATCGGATTGGCAAGTGCGCACTTAGTGTGCGAAATCCCGCAGAATTTTGGCGGGACGACCACTCTGCCACCCTTCCAGTCCTTGCCAACTCTCCAAACAAAAAACGGTGGGGGTGAGATTCGAACTCACGGAAAGCTTGCGCCCTCAACGGTTTTCAAGACCGCCGCATTCGACCACTCTGCCACCCCACCCTAAAATTACGGAACAAAAAGCTGCTTAAAAACAGCTTCAAATATACACTTTGCCTGCAAAAAAGAATTGTTACAGAAATTAACCAAAGAGAATTTCTCAAAAATAAAATTAAAAATTAAAGCAATTAACAATAAGTTTATAAGATAAATAAAAGAAAAACCAAAAATATAATTCCCCTTAAGAAGATCGCCTTTTTTCCCACGCAAAGTTTTAGCAGCAAACACAAGGTGTAAAGAAATAGTAAAACCAAAAAGGATAAGAAAATATTTTATCAACCATTCAGATTTAATTGTTAAAGAAAGCCCTGCATAAGCTAATGTCAAAATTATCGCATATATCGGCAATAAATACGGTGCAACTTTCACCAAGGGCTGAAAAAAACTAAAACTCTCCTCTAAGAGGCTGTGCCCTTTGTCATAGATAACCTGCGGTTCCCACAAAAAGAAATTAACCAACAAAAAACCTATTACACCCGACCAAAAATAATTCTGCAGCATTGCATCAATTTGGCTAAACTCAATTAAAAAAGTCTTAGTTGCCGTATACACAAAAGGAAGCAAAAGAATACCAAAGATGAATTTAACAATAGCAGAAAGCTTATCAGAAAATCCCGATTGCTTCTTGCCTGAGCCGGGTTTATCCTGGCCGGAAGCAGCTTCTTTTTTATTTATTAATTCTTTCTTGTCCATTAAAATACGGCCTTAAAACCTCCGGGATAATCACCGAGCCGTCCTCCTGCTGATAGTTTTCTAAAATAGCAACTACTGTTCGCGCCATAGCAACGCCTGAACCATTAAGAGTATGAACGAAATCCATTTTCTTGGTATCTTTACGACGAAAGCGTATATTTGCCCTGCGCGCCTGGAAGGCCTCAAAATTACTGCAGCTTGAAACCTCAAGCCACTGGTCTGTTCCTGCGGCATAAGCCTCAATATCGTAACACTTGCTGGCAGCAAAACTCACATCCACCGTCGGAAGCAATGCCACGCGATAGGGCAGGCCTAAAAGCTGCAAGACTTCTTCTGCGTCCGCTAAAAGTTTCTCTAACTCGTCATAAGATGTTTCAGGCTTTACAAACTTAACCATCTCTACTTTATCAAACTGATGCACGCGAATCAAACCTTTGGTGTCCTTACCGTAAGAACCAGCCTCTCTTCTAAAACATGCAGAATATGCGGTTAAATATTTAGGAAGCTCATCTTCTTCAAGTACCTCGTCGCGATAAATATTTGTAACCGGCACCTCGGCTGTGGGTATCAGGAACAAATCATCATCTTTTAATTTATACATATCTTCTTCAAGCTTGGGAAGTTGTCCTGTGCCGGTCATTGAGGCACGGTTAACTAAAAAAGGCGGAGCTATCTCGGTGTAACCGTGTTTGCGGGTATGTAAATCAAGCATGAAATTAATTAAAGCACGCTCTAATCTTGCCCCCATGCCTCTAAAGAGCACAAAGTTTGAACCGCTAATTTTTGTTGCCCGGGGAAAATCAATAACATCCAGCTGCTGGCTAAGCTCAATATGAGTTAGCGGCTTAAAATTAAATTTTCCCGGCTCCCCCCACGAACGAACAATCTGTTTCTTTGATTCATCTCCAACCGGAAGCGAAGCATGCACAACATTAGGAATACCTAAAAGAAATATATTAACTGCGTCCTCAGCTTTTTTTAATTTATCCTCTAAGACAGAAATCCTGTCAGAAACTTCTTTCATCCCGGCAATAATGTGTTTGGCATCCTTTTTTTCTTTTATAGCCTTGCCGATTTCTTCATTTGCTTTATTTTTCCTGGAACGCAGATCTTCCAATTCCAGAAGGATCTGACGGCGGATATCATCCATCTGCACAAGCCCGTCAAGATTAAGTTTAGAGTTGCGTTTCTTAAGCGAATCCTTTACCAAATCCAAATTTTCCCTGATAAATTTTATGTCTAACATTTTTTATCCTTTTATTACTGCGAGTGGCCTCATACGGCAGACACGCTTTGAGATGCCTGCGTTATGCACCACGTCTACAACTTCATTAATATCTTTATACGCCTGCGGAGCCTCCTCTGTAATCGTGTCTCTTCCCGAAGCCATTACAGTAATCCCCTTTGCCTCAAGCTCCTTCATTAAAACACCAAGATTAATTGTGCGCGTGGCGGCAGTGCGCGACTTTAAACGCCCTGCGCCATGGCATGTTGAGCCAAATGTCTCTTCCATTGCCTTTTGCGTACCGACGAGCAAATACGAATTCCTGCCCATATCACCCGGAATAATCACCGGTTGCCCTATTTGCTTGTACCTTTCGGGTAATGCCGGATGATTAGCAGGGAAAGCCCGGGTTGCCCCTTTTCTATGCACGCAAAGAAGTTTTTCTTTGCCATCAACAACATATTTTTCAAGTTTGGCGATATTATGCGCAACATCGTAAATAAGAAACATTCCCATTTGCTGCCAGGACTTCAGAAATATTTTCTCAAAAACTTTACGGGTTAAATGCATTAAACACTGCCGATTTGCCCAGGCATAATTCGCCGCACATCTCATTGCCCCTAAATATGCCTGGCCTTCCGGAGAATTCACCGGGGTACAGGCAAGCTGCCTGTCCGGCACACTAATATTGTATTTCTGCAGACAATGCACCATACTCCTTGTATAATCCTCGCAAACCTGATAACCAAACCCGCGCGAGCCAGAATGGATCATAACCACGATTTGGCCCATGTCCAAACCTAAAGTATCACAGATCTTAGAATCATACAACTGGTCAATAACCTGAACTTCTAAAAAATGATTTCCCGACCCCAATGTCCCTGACTGCGCTTTTCCTCTTTCATACGCTCTCTCAGAAACCGCCTCAGGGTCAGCTCCGGCAATTGCGCCAGACTCTTCGGTACATTCTAAATCATCCTCAGTTCCATAACCTTTTCCTACCGCCCATTTTGAGCCCTTAACGAGAATCTCTTTCTCTTCTTTGGCACTAACCCGGATATCCCCCTTTGACCCCACGCCCGAGGGAACATTATTAAATAAAGCGTACGCTAAATCTTTAAGTTTATCTTTTACTTCATTATGTTCAAGGCTGGTGCGCATCAACCTCACGCCGCAATTAATGTCAAACCCTACGCCTCCTGGTGAAATTACTCCGCCTGCTTCAACATCTGTTGCTGCCACGCCACCGATAGGAAATCCGTATCCCCAGTGAATATCAGGCATTGCTAATGATGCTTTTACAATCCCCGGCAAAAATGCAACATTTGCCACCTGCTCTGCCGCCTTATCATGACGAATATCTTTTAAAAGCTTCTCGTCTGCATAAATAATACCGTCCACGCGCATCCCTTGCTTATAAGACTTAGTGATACGCCAACGGTAATCATCAATTTTTTCTAATGGGCCTTGCCAAATTTCAGACATCAAAAATTACCTCTGCCTGCCAGGCGCCTTTTACCTGGCTAACCTTCAATTCATGATAAGTTGCAGCTTTTATTTCTTTATTTACGCGATATTCCCTAAATTCATTGCCGATGGCAACTGCCTCAAGAATATTAGAATCTAATTTCTCAATAATAAAATCATAAAATATCAGCCCCTCAGCAGCAGAAAGCGACAACAATTCATTTAGCCAATTAACAAATAATTCCTCTGTATCCTGGCCTTTAACACCTACTTCAATTTTTTCTGATTTGTTTGGCGATAGTTTATTGAGGAAACTTTGCAGAAAAGAGGACTTGGGTTTTTCGGCGATAAGGTCAAACATCGCCAAAGCAGCATTTTTGAATAACTCTTTTAAATTACTGCTTCGGCAGCGAATACCAATATCTGCGGTGTGTTCTATTATCTCGTAGCTTTTATGCACTAGCTACTCTCCTAATTGAGAAAAAATGGGCCATGTTGGAGTCGAACCAACGACCTTGACATTAAGAGTGTCCTGCTCCACCAATTGAGCTAATGGCCCGTATCTATGAATGCTTGACGCTATTAGCGAAACCCTTCCGCTTATAACTTATCGGAGGGCGAGCTAATGGCCCAAAAACATTAAAGCTAATTTCCAAAAATCGCTGTTTAATGAGCTTTTATTTTAACCTAAAATTACCCACTTTGCAACCCAATTATTATTCAAAACGGACAACTTTTGCGCGGATATTAAACACCTTAACCGACGGGAGGCGTATAACCGGGGTAACCTCACCCTGATTAACCGAACTCTTCTCAAGCCCGATAGTTTTTGCCTCTTCCAGAAACCCCTCAGACACCTGTATCTGAATAACAGCATCGCCTCCGGCAGATTTAGCTTTTTCTTCTAAGGCAGGCGTTATATCATCGTTATTATAGACAAAACCCTTAATTTCCCCAATCACGCTATACTTTTTCTCAGGCTCACCTTGAAAAAATAACCTCAATGAAGACTCCGGAGGCCTTGCCGGAAAAACAACATTATCAACACCTTTAAAATCAAGCCTTCCCTGCCAGGTAGCCTGAGTTGTCATGCACCCGCAGAAAATAATAGCAACGACTAAAAGTAGAATATTTCTCATGGCTTATCCACGCCTGCAGCTTTCTTAAAAGCTTCCACAAATTTCCCGTCGCAAACCTTGCCCAATTCCCGCGCCTTTTGCAGATCAGCCCATGCCTCCTGGTAATGATGATGAAAATAATGCGTAATTGCCCGATTATAATAGGCGTCGGTATATTTTGGATTAAGCCTGATTGCCTCTGTAAAATCCTTCACTGCCTGTTTGTAATCGTCCTTTCTGTAATAATCAAACCCGCGATAATTAAACGCCTCGGCATTCTTTGGATTTTGCTCTATCAGAGAATTTAACAAACTAATTGACTGCTCATATTCGCCTTTTTCAAGATAAGCCTTTGCCTGTTCAAGCATCTTGTTTTCAGGCTGTATTGCGCAAGCTTCACCCGATACAAAAAATACCGATATGGCAAACACTGCTAAAACAACAATTAATCTCTTCATTAAATTAATTTATGCGCCCAGGTGGAGTCGAACCACCAGTAGCCAGTTCCGAAGACTAGTGCCCTATCCATTGGGCCATGGGCGCAATACTAATATATTACGATAATTTACCCATGTTTCCGCCGGGTAACTAACCTTGCAATCATTTGCAATGCTTTGCATACTTTTGCATTGATTTGTCAGCCTACATTCACATTTTATTCACACTGAAACTGACTGTAAATCTTTGAGTAAAGAATTATATCACACAAATCGGTATTGTCAAAATTAAAATAAACCCTCTACCCCTTTCATGCCAAGTATCGCTTTTTTTGGCAATGAAATACCAACCGCTAAGTCCGGCCGCGCAGAGAATTACCCTGATCCCGAAGCCTATCCAATGCCCGGACGCTATGGCATAAGGAAACGCTGAGGCAACGCAAAATAAGCCATGAAGGCCGTAATGATACCAGTCATAATCAACTGGCTTAGGCAAGAAATACCTATATGTAGTCAAACTTGCCCACATAATCCCGAAACACGGGGCCAGAGATATCCACTGCCAAAGCCCATGAACAGCCCCTAATAGAACCATAAGCGCACAAAAACACAAAGGAACACCGGCATCTCTATATCGTGTATTCCAACCTTCTTGGCCTCCCCAGCGATAAAGAAGGCCCCCTAATGCTGCTAATACTAAAGTTTCCGCAATTTTAAGCCATATCATTGTAAATTCACCGCCTTTATTTTAGCGTTCATCACTCTATCCACGGCCCTGTCTGATAACAACCAACCGTCATATTTAGATGTAACGCTTTGGTCTTTCTTTACCCTTACTAACTCAGCTTGATCTAAAACATAGACTGATGTTCGGCTACAAGCGGCCAAAACCATCAAGAAACTTGCCAGCATCATTATTTTGATTAGCTTCATCTAAATCCTTTCTCGCCTGTTCTGCTTGCTTACGCTTCTCCTCATTCTTTCGGCCGTAATACTTCCATAGACCGATAACAATGGCCAAAATAGAGCTTATGATTACTAATATCTGGCTCATTTAATCAAGTATCCTTTTATCTTTTCAATTAAATCATCAACAAAGTTCATGGCATTTCTTA
>JACQXK010000064.1 GCA_016208765.1 Candidatus Omnitrophota bacterium
AAAGATTTTGAAACAGAATATTAGTCAAGGGTTAAACAGAGATGGATTAATAAGACTGTCTATTTTATTACTCAATCTATACGGAACGTCAGGATATGGGCATGCAAATTTAAAATATAGCAATACGATACAAAAGAAATTAATAAAGATCCATTATGGTATGACGTTTACTGGGGGTAGAATAACGTACAATAGATTATTCAACATATTTAATGCTGCCAATGATTGTGAATTTGAATTAGCTCTTATTCTATCTGTAGTACGAAGCAGAAATGTTAATAAGTATTTTAAAAGGGCAGATGATTTTATAAAGTTCAAACGAAATAAATTATTAAATGGATATGAAATCCAAAAGATTTTAACATCAGATCCATCAGAAATTATTGGAAAGATCCAAACAGATCTTCACAAAAGAAGATTCCTTGGAATTATAAGAAGTAAGAAGGATGCTGTACATTGGATTATATCTAATTTAACATAATATATCTTATCGGACATTGTTACCGTCAAACATTTGTTAAAAAAGTGTTAAAACCACTCTTTCACCCCCTCTCCAATGGGCTTCTAATATAGCTTCATCAAGGATTGCATAACATTCAGGCAGTATAATAATCTATAAATAACAAGAAGTTAGATGGAAAATCATATTATTTGAGGGGTTCTGCTATTAATCCGATATCTGTCAAAGAAATAACTCTTACCTTATGATTTTCTCCTGCATTCATATTGTCAGATGTAACAAAAAGTCTTAAATAATTATTAGATATTGCTTTATAATATCGATTAGTATCATCCTTCCCCTCAACTATTACATCTAGTATACGGCCTATATTACTTGTAATATAGTTCATTTTCTTGATATTACCTATTCCAATTATTGTATTGACCCGTTCTCTTTTTATTTTGCCTTTAATCTGATCAGTGAATAAAGAAGCCCTGGTATTGGGCCTTTTTGAATACGGGAAAACATGCAAATAACTAAGTGGAAGCATATTAATTAAATTTACAGTATCATAAAAGTCCTTATCAGATTCCCCGGGAAAACCGATTACCAAATCTGTTCCTATTGAAATATCTGGACAACTTGTTATTATGTTGTTGATAATTTGTTTAAAATATTCTGTGTTATAACCTCTATTCATTGCTTTTAGTATGTTATCAGAACCACTCTGAACAGGAATATGCAGATGTGGACAAACAGAACCATCCTCAATAAGTTTTAATAACTCATTGTTAAATTCCTGCGGTTCTATAGAGCTTAATCTAATGCGAATTTGCGGGAAATGATCAGCAAGACATTTTACAATATAGGACAATGTAGTCTTTGGACTTAAATCCAATCCATAAGAACCAATATGTATTCCGGTTATAACTATTTCTTTATAACCGTCAGAAACAAGCATGTTGGCAGCAGCAATTATATCTGCCTTGCTCAAACTTCGGCTCCTGCCCCGTGCAAGTGGTACTGTGCAATAAGTGCAGGAGAAATTGCATCCGTCCTGTATTTTG
The DNA here is from genome assembly GCA_016208765.1 of Candidatus Omnitrophota bacterium. Taxonomy (GTDB): domain Bacteria; phylum Omnitrophota; class Gorgyraeia; order Gygaellales; family Profunditerraquicolaceae; genus JACROS01. The sequence continues at coordinate 1,510 of JACQXK010000064.1, forward strand.
AGTAATGCCCGTGACTTTGATGAATAATAAGGTTGATAAGTGAGCGGCCCATCAGGTGGACTAATGGATATCCGACAATTATTTGATTCATCTGAAATTGTACAGTTATCTGAAAGTGCGCTTAAATAAGGTATAAGATTATCTTTTCCGGAATTACCGATAATAAACGACAAGCCCTCAATTTTTGATAATTCATCTGGTCTTAACTGCGCATAACAACCGGTTGCTATAACTTTTGCCCCGGATCTTGCAGCTTTTCTTATAAGCTGTCTTGACTGATAATCGCTTTTAGCAGTTACCGTGCATGTGTTAATAATACAAACGTCAGGATTGTCAGAATACTTCACAATCTCAAATTTATTGTTTCTCAGAAAACCTTCTAAAGATGCACTTTCAGATTGATTGACCTTGCAGCCCAAAGTTTGAATGGCTATTTTCATAAAAATAACTCCTCTGGCCTCTTAATAGAGATGGAATTATACAATCCTGGAAGATATAGAGTGATATATTATTATGTTAAAACCTTTTCTCCGAACAACGAATGCAGCTTTGCCTCCAAAATTTTAATCTTTATTAATTTGCCAATATCTTCTTTCTCTCCATATAAATTAACTATCTTGTTTGTTCTAGTGCGTCCCGTTAATTTATTTGCATCAGTTTCACTATAGCCCTCAACTAAAATTTCAACTAATTCGCTTTTAAGTCTTATATTTTTTTTATAAGTTATTGTTTCTTGTAAATCTAATATTTTTTTCAGTCGTTCGGACTTGACCTTATCTTCAACATGATTGGGTAAATCCAGGGCTTTTGTATCAGGCCTCTTTGAATACTTAAATGCAAAGATACCGTCATATTCGATTTCAGAGAGGGCTGCGACTGTATGCTGAAAATCTTCTTCTGTTTCCCCTGGGAACCCTGTAATGATGTCAGTAGTTATTGCAATATCATGAACTGCATTTCTGAGGTTATTAATTTTTATTCTATATTCCTTATAGGTATAACCTCTATTCATGAGGTTTAAAATCATATCTGATCCTGACTGTATTGGTAAGTGAATATGTTCACAGACTTTTGGCAAATCCCTCATGGCTTCTATAAGTTTGTCCGATAAATCCCGCGGGTGTGATGTAACAAACCTGATCCTTTCGATTCCTTCTATTTTATGAATTTCCTTTAGAAGATCAGGAAAGTCAACAGTTATCTTCAAGTTTTTGCCATATGAATTGACATTCTGGCCCAACAGGGTAATTTCCTTGAAGCCTTGTTCTGCGAGAGACTGAATCTCGTTATATATATCACTGACCCGTCTGCTCATTTCTCTTCCACGAGTAAACGGAACAACGCAGTAAGCGCAGAAATTATTACAGCCGTATATGATCGATACCCATGCTCTGATCCGCCCTTCCCTTTTTGCAGGGATGAGTTTTATGGAATAATCAGGATTATCCTCCAGTGCCGAATTAACAGTATTCCCTGTAACCCATATTTGCAGTTTGTCTATATTATTCGGACCAAAAATAAAATCTATGTAAGGGAATCTTTCAAACAGTTTTCCGCCCTTTTGCTGAGCAATACAGCCTGCTACGGCAATTTTCAGGTTTGGATTGTTTTTCTTGATTTTCTTAAGCCGACCAAGTTCACTGTAGAATTTCTGTTCGGCTTTTTCTCTGATGCTGCATGTATTAAGAACTATAACATCAGCTTCATTAAAGCCGCTTGCCTCCTGATAACCGGTTTCGGAAAAGACCCCCGCTATCTTCTCCGAATCATGAACATTCATCTGGCAACCGAAGGTGTGGATATGATATTTTTTATTCAAAAAGATGTCTCCAGTATAAAATTAGAAATAAATTTTTACGAATAATAAATTTCAACAAAAGCATAGGAAATAGTTTAAAGAGCATCAGCTATATTGCGTAGTACAGATAAATTGGAGAGGGACATTAAACTCTAGCCAGCTTTTTTGGATTTTAATCCGAAAAGACATATTCCGGTTCCTGTAACAATTAAAAATATACAAACAGCAAGAGGTATTAAATATGGGACAGTCTTTCTTCCCTCATAAAATTTTCCCTCATAAAAAGAAACAGGGAATTCATGAGGCTGTTTTATCAAGTACTCAATCACATCCGCAGATGTATAGCCTGTTTTATAAGCTCCCTCAAGATCAAACCCCAATTCTTTAGCCAGAATACCGGCTACTTCATCCTCTGTCCTTACCTTACCTTCTTTAATTATTAATTTACCCGGAAAAGATGTATCGTCTACTTCAAATGTAGATAATGCAGTATAGAACCATATCCCTATTAAAATAAATACTAATCCAATGAATAAATATTTCTTGTTCATTTTAAAACCGTATTAAAGCTGAAGCGATTACAAATAATAAAATAGTGACATCAGGGCAGCCTAAAATAATAAATAGGGTATCATTCGGGAAGTTATTGTGTCAATAAAGAATACAGCAAAGACATTGCACTATTTATCTATTTTACCTCTAAAAATCCCTTTGACCTCTTTCAATATCTCTCCGTGAAGGACACGGTTTCCTGAAACAATATTCCCCGTAAACAGGTAATCCTGTCCTCCCCCGAAATCAGTAATGATACCGCCGGCTTCTGTTATAAGAAGACTTCCGGCAGCTATGTCCCACGGGCTGAGACCAATTTCAAAAAAACCGTCGCATCTGCCTGAGGCAAGATATGCAAGGTCGAGAGCAGCGGAGCCCGCCCTCCTGATGTCACTCACCCTGTGAAAAATATTCTTAAAAAGGTCGAGATACGGATCTATTAATTCCTTCTTTCTGAAGGGGAAGCCTGTTGCAACCAGACTTTTCGAGAGATCGCTGATTAATGAAACTCTTAATGGTTTCCCATTTAGAAAAGCCCCCTTCCCTTTTTCTGCTGTAAATAGTTCATCCCTTAAAGGATCATAAACAACACCTAGCACTACATCGCTCTTATATTCAAGGGCTATTGATACTGAGAAAACGGGGTACTCATGAATAAAATTTGTTGTGCCGTCAAGGGGATCTATTATCCATCGATATTCTCCGGTATCAACTTCCTTAATAGACTCTTCGGCAAGGAAATGATGGTCCGGGAATTTATGTTTAATCGTCTTCAGTATAATCTGCTCTGCTTCTTTATCTGCGCGGGTAACGAAGTCTGAAGCCCGCTTTGTGTCAATATCGTCTTTAGATATCCTGCCGAGATTTTCAAGGATGTGAAATCCTGCAAGCATAGCAGCTCTGAAGGCTGTGCCGAGAAATTCGCTTTTGTCACTATTCATATTTTGTCCCCCAAACTATCAAATGGCGGTCACTAATTTCTTCGACTTTCAGATACTCAAGACGGACCGCTTTTAATTGTTCTTTTATTTCATCTGCTTCGTAAGCAGCAAGCAGGGAATTATAAAAATCTTTTTGTAGTACAGGCGACGCATCGCCTGCATAAAGCTTTACCAGTCTTTCTGCCGTGTCTGCGCTATCAGGCCGTTTTAAATCCATGACGAATAGAGGGGTATCCTTCTTGGAACACATCTTTATTGTATTCCAGATTATTAACGGATTGTTAAGATGATGCAACAGGCTGTTAGAAATGACAGCATCAAATTTCTCTGATAATAAATCAGCATCGGGTAACAAACATTTATGAAGTTTGATTTGATGCAAAAGACCTTTCTGTTCTACATCCCGCAATCCTATATCCAGCATGGCATCTGCACCGTCTATACCTGTAATCTGTGCCTTTGGAAATGCATGTGCAAAACGTATTATAACATCAGCCGTTCCACAGCCTAAATCAAGCACAGTCCCTTTGGAAAAATCCGGAAAGCGCGATCTGAAATGTGAAACAAACGCATCATGAGCTTCTGAAAAATCAGCCTCAGCGTATGCTTGGGCCTGCTCACAAGTGTCCATTAAATCAGGTTCGGGAATGCGTTTCATAGTTAAAAACAATTATTAATCAAAAAAATGCATTTAAAATAATGCGGATGTTGGAAAATTATTTGTTTTTCGATTCCTTAAACGCATTCTCAATCAAGGTTAGGATGCATTCTTTTATTCAAAGCCGCATGAATAATTCAATAATAAGTTTATCGAGTTAAACAAATTATTTTTCAATGTCTGCATTATTTGGGTTAATCAGAGTCTGTCTCTATAACTTAATCATTCCCCTTCCACGAAGAGGTCAACAGAATACTTTTCAACCACTGCCTGTTTTTTCCTGCCACTGGCTTTGAATGTCATATGTCCCATGTCGCCTGAATTTTTTCCTGACACTATTCAAGTCATCGCCAACCAGATTTTCAAGGGAGTACTCTCCCATTCTTTCTTCATTTTGCAGATAATATAAATATCCGATTTCTTCCGGTTCAAATCCAATCAATCTTGCGCCGACCCCGTCAGCCTTAACCGGGTCGGCAGATGCGATTGCGGTTTTCATTTCAACTGAAGTCCCGTCAACAGGACCGTCGCCTTCCATGCATACTAAACCGTCAAGCACAACCAGATCAGGCCAGGTTATTTTAGCGAATTCCACTATATTTCTATGGATCATTTTTACACTCCTGCGATATGTAGGATACTGTCTGAAAAGAAAATTTATGAGCCAGTTCGGAAGTGTCCTTCGTGCTTTTGAGACTGTTCCCGGCGGTAATTTGTCCAACAGGGTCTTTGGCGCGTCAACCTCGATGCCGCCTTTCATGCCGTGTATCATGGCCATGTCCTGTCTTAATACAAGACCAGCCATGTTTTTAATGCCGAAGGTAGCAACCGCGAAGTTGTGGGTTTTGGGGATGGCAAGAGATATTTTGTAATCAAAATCGTTGACACGTTTAGTGACCCTTAAATGAGTGTCGCCTACAACAGATTGAATAGGGCTTTCGATTACGTCCTTGTCATTGTCAAAGTCCGTTAAAGTAACATTCCTGAATTTATTCTCAAGGCGGTAATAATCATAATCCTTAAACACACTTGATGTCGGGAGTCCCCTGTAAAAAGCAGATGCAGAGCTTTCACCTACTGTAATCGGCGTATCAGCGACAAAGTCTCTTATGAATTCAATTACCGCTTCAATTGCCTCTACGTTAGTATTGGCAAAATCCGGTTTAAGGGCCACGAGATTGGGCTTGATAAGAATATTTTTTGCATTCTTTATCGGCGCTAAATCTTCTTTGATCAGCGTTAGACATTTTTTAATATTTTCTTTTCTGTCATCGCCCCGAATAAGGGCGGCTTTCTTTCTATTGGACATGGTACCTCCGCTTGATAATTTCAAAAATTAAATGGATATTATTTTTTATTTTAGAATATCTCAGAAGCATGTTTTTCCTCTAAAATATTCTAACGACCCGTCATTCGCCCACATATCCAGCAGGGAAGGTTCTTTAAGCTGAAGTCCGCGATACCGGGAAACCGAGACGTAATTTACCGCTAAATCTTTCAGGCCTGTCATGTCGCCCCATAATTTCTCAAACTGTGCCACAGGATAAACATCTTCCTGACCGCTGCCCCAGACGTATTTAACGTTTTTTATTGTTACATATGCAGGGATTCTTTTTTCAATATTGTATATTGCATCAAGTATTATATTCTGTTTCTCAGCATTGTCTTCAGCCTCCAGAAGCAGGTTTCGATCCAGGCCAAAAAAATTCAGCAAGGCGTCAATGGTTATCCAGTTAGTCAGCGTATTATAATAACTCAATTTATATTCATCTTCCTCACGGGGCAAAGCAAGCCCCTCGATAAGCCGGATATGGCCGTTTATCTTTGCCAGCCCCCCTCCGGCATCTTCTATTCTCCTCGGGGTCACTTCAAACGTCAGGCATGGGCTTTTGGCAATATGCATTCCAAGCAGAACAGGTTCGACACAGGCCCCCAGGGTATCAATGTTGTGGCAGAGCAGATACTTGAGATTTTCATTCTCCTTTATCATCCTGGCGAGTAAACCGTTTTTTAGTAAATTCGGTACTTCGTACCAGTGTCCCGGAGGATTAAACCTCAGAATATTTTTATTTTCAGAATAATCCTCCCCCTCTCCCTTGGACTTTGCCCAGTCTATTAATGCCCGGTGAACATCATCCTGTACTTTCTGAACATTATCATCCATTTTTTGCATCAGCTGTTCTTCCCAGTAAAACATGAGGTCCCGTTCCATAGGATATACTCTGTGCCCAATTG
>JACQXK010000061.1 GCA_016208765.1 Candidatus Omnitrophota bacterium
CAAGATCAAAGACTACATTGCTAATCAGGAAAAGCTGGACAGTGAACAAGAAGAGGGCAGATTTTAGTATAAACCTAAACGGCCGTCTTTGAGACGGCTCACAACCGTCAAGCCTCCCTCTTTGAGGGAGCGTTATGACTCGTAACGCGATGAAAAACAATTACATAGTCAATTTTGATGATTTGATTTGTCTCAACAATTAACCAGTTAACCAATTAACCATTAAATCTCGTACCTTTAACCTTATGCCTGTACTTTGCTATAATGAAAAGAAAAAGGAGGATGCAGAATGCCTGTTATGTCGCCAAAATTAGGTGAGGTCTTAGTCAAGACAACACATTCAAAAGATATTGATGATGCGTTACATAAAGTTTTCACTGAATATTTGGAATTAAAGCTAACAAAACTAAAAGGAATAATTGACGAATTTCAGAAGAAATGGGGCATAACTTTTGAGGAATTCAAGCGCAAGCTTAAAGACGGGACTCTGAAAGCAGATACTTACTCTTTCGATACGGAAAAGGACTTCTGGCAGTGGGAGGAGGCAGAGACCTTAGAGAAACACTACGAAGAAATTAAGGCGCAATGGATATAAGCCAGTTTCTGTTCTTGCTGCTTGAAGGCTTTTCAAAACTGAATTTTGTTGAAAAAGTTGACATTCTGACAGAGGTATTTGTTCTCAAAGGTCGTGCAATCTTAAAGAAAGATCACCTCTTACAAATCTATTATAACGAACTCAGTGGCACTACAGCCTTTGCTCTCGTAGAGAAAGACAGAAGAATTTGGGGAATAGATTATGACAATATCCGCGGATGGCATTTGCACCCTGTAGAAGATCCTGAAAACCATTATAACATTGATGAAAAGACAGTCGAGGAAATTATAAAAACATTGGCAGACGTGTGGGCAAACCTGAAGTAGTATACCTTATACCTTGCACTTTACACCTTGTACCTTGCCCGTTGCGCGTTTCGTGTTGAATAAGTCCTTATAACCTGTAACTCGCAACTCGCAACTCGATGACTCGCAACTCGATAAACCCGTAACTCGTAACCCGTAACTCGCAACGCGATGAAAAACAATTACATAGTCAATCTTGATGACCTGATTCTGATAACCGGCTCAAACGGTTTTTTCGGTTCAAGGACAACAGGAAGAGACAAAAGAATTTATTTGTTCCGTGTTATAATGTGTTACAACGGAGGGTGAAAATGAGCACTACAACATTGACTATTAGGGTTGATGAACGAATAAAACAAAAACTTGATAAATTGGCAAAGTCCACAGCACGGTCAAAATCATATCTTGTAACAAATGCAATTGAGGATTTTCTTTCTGTGAATGAATGGCAGATACGGGAAACGAGAAAGACTTTGCAGAAGGCCAATCAACCGGGCGCGCAGTTTATTGACCACAAAAAAGTAACTTCATGGCTTGATAGTTGGGGGAGCAAAAATGAGCAGGAGCCCCCCTATAACTTATCGTTTCAGGCTTGCCATATATAATCCCTTATAGAGTCAGAAACAATGTTATAGAAATTTTGAGAGTTTTTCATGGTTCAAGAAAATGGGAACATTCGTAGTAATACCCCGTAACCCATTACCCATAACCTATAACCTATAACTCGTAACCCGATAAACCCGTAACCCGCAACCCGTAACTCGCAACGCGATGAAAAACAATTACATAGTAAATTTTGATGATTTAATTCTCATAACCGGCGCAAATGGTTTTATTGGTTCGAGGGTGGTTGAGACACTGCTCTCTTTAGATAAGACGAAGTAAAATGACACTACCTAACTTTTTCATAATAGGAGCAGCAAAATCAGGGACAACAGCTCTCTATCACTATCTGAAACAACATCCCCAGATCTTTATGTCCCAAATAAAAGAAACAAACTTTTTTTCTTACAAAGAAAAAATAGAATATTCTAATGGTCCCGGTGATAAAAACAACATGCAGGGATCTGTTGGCGATATCCAAGACTACTTAGCTTTATTTGAAGGTTCAGAACAATATATTGCCAGAGGAGAGGCTTCTGTAACTTATCTTGACACCGAGCTTGTTTCAAAGCGGATAAAGAGTCATATCCCAGAAGCTAAAATTATTGTCATTTTACGTAATCCTGTTGACAGGGCATATGCCAGTTTTATGCACCTCAGACGTGATGGCCGCGAGCCGTATGCTGATTTCTCGCACGCTCTTCAAGAAGAGGAAAATCGGGTACGTCAAAAATGGAGTTTTTTGTTTCATTATAAGACAAGGCAGTTTACTTATAGAAAATTAAAAAGATATTTTGATACGTTTGATAAAGAGCGAATTAAAGTCTATCTTTATGATGATTGGAAAAACGATAATAGTAGTATATTGAAAGATATATTTTGTTTTTTGGATGTTGATGAGAATTTCTCACCAGATATTTCGATAAAGCACAATGCAGGGGCTTTACCTAAAAAAGAAGGCTTTCATAATTTTTTTGCCAAGCAAAATTATTTTAAAAATTTATTTAAACCGCTGATGCCTCTTAGATTAAGGCGTAGAATAAAAAATAGATTGATGAATATGAATTTTGAAAGGCAACCTTTGTCGCCAGATATTAGAAAAGAATTGATTGAAGTATATCACGAAGATATTTTGAAAGTTCAAGAGCTTATTCAAAAAGATATCTCTCATTGGTTAATCGTAAAAAAAAATGACACTACCTAACTTTTTCATAATAGGAGCTGCAAAAGCAGGAACAAGCTCGCTTTTTCAATATCTGAAACAGCATCCTCAGATTTTCATGTCGCCTGTAAAAGAACCACATTTTTTTTCTTATAAAGAAAAAGTAGAATATTCCAATGGCCCTGGAGATAAAAGAGACGCTGTGGGCAATATCCGAGATTACTTAGCTTTATTCGAGGGTTCTGAGCAATGTATTGCCAGAGGAGAGGGTTCAACAACTTACCTTGATATTGAGTCTACTCCAGAGAGGATAAAGAGTCATGTTCCTAATGCTAAAATTATTGTAATTTTACGTAATCCTGTTGACAGGGCATATGCCAGTTTTATGCATCGCAGACGTGACGGTGTTGAGCAGTACTCTGATTTTTCACAAGCGCTTCAAGAGGAGGAAAAGCGGATACGTCAAAAATGGAGCATGTTATGGCATTATAAAACAAGACAATTTGTTTATGAAAAATTAAAACGTTATTTCAATACATTTGATAAAGCATTAATTAAAATCTATCTTTATGATGACTGGAGAAGCGATAACCATGGCGTTTTAAGAGATATATTTCGTTTTTTGGAAGTTGAGGAAAACTTTTCTCCAGATATTTCGACAAAGCACAATATGGGTTTTTTACCCAAAAATGAAGGTGTTCACAATTTTTTTGTTAAACAAAATGTTTTCAAAAATATATTAAAACCGCTAATCCCTTTTGCATTACGACAGCAGATGAAAAGAAAACTGATGAATATGAATTTTGAAAGACAACCGCTATCTCCAGATATCCGTAAACAATTAGTAGAAGCATACCGTGAAGACATTTTGAAGGTACAAGAGCTTATTCAAAAAGACCTTTCCAGTTGGTTAATAATAAAGACTTAGGCAAAGAACCATGTCAGGACAAAAAAAAATCTTTCAATCTATAAAATGGACAATTGTATCCAATTGGGGACAAAACAGCATTAATGCCTTAATTACTTTTATTCTTGCCGCTCTTTTGGGACCTAAAGAATTCGGAATTGTTGCCATTGCTTCTGTTTATATTGTTTTTATCCAGATGTTTGTAGAATCCGGGTTTAATGATGCACTTATACAGCACAAAGATTTGAAGCAATTGCATCTTGACTCAATCTTTTGGCTGATTCTGGCGAGCAGTCTGCTCTTGTCAGGGATTAGTATCGCGCTCAGCAGGTTGTGGGCTAATATGAATAATATGCCGGAGCTTGCACTTGTTATATGTGCTTTGTCGATTAATATTCCTATCAGAGGTCTTATCATAGTTCAGCAAGCGCTATTACATAGAGCAATGGACTTTAAGAGCATAGCAATAAGAGATAATGTAGCGGTTTTTATCTCAGGCTGTCTCGGTGTTAGCATGGCTTTTGGTGGATTTGGAATTTGGGCTCTTGTAGCGCAACAAATCTGCAAATCAATTGTTTCTCTGATTCTTCTCTGGAAAATGAGTCACTGGCGCCCCCAGAGGCAATTTTCGCTTCAGTCTGTAAAAGATCTGCTTCATTTCTCAGTAAAGGTGTTTTTTGCTAATCTCGGCGGATTTCTTCAAGGACACAGCGATGCCTTATTCCTTGGCGTATTCTTTGGGCCTATGGCAGTGGGGCTCTATAGGTTTGCTGACCGCATAATGAGCATGCTTCTTGAAGTTGTGACAAAGGCAATCCACATGGTTTCTCTCCCTTTTTTTTCAAGTTTGCAGGATAATAAAAGCGAGCTTAAAAAAAGTCTGCTCATGTGCTGGAAAACCAGCGCAACTGCAACGATTCCTTCAATGATGGCTCTTGCTGCAATCAGCGATCGTCTCGTTGATGCAGTTGGTCCAAAATGGAGAGCTTCTGCTGATGTTCTAAAGATACTCTGCCTTATTGGAATTGCACGCTCAATCATGCTTTTTACCGGCACTTTCTTAAAGGCAGTATCAAGGCCCGGCTTAGTAACCCTGTTCATTTGGAGTCTTGCCATTGCCACAACGCTAATGTTTGTTGTTTCAGGCGTTCTCTTGAAGAGTTTCCCAATTGAACAGCAGATTTTTTGGGTTGCCGTATCCCGCGCATCAATTGTTGTCATGATTTTCTTGCCAATAAATTTGTTCTTAATTATGCGCTTTGCAGATGTAACAATGCGCGATCTAATTACATCTGTCAGAACCCCGATTTTTGTAGGATTAACCATCATTTTGACTGTGATTGGGATAAAGTCACTCATTGATTCTATGGGACTTAAACCTATTACTGCTTTTGGGCTCACTGGAATAATCGCTGCTACTGTGGGATTCATAACATTGGTATCTGTTGACAATAAACTTAGACGGTCTCTGCTTAGCGTATTGTTACGGAATGAGTCATAGTATTCGCAAAACACAGCGCAATCCATATTAACCCTTTAAGGATTTGTTTCCCGATCTATGATAATGGAAAAGGTGAGATATGACAGAGATATAGCTTTCGATTTGCTAAGAGCAATTATAATTTTTAGCGCACTCATATTACACTACGATACTAATTTTCATATTAGCATCTTTGCTAAGCCATCACGCATTTTCCAAGCTTATATTTTTACTATTGGTGGTTTTTTCTTTTTTACTACTGGTTACATGGCTCGAAAAATATATTTAAAAAGATTTTTACAAAGGCCGAAACAGGTTTCAAAAAAGATATTTTTTAAGGGGTTTAGCATTTTAATTCTATACTTAGTTTATGTATTCCTCATGCACATATTGACTGAAACTAAAATCCCCAAAAGTTTAATAACGTTTATTTTTGATCATAAATTTTTCACAAAAATATTGTTTACTTTTTCTATCCTTTTTATGCTCACCCCAATCATTTTATTTCTCTATACAAGAACTCCGAAACTTATTATTGCCATGTTGGCGTTAATTACTCTGTTAGTTATTATTTATGACCAGAACTGGATAATCCCGCATTCTCTGAAAGTAATTTTCTTTGATAGAAATCTTTTTTTATACTCTCTTTTTCCATCGCTCGTTGTCTATGCTGGAGGATTCATTACTGCAAACTGGGAGAGTAAGATTTCAAAAAGCTCGGCCTCACTGAAAATAACTCACTGATAGGTAAGCCACTGGTTTGACCAGTGTGACTTGAAAAGGTTTGACCTTGCAGAATTAAGTAAGATAAACCTCCAGAGAGGCTTGACGGAGTCAAAGGCTATCTGGAGGTTTAAATGGACAGTTATAAA
>JACQXK010000081.1 GCA_016208765.1 Candidatus Omnitrophota bacterium
ATTATAAAAGAGGCTTTTCAAAAATCTTATTTGATTTACGATAAGGACGGGGAAGAGCATTATAATATTATTTCCGCTCTTCATAAATCAATGAGGGGGTCAGATGCTGATGCTGCTCTTTATTGGTTAGCCAGAATGATTGAAGCAGGTGAAGATCCTTTGTATATTGCCAGAAGAATTATCCGTTTTGCCTCAGAAGATATCGGTTTGGCTAATTCGCGGGCATTAGAACAGGCAACAGCTGCGTATCAAGCGTGTCATTTTATTGGAGTGCCTGAATGCAATGTAATCTTAGCCCAGGCAGTGGTTTATATGGCAAAATGTAAAAAATCCAACGAGCTTTATGTGGCTTATCAAAAAGCAGCAAGAGATGTTAAGGAATATGGGAACTTGCCCGTTCCTTTGCATTTACGCAACGCACCTACTCAATTAATGAAAGATATAGGATATTCTAAGGGGTATCAATATAGCCCGGATTTTGACTACAAGGAAAAACAAGAATATTTTCCTGAAGAATTAAAGAGAAGAAAATATATGGAGGGAAAAGATTGATAAAGATATCCGAAATGCTCAGAGGATTTAAGGGAAATAGGAATAAATATGATAAATGATATAATGTTATACATAGGCTCTATCGTCAGCATTCTCTGGGGGATAGCCCATATTATCCCCACGAAATTTGTTGTTACTGATTTTGGGCAAATATCAGAGGATAACAAGCGAATTATAACGATGGAGTGGATTGCAGAAGGTCTAACACTGTGCTTTATCGGCGTACTTGTATTGTCTATCACCATTTTGCATGGGTCACAAAACCCTGTTTCCCTTAATGTGTATAGAATATCCGCTGTGATACTTGTCATTATGGCAGGACATTATGGCAGGATTGACTCAATTGACTGGAGCAAGAACATCTATTGTGCCGATAAAGATTTGTCCATTTGTAAAGACGGCTGTGGCCATATTATTTTTCTTGGGAAGTGTGTTATGAAAAAAACATGATAAAATTTTAATTGGAATTACCTTCGGGCGAGAGATGTCGATTTTGTTCTTAATAACATTGCTTTTTTGCTGATTTCTTCAATAGATAAATCTTCATCTATACCTTGTCGCCATTTGGTATAATTAAATGGTTTTCTCTGGATCAGAGCAACAAACCGTTCTGCTTCGACATCACCTATATAATCTGTAAGGACTTGAAGACCTTTAAACCTGATTTCTGTATCAGTCATCATGACAAAAACTCCTTTATGAAACCAATTGGGTCATTGATTCTAATAAAATCTACATTGACTGCTTGTTTCAAAATTTTATCATCCGTTGTTAAAAAATAATCACATTTTGAAAAGCCTGCACAGGCTATATGCAACGAATCAATTTTGCCAATTCCAATTTGGTTCAGTCTCAATCCTGATTCTGATTTGTGATTGGTCATCAAACGGACGATTAAAACAGCAATTGTCCATGTAAATTTTCATGTTTCCCCATACCATTTCAACTTGCGACTATAAACCACTAATAATAAAAACAACCAGCCCTGTCTGGTTTATTTTTTTAAGCAAAAGCTTTACTCTGCCGTCTTTTTTCTTTTCTTTTTCAGATCTTTGCAAGATTTGGCAGAAACTATATGATAGAACTATTCTACCAGAAAATTTATTTCTTGTCAATAAAAAAATTTTTGACCTGTGCAGTTAGAATTTGCACCGCATTCACCCTATTAACAATGTCATGCCTTCAGCATTTATTATTTTTGTTTACTTTATTTGCTATAATAATATCACCCCTGCGGGGTTATTTTCATCTAAACCCTGAAAGGGTGGTATTATTATAACCAATAATGTAGTAATGTTTCAACCTTGAAGGGATGGCATTATATTTTACACTTCATTGTGGCAAAAGTATGCTTATATGACGATTTCCAGCTGCACAGATCGAAATATTGGTTGACAAAAAAATGAAAAAACGGTAAAATATCATATAGGATAAATAGAGCCATCGCCCATTAAAAGCCTAATCGGTGTTGTCCCCGGTTTTGCCCTGGTTTTCTCCGTAGCTGGAAAATACTATCGTTACCTTACTCAATTAAACATTACCATCCTTCAATTTTAAGGAGTTCCACAATGTTTAACCTGATTTTAATCTTGTTCATCTTCATTCTGGTCAACTCAGTAAATGCGTCCAACGGGTTTGACAAGTCCAGTTTGACTCTGGGCACTAAAGAGGCTTCTTATCAATACGAATTTCATAACCTTAACCCAAAACTATATTTTCGTCAGGATGATTATGGACAAAGATTCGAAGATGGTTTTGTTCTTTCTGGAAATACAAACAAGGGAAAGCCCTGGCTGTTTAAGTTGTCTATGGTGCATAAGGATAATCTTTTGGATTCCTCTGTTCTGGCTAAAATAGAGATAAGTGGAGATAATCTCTGGAAAAACAAAATCTTACACTCTCAAAAGCAGTCCATTGGATATTTTTATTTGCCTTCACTTTTTGGAGCTGAAAAGGTTGGTCAGCAGGAAAAATTTCAAACCTACCCGGCCAAAGTGCTGGTTTTTAAGTTTGACCAGGGATTATCCTGGCCACATCTTTTTCATAAAACAGAATTTGATTGGGAAATTGGTTTAAGTGGACTTCTTTCTCCTGAGTTGGAAGACGCAGATAATCTGCTTGAGTTAAAAAGTAGTGCGGCAGATATGATAGATGCATTCAGCTATTTGAAGTGTGACCTGAGCTCAGGCATAAAAAGACAGATTGCCTCCAAACTCTGGTTGGTCCTAAAATATAAAGGCTTTTTTAGAACGGCTAACTATCAAAAAATTATCCCCCCTTTGCAAAATCATGAACTATCAGCTCATTGTCTGATTGATTTGGGAGAGCCGAAAAGCTTTGCCTTCAGGTTCTATGAGCCGTTAAGAACTGATTTGATTGCCATAGATTCTCTCAAGCAGGGCAGGAGGGCAGAGGTTGATATAAACCTGAAAGACTGGCAATTCAAATGTCTCTGGAAAGGAAAGTATCCGGATGAATCTTTCATTAATCCCACAGGGAATTATGTTGGGATGACCTTGAACAGGGTCTGGAACAAGATGGATACAGGGCTGTTCTGGCATAAGAATAAAGATAATAGGGCAATAGGGGTTCAACTTTCCATTGGTCAAAAGGCTTCATCAAAAATAATAGAGGCTACATCAGAAAAAATGACAATTATCCCTGAATCTGCGGCTATAGGTTATTCTTATCCTGAAATTAAGTCTCCTAATCTGGCCGGCAAGAGTTTTGAAGAGGTGGTCTCAGCCCTTGATACGCCTGAAAAAGTTGCCGGATATATTACAGGATTCAACTATTTTGATGACCACAACGATATCAGCGGCTTGTTTGACCTATATACTCCTTGGGAGGTATTTCAAAAGGGCGGTGGTAATTGTACCGAGCAGTCAGGATTTGAAGCCTATGTTCTTCGCCAGCATGGCTATGAGGCTTATAATATAGGTGAAATTGCCAGATCCTTTACCCATGCTATCTGTATTTACAAAGATGAGTATGGCTGGAATGCTTTAGATTATTGGATGATGTATAAAGTCGGAGCCAATACGCCTGAAGAATTATTAAACATGATTTATCCAGGCTGGTTCAGCCTGACAATTAAAGACCCCAATAACGGAAAAAGCATCCGGCAGATTGATAGCTCTTCAAAAACCTATTTGCTTAATTGGCTGGAGGAGTAGAAATAAAAATGGGGGAAGAAAGGGGGATATAGCAAAGAATGAAAACAGAAAGATTATTAGGTATACTCCTCCTTTTGCAGTCACAAAAGATATTGACTGCCAAAAAGTTAGCAGAAATTTTTGAGGTATAATGTAAATAAGCGTTCAGGTATCAGCTTTCAGTTTTCAGCAAAGAGGTGATGGAGATGTTAGAAGGAAGGGACACGGTTGCCTACTGCGGGATTTACTGCGGTGGGTGTGGTGCTTACAAAAGAGGAAAGTGCAAAGGCTGTAAGGATAACGGTGGATTTTCTCGGTGTGCGGTGAGAATCTGCTGCAAAGAGAGAAACTATGTAACTTGTGCAGAGTGCGATGAGTTTTTGAATTGTAAGAAGTTGGATAACTTCATCGCCAGGACATTTGCCTTTGTTTTTCGGGCTCTCCTCAGATTAGTGGGAAAATTATGTTGAACTTCCATGTTCAACCAAAACCTGAAGACGGAAATTATCAAATACATGATAACCACATGCTCGGTGAAGAATATTCCGAATCGCTC
>JACQXK010000082.1 GCA_016208765.1 Candidatus Omnitrophota bacterium
AAACCATAACAGTTGTAACGCTTCCCAGAAGGAACTCGCCGGTTCCGTGGCGATTGCAGAGCATACTTCGGAGATTTTCAAAAATTCCCCCTTACCAAAGGGGGTAGGGGGTTGTTTATCCTCTCTACGTTGAACATCATTTTCCTTCGATGCCATCGTTTGAGCCAGAAGAGCATGTCGCCAAACAAACTCCGCTGCTGCCGTGTAAGCTATATCCACCGCCTGATAATACTCGCGCTTCTCGTCATCAGATGTCCTCGTCAACAGGTTTTGAGCTTGCTTGCGTATTCCACCAAACCCCATCTTTAGAACTTTGGCATAATTTGGGGCGTTATGTATCCTGTCTCCGCTGCCCACATTGAGCGTACTTCCAGGAGCCAAACTCAACGAATGCCCGCCGACAATCAATTCTTCATCATGGATAAAGGGAGCGCTTTCCTGCAAATACTTCTCAAAATCTTTAGCGCGGTCAACAATTGTATGTTTCTGTTTACCCTCATCTGTGGCAGTAAGCATTTTTGTCACAATATACTGCGAATGGCTGCTAAATAACGCCATTTCGCGCAAAACGTCAATTCTTTTGTTTATATCTATCATAAGACTCCTAATAATTATTTTGACTTTGGTAAATTAAAGTAGAACGGGCAGCCTTGCACTGTAATACGTAATGAGTAATGAGTAACTTTCTTTTTACTTATTACTTATTACTCATTACGCAATAGAACCTTGGGCTCATATGTTATAATATATGTCAAACAAAAAATTCATAAGTCCACGAGGCGCCAGATACCAGACCCATGGCGCTTAAATTGGTCAGCAGTGGGAGAGGACCCTCTTGGGCTTGTGTCAAGAATACCAAATGTAGATTGTCCCTCCCACTTGCTTTGGGTAGAACATTCAATAGTGAGCTGTCTTTACAAAGACCGATATGAGCTTATATGACGCCCATTGACCATCGTGTATATCAGGAGGTATCTTATGTTTTTCACTGGTATTGATTGGTCAGAAAAATACCTTGATTATTGTGTTGGGAATAAAGATAACAATGTTATTCTACGTGGCCGCGTTGATAATAATGATGATGGTTTCAATTCTCTGCTAAAATCATTTGCCAAGGAAAAGATTGATTTATCTGAAGTTGCAGTCGCAATCGAATCACCTCATCAAAGAATAGTTGATTTTCTTCTAGCTCGTGGCGTTTCTGTTTACTCGGTAAATCCGAAAGCTGTTCATGACTACCGAAAAAGTCGCTTTCCCTCTGGAAGCAAGTCAGACACCGCTGACGCCCAGTTGCTTTCGGATTATCTTCGCGAACACCAGGCACATCTTAGGGTTTGGCACCTTGAAGAACCAAATCTACGCCAACTGAAACTTCTCGTGGAAGACAGGGACAAAGTGGTCCAACAAAAGGTTAGACTGCAAAATCAACTGAGAATCACGCTTCTTGAATACTTTCCACAAGCAGTCGATGCCTTTTGTGATATAACTACTCAGACCGCATTAGAATTTTTAGAAAAATTCCCTACGTTTGCTTCCACGCAAGAAAAAACGGATGAGGAGTGGAAAAAGTTTTTGGACGAAAATCGATGTTTCCACCCTCAGGCCAGGAAACGTTTTTTGTCTGCAATTAAATGTCAACCTATAAATGTTGATGAGGCAGTAGTTTGCGCTAAATCATTATTCGTTACCACGATAGTGGGGCAACTTACAATTGTAGTTGCCAGCCTGAAAGAATATAATACAAAAATCGACACCCTCCTTAAAACATTTTCAGACGGAGAGCGGTTTCGCAGTTTACCTGGTGTAGATGTAATTATATCTGCTAAATTGTTGGTCTCTATCGGAACCGATAGAGAGAGATTTTCTAATGCTAATCAGTTACAAAGCTTCTTTGGCACTGTCCCGTACACAAAGGGCTCTGGACAATACCGTAGTGTTCACTTTCGCTTTGCTTGTAATAAAACAATGCGAGCCGCTATAGAGCAAATGGCAATGGCTTCTCTCAGGTGTAGCGCTTGGGCAAAAAGCTATTTTGCCAAGAAACGTAAAGAGGGCAAAAGAGCGTATCACGCTTTGCGATGCCTTGCTAATTTATGGCTCAAAGTGATTTTCGCTATCTGGAAAAATAACACCAACTATGATGAAAATCTGCATCTTGCTTCAATCGCACGGCATCAACTTGCTCAACCACAAGGAGAAAGGAGGTGAAACCATGGCTAAGGGATTTTTCGACATCAAAGCTTGGCAAAAAGCGGATGATTTGGCAGTTGATATATATCAATCTACCAAATCATTCCCACGGCATCAACTGTATAGTCTAACGAATCAAATGCAACGAGCGGCTGTTTCAGTAGCCGCAAACATTGCGGAAGGTTCGGGTAGACATACGCTGACGGATTTCCTTCGCTTTTTATACATCGCGAAGGGTTCGCTTTGTGAACTTGAGTATTATATTCATCTTGCGAAGAGACTCAGTTATCTTACCTTAGAGGATTATCAAAGATTAGATGCTCTGCAAGATGAAACTGCCAGAGTTCTAACAGGATTCATTCGCTTCAAAGAAAAAGAAGCGGAAACTGAAGGTTCCTAGCGCCTCGCGTCTGATGTCTCGTGTCCCTATACATTTTTGAATTTTTATATTGACATAGTGAGTCTACTTTTCTATTTACCAAAGTCAAATTAATTTGAGCCATGAATTTGAATTCAAGGCTTTTTTTCTGCTGGGAACACATTTATCAAGCCGACCGTTTTCTGTAATATCAAATTCGCGTCGAAAGCGGATATAATCCCAT
>JACQXK010000075.1 GCA_016208765.1 Candidatus Omnitrophota bacterium
GGTGAGATTATCATAAGAGAACAGAGAACAGAGTACAGAGTACAGGAGACAGGCGACAGGAGACAGGAAACAAACTTTCAACCGAGTGCTTACATCTACAAAGCTACCCTCAAAGTAATGCTTGAAGAAGACTACTTAAAGAGTACAGAGAACAGAGTACAGATAACAGAGAAAACAGACTACTCCTTCACTGATCCACGCCTTAAAGAACTAAACTCCTACTCTACAGAACTAATCAAAGAACTAATCATCCCTAAACTGACTAAAGAGGTAAACTCCTCTAAAAGATACTCTAAGCTAAGACAGGTATACTACTCTTTAATACTTGCACAATGGTTTAAGTCAAGGCAGAAGGGACTGTCCCCGAAGGGGACTGTCCCTGATTTGATTGACTCTAAAAACCTCTCTAACCTGACCTCTAAAACTCCCTGGAACAAAGCCACCTACTTCAACCAATACCAGCAATCCTTCACTAAAGGAGAATACAACACCAAAGAAACAGTCTATACCCCCACTGGACAGGTGATAAGGAGCTATATGTCGGGGGGTATCAAAATTATGCCTGAGGGGATTGTTGCCGCAGGAAGCCCGTTAAATAAAACAACCAACCCTATAATCGCTATAACCGGCAGCACGCCGGTTCTTGAAACCGCAAACAATATTGAAATAAAAGTCAGCAGCTCAGTTTTAAACCCGATTAACTCAATAACTCAAGCAGTTCGAGCAACTCCAGATGCCTCTTCGGCTGTAGGTTTAGGTCGTAGCTCGCTTGCCTTGGGTGAAATCGAGGGGCAGGGTATAGGTTATGGGGAAAGGCAATCTCAGTTAATTCCAAGCGTCGCTTCCTCGCTGGTTGGGAAAATAAAACCGTCAACAATAACTAATATTCTTTCAGGTAAGCATAATAAGATTAATTTTAGTAGAGTTATTAAAACAGTTCTTTTATGGATAATGCTGGTTATTGCACCGAATAACCTGCAGGGGGGAGATAACGGTGTAAAACCTGTAGCAGATATTTTAATACATCTTTTTGATTCAAAAGAGATGAGTTGGATTCTGAAAGAAAGTTTAGAATCCAATATTTATTACAGAGAGATAATATTGGATCAGTTAAAACATAATCCGAGCTTCCGGTATAGATATTTTAAAGAGAAGAGATTAGAAGAATTAAATAAATCTTTAATTGAATATTCTCTCCAGACCTCTGGAGTATTATCCGCTTTTATGCAAACAGAAGATATTCTAAGTGTTAACCTGCGGGAAAATGAGTTTTACAGATTATTAAAGCATGATTCTAAGCCGGTATTCTTTTGGGTATTTAACGGTACTACGGTTCAAGGATTGGCGTTTGATCGGCTTAGCTTTTTTGTTGAAAATAAAAACGGTCTGCTTTCGGATAGCCAACTTGACCAAGAGATGCAAAAGACAAGGTATGAAGGTGCATTTGGGCATGATTTTAGGTTAGAAGATATAGCAAATTTCTTTACGTTGGCAGCGCAGCAGGGTGTCTCTTTAAACATCGTAGAGGGAAGAATTAAAGAAGAATTAATGAAGTTGGGGTTGCTTGTGAGGACAGGCCATGCATATATTGGCGCTCCTGACATAGCGATTGTAACTTGCTATCAAGGCACAGGAAGAGCTACAGTTGAACATGAATTAAATCACGCGGAATACTTTATTAATCCTGATTACCGCCTTGAATTAAAAAAACTATGGTTAAGTCTTTCAGAAGCCAGTAGAGAATTTATTAAAACATTTTTTAGTCTTTATTATGATACGGGCAATGAGGATCTGTTAATAAGAGAATTTGCTGCTTGGTTTAGGGATAAACAAGATACTTTGGTGAATTATCTTGAACCTTTGGGAAAACAAGTTGTAGTTTCGCAAAAAGGTGACGATCTTTATTGCCTCCGGACATATTATGATGCGCAAGGAAGCCTTAGAAAAGAATGTAGTCAACTAATTGATACTTTGAATAACTTAGTTCTCTCTGTTGAGCCTAATGTTAGAAAAGTTATTGACAGTCATCTCCAGCCCTTGCTTTTAAACCCAAGTAACCCAATAACCCAAGTAACCCAAGTAACCCCAGTCGCCTCCTCGGCGGCGAATAGCAGTAATAAGGCTATTCTGCCCTATGGTTCATGGGCAAATGTATCAAGAGGTTTGTACTTCGAAGATTATTATACAGAAGGAGATGTATCACATTTTATTAGGGATGCACAAAGAAGCGCTGTTAACGAAAATAGGAATGCTAAAGTATTAGTTATCGGTGTCGGTGTAGGGAAAATAGTCTATGATTTAAAACAGGCTTTTCCAGACATCGATCTATCGTTTATAAACAAGGAGAGTATTCGATTATCAAAAGAACCAGAGGAAGAAGCAGAGCTTTTTGTGGATCATATGATAGGAAATGAGAATATTTTTTCTTTTCTTCCCCCCGGGTTTATCTCGGATGAGAATCTGGCGTGGTTGAAATACTACCCCCGGGAAAAGGAATGGTGGGAAAGAGATGCCAGGGAATATTTAGTGCGGAAAGTAAAGGATTTTTTGAGGTATTTTAATGATGATCTAATTCTGCATGACGCTAATCAAGAGCTTCCTTATGGCGAAGAAAGTTTCGATTTTGTGCTAGTTGCGGCACAGACCTTCCAATATATTAAGAATAAGTTAGAGTTAATAGCCCAAGTTAAGAGAGTTCTAAGAAGGAATAGTGTAGCTGTAATTAATGATGTTGACGGTTTTAGAATTACTAATTTTGCCAATGAGGATTTCTTCAGGCAAGCACCCGGCAATGAGTATGAGTTTAAAACCATGGATACCTCTGTTCGGACAACACACCGTTTAATTATAACAAATAAATATCCCGGTCGCAATTTGCTTCCACAGCTCAAGTTGATCGATTCAAAGCCGTTCAATGTTCGCTCGGGGTTTTGCGCATATGATAATTGTTATGAAGTAGTCAAAGCAGGCTCTCCACTTTTGGATAATGATGTAGTATTTATGGTTGTAGCTAAGAACAATAGTAGTAATAAAACCGGCCCTAGTTCTCCTGAGGCAATGAATAAAAATGAAGTGATAGCTTCTTCAGTCGTTGATAAAAAGAAGGGAACTGGACCTTTCCCTGGTTTTGTTCATGGCGTTGCAATGCCTAATTTTAACGGTTCAGAGATAGAAAGGGCGGCGGATTCAATTAATAGCGCGGCGTCTTCGGTTTTAAGCCCAAGTAACCCAATAACCCAAGTAACTCAAGTAACCCCTACCGCCTCCTCGGCGGTGGATGAGAGAGGTTCTTCTCCAGGAGCCTATCAAGGA
The DNA here is from genome assembly GCA_016208765.1 of Candidatus Omnitrophota bacterium. GTDB lineage: Bacteria > Omnitrophota > Gorgyraeia > Gygaellales > Profunditerraquicolaceae > JACROS01. The sequence goes on from JACQXK010000075.1 coordinate 3,313, forward strand.
AACTCGCTTGCAGAAGTAGCTAATTCTTTAAGAGAATCTCAGAGAGATTATAACAAATCTCGATCTCTTAGGGAAATTCAAGATTTCTTAAATGACTCAGGAGTAAATTTCCATATCTTCTCATTTATATTGGGTAAAGCAATCACAGGTTCATTAGTAAGAATAGCAGATATAGGGTGCGGGTTTGGAGTAATGCTTAATGAACTTAAAGGCATCTTCGGAGAGATATTGGAGGCGTATGGGGTTGATTTGGTTGATTACAGAACCAGTAAATTGCAGATAGCACTTGAATGGTTAAAAAATATTTTTATTGGAAAGATTTGGGAGGTGCCTAATTCAAAGGCACAGTATAAAAAGCCCTTATGGAAAAAGGATTTTATATTTATTCAAGATGATATGGACAAGGTAATATTTCCAAAGAAGATGGACTTGATAACCTCCTTTTATGCTTTGCAATATCATGATAATCCTTTAAATGTTTGGTGCCATTTATTTAATCAACTCTCTCCCGGCGGAGCATTAATTACTCAGTTGCTTGTTCCTGTTGGAGGAGACGAAGCCGTTGATTTTTACAAAAATTTCGTGGATATTTTACGAAAAGAGAATATAGAGATTGAATTAAAGGATTTTGTAGTAGAAAAATGGGGGTGGCATCAAATTGTTTTAATGGCAAAACGCAGAGGAGAAGAAGAGATAAAATTAGAGACCGGCGTGACTGAAGTAACTAAAAGGTTAATGCGGGAAGAAAGAGGAAATTTTGAAATATTACTTGTTAAGTATAAAGAAATTAAGGTAAAAATTATAAATAATGGATATGGTCTTAATTTAGGGGAAGGCGCCGCCTCCTCGGCGGTGGAGAAAAAAAGAGAAGTATCCCAACAAGTTCATACAGGCCTAAATGAAGCTACGTCGCAGCTATCAGATAAAAAAACTGTAGATCCTCCCTTAACAAGAAGGGCCTTTTTGGGGTCCATTTTGGCTTTAGTGCTTAATAGTTTACCTTCTGATGCGCCAAGAAAAGATGCTGCTAAGGTTAGAGGTTTATCTAACCAGCAAGAAAAAGTTGTCAGAGAAATTATAGCTAATTATAGTCAGGTCTTTTCTCTGAGGCTGGATAGAGAAGAGATAGGCGCAATCTTAGAAGATAGCAGAGTGATTGATAACATGAAAGATCTTTCACCGTGGCAAAGTTACTGGCTAGGCGACAGGTCAGAAATCATAGTTGGCTTTATTCACGAGATGGCGATAATCTTGCCGATTTTCGGAATAGTATTTTCTTTTCTGCGTTTCTTGATGAGCAAGGTATTTAATCCCGATTGGCTTCTTTATCCGATAATCTTAATAACAAATACCATCCTTTTAAAAAGAGGACATTCTTCTGAAGCTTGGAAAGAGTTATTAAAAAGTGAACATTTTCCAGCTATTACAGTAAACCATAGGATGCTGATCAATAACACACATTTGAACAGCATCGGAACTCCGTTTAGAGAAAAATTATTTAATTTTAATGTTAGCCACGAGCTATCGCATATTTTACGTTTGCCAAACCATCAGTTATTAGCTAATGCGTATTCTTACTTAATTTCATTAAAAACAACTGGAGAATGCGTATCCGGTATTCCGGGAGAGGAAGTTTTTCTAGAAGTGGCGGAAGCGGCAAAGCAGGCTATTCCAGACTTAATTAAAAGAGAAGCAGTGTTAAGAAAGTTTTTTGAATCAACCTATAGAAGAACAGGACATGAGGGTTGGGTAATAATTTCACTAGATGGTCTGGAGAAACAGCTAATAGAAGAAGCGGAAAATTTGCTGGAAAAAGATTATTTAATCCCTCAATATGACACAGATTTATTCCACTCATGGGTGTATCCCTACGCTTTTAGCATGGGGTATTTAGCGCGAACTGTGTATGGTAATGATTTAGATCACGCTCTTCACTATATTTATGCTTTGGGTCAAGCAAAAGATTCCCGCGAACTACAAAATTATTTTGCGCGCAATTTACCTGTTAACCCTCAACACTTTTCTTTTAAGGATGAAAATGAGGCTAAATCCGCCTCTTCGGCGGTGGATGCAGTTGACAGCGTAGCGTCCTCGGATTTAAACACAAGTAACCCAATAATCCAAGTAACTCCAGCTGCCTCTTCTGCTATTGGGCAAGTTATAAATCAAATAGAACAATTTTATTCGTCATTTTTGGATTTATTGAATATGGCTAAATATGCAATTATGAGCTTGATGGGAGTTGGCGGCATCATTTATGTTGCAGCGAAGTTAGTTAAAGAATTTGTATATAGTTTAAAAGGTGTAGATGGGGTATCAGAAAATGAGGAAAAAACTTTTATCCGGGATTCAGAAAGTGAACGCAGTGATGAAAAAACCGTTGTTAATCCGTACCAGGCCGGAAGGCAAACAGAAGACACCGGGAGAATGGGTGCGTTGAATTTAGAGCCTATTCTTAAGAGGTTATTACCAAGATCATCCGTAAAGGTAACAGGGCATATTCATGAGGGGGTGAATGATTCATATTACATAAAATTAAATGGCAGGCAATGGGTGGTTAAATTAGTTGAGTATCCTAATTATGCTGACGGGCCAAAGCTTAGGCGGGAGGCATGGATAAAAGAGGCTCAAATTTCCCATCTCTCCGAGGATTTTAAAGGGATTGTTGCCAACGATCCGGTAAAATTCCTCATGAACGCGGGTAAGTTTGATGAAGCCGCAGCATTAGAAATAGCCTTGAGTGATAATGACCAAAGCGCGCTTGATGATATTATGAATAAATATTTCACCATAGGCTCTAAAGTGATTTTTGTTTCCGAAAGATTGAAGAACGGCCAGACGCTTGCGGATTGGCTAACCAATAATACCAGTAATAATATGAGCGCTCGGGATGATATCTCCAGAAATCTTATGTTTACCGTAACTAAAATGCATAGCTTTGGCATTGTGCATCTGGATTTGAAGCCGCAAAATATCTGGGTATTTAATAACAATGAAGTTGCTTTATTTGATTTTGAGTCTGCGGTGATTATTACAAACGAGCAAGAAGAAAAGTGGAATTTCCACGGGGTTTCTCGTTTGGTAACACTTTTATACGCCCATCCGTTATTGGATTTGGCTCACAATGGAGAGATTAACGATATGTTGACCAGTGACCAAATAAGAGGGTTTTATTTTTCCTGCGATTTGTATTCTCTGGAAATAACAAGATTGTTTTTACTCAAGAAGTTGAATGTTGCGGGTGTAGATAGAGAAATGCTTGTGCGCGCATCAGGTATTAATTTACCTGATAATTTGGAAAATGATCCTCAAAAATTATTAGATTATCATTTTTTTGTTCAAAACACTTTGAATCAAATTGAGAGGTTAAAGAATAATGGCAAGGCGTCTTCTGCTGTAGCTTCTTCAACGGCCTCATCCGTTGTTCGTAAAAATACAGAAGTCGCAAGCAAGGTTTACTCTATGAGTCCTCGTTTTGCCAGGCAAGGAATTAAAGAAATAAATTTGTCTTTTGTTCTTGAGGATGCAACAGGTAAAGAAAAGCAAGTTGTTGTGCGTCCTTATAGAGAGAGTGATTATTCAAATATTGGAGTTTATGATTTGGCCGATTTTGATAATTTACTTGCTTATATAAGAGATAGCGCATTAAGAAATGAAAAAAATGGAAGTATGCTTTTGGTTGCAGATTCAGGAACAAAAGATAATCCGCAGATTGAAGGCGTGCTGCATTTTCTTCTTGAAGATGATCCTGAATATGGCGCGTATATTTTTAAAGACGAAGGTAGTAAAGAGGATATTCCTTATCCAATTGTGCATTTGGTTGGCATGGCGGTTAAAAAAGAGAATAAATTTGGTGTGGGTATTGGGTTAAAGGGTGTGGGTCGCGCATTAGTAGCCGGAGTTGTTAAGACGAGCCTTGAGTCTGAAGTGATCAAGAAAGGCAAGGGGCATTTATTAGTAGAAAACGCATCACGTTTAGATAATAATGACCGTGATCCTGCAGGATTCTATGAAACACTTGGCATGGTTAATTTAAAGAATAATATTTATTATTTTGATGCTGATAGAGGCAAATTGTTTCTTAATAAATTGGAGGATAAAAGTGGTGGCTTTAATCCTTCAAGTCTAACTGCCTCCTCGGCTGTGGGAGATGGGTCAGCAGCCCTTACCATATCTAAATTAGAGGGATATCTTTTTGGTAATAAATATGAAAAAGAGCGCTTATACATGGACAAGAATATAGAGGATATACTAAATGAATCTGAGCAGCTTGGATTAAGAAACGGAGATGGCCGTCTTTTTCGCGGTATGATCCTTGCTCCCGATTCTTTGATAAATATTGTGCAAAATGGCCTTACTGTTCAAGCAACAGATTACAAGTTTATTTCCTTAACCAATGATCTTAGTACGGCGATATTGTATGCTCGCCACGGAGGAAGGGAATTTCCGAAAAGAGGCTTTGTCTCGGCCATTGTTGAAGTTGATATGAATAAATTGAAAGAGAGATTACATCCCGGCAGTGTTAGTGTTATCGGAAAATTTTGTAAGGTGACAAATACGGTTCCAGCAGATTGTATAAAGTACGTTTGGGTTCTTGATAAAGAAAGAAAAGTTTTTGTTCAAGCCCAATTTGAAAGTATACCGGATACAAAGAAAATGGATGGTTCTAATTCTTCTGACCCAATTGCCTCCTCGGCTGTGGAAGGCGACTCCTCGACTAAGCTCGGAGTAAACCGGCGACAGGTGACCGGTGACACTAAAGGCGGTATTGACTTCCGTAGTCTTCCCATCGTTACCCAAGCTGTCTCTAACTTAGGCTTAACTACTATGAATCAGGAGCTAAGGAATAGATTAATGAATTTTAATCTGCGCTCTGAGCTAAA
>JACQXK010000076.1 GCA_016208765.1 Candidatus Omnitrophota bacterium
ATATTTGATTAATAGGTTAAATCTAATCTCTCACTTTCTTTGATTTTTGTTATCCGTTTTATGTTCTCTTTAATATTTGATAGAGCTTTCGCTAAATTCATCTTCTTTTTTGTAATAAAACTAGCAATCTTCTTCAAATCATGCGCTATGCACATCTATGTTTAACCTCGTGCCTATTTAAAACTTTTTGTTGTCCGCCCAATTATTTTCCTTGACGATTTAGTCGTGCGGGAAATGGAAAGCGAAGCTCCGCGAGCGGATTTCCCGCACATCTTTGCAATAAAGGCTGATTGCGACATCCATCTATTCGCACGAAAGTGCATTATTGCAGTCGCAGCAAGGCACAACCCAATCATAAAACGCATACGCTTTGCAAGCGCAAAGGATGCAATGAAAAAACGGGTCAGCCGTCAGGGTGCCTTATGTATTTGCAAAGCATGATATTCCAAATTGTTTTTGAGCATTACGTAAAGCAAAGTCACCATTCTTCTGGCAACAGCAACAATTGCTTTGCCGTGACCTTTCTTTTTTGCTAGTCGCGAATACATTTTTTTCAGCGTCGGATCACGCATTACAGCGATATTTGCTGCCTGAATCATTACCATTCGTAAACTATTGTTTCCCTGCTTTGTAATGTGCCCGTAATTGGTTCTTTCACCAGACTGGTGAACTCTTGGCACGAGACCTGCAAAACTCGCAACTTTATCGCCATTATCAAAGCGTCTTATGTCTCCAACTTCTGCAACAAATGTTGTTGCAGCATAATGCCCGATTCCCGGCATTGTCATGGCAAGGCGAACTGAAGAGCCATCATCGCCGAGTTGCTGTATCGCTTTTGTGGTCTCCTCTTTTTTTTCTTGCAAAGCCTTGATTAAATCAAGGTATTGGTCAAGTTCAAACCGATCGCATGATGGCAAGTCAAGGCTTTGCAGGTAAGCAATTCCTGACTTGCAAAAGGCATCATCGTAAGGTAAGTTATTAATTCCATGCCTTAACAAAATCGCGTGGACTTTATTTTTTATCTGAACCTCAATATCAGTAAGTGAATGCCGGTGTCTAGTCACCTGCCTTTTCACTCTTATATCCCAAGGCGCTGCATAGCTTTGAGGCAGCATGTTAGTCCTCAACAAATCGGCTAAAAGCATTGCATCAAACTTGTCAGTGTGCTTCCGAACTTTTTTTATTGCTGCAATACCTACTGGATGGGCGAGTACTACATTGTAGCCTGCATCACTGACGTAATCATAAACAAATTGCCAGCAACTGCATGACTCAATAGCAATTATTGAGTCATGCTTGATAACATTCAAAAGGAATGTGTCCATTTCTCCCGGATCGGTTCTAAAGTTTTTTTCAAAAACTTTGTTCCCGTCTCGATCCATCACATAGCCGTACACGGTTTTTTTGTGCACGTCTAAACCAACAAATTGTCTTATGTTCTTATTTGTTTGCATACTTACCACCTCGTGCTATTCAAACATTACTTATGAGTATAAATAATGCGCGAGGTTAAACATGCAATCATATAATGCTTTAAATTGGCCAGCTATATAAATTTTTCGTTAGATAACTTCTATTGAGTAGTATATATTATTGTTTAGAAATAGAAATATATATAAATAATCAACCAGATTCTCTTAACAATTGTTAATTTACTTTGAAAATATGGTTAATTTAGTGCTGTGAAAACAGCCTGTTTTTAGAGTGATTTTGGAGTGATTTCATGAAATCAATGCAGCAGCCTCAGGAAATAGAAGTGTGGTATGTGCTTCCTGCAATAAGGCGGGAGTTTGTGCTCCAGCTGAAAAAGCAGGGCATCAAGCAAAAAGATATCTCGAAAATCATGCGCATAACTGAGCCTGCAGTGAGCCAGTACGTCAAGGATAAAAGAGCTAAGGGAATAAAGTTTGACAAAAGAATCAATGATGCTATTGCCAGAGCTGCTCAGAGAATAACAAATCAGAGAATAACAAAGCAGAGAATAACAAATCAGGGGTTGTGCATAATCCATGAAATTCAGGTTATATGCAAGCAGATAAGAAAAGATGGCCAGCTCTGCAGGATTCACAAGAAGCTGAGCAAGGGTGTTTCAAGCAATTGCTCAGTGTGTTGTACTTAAGAGGAATTAGAGGGATTGTAATGCCTAAAAAATCAGTAACCGCACTAAATAATAGAA
>JACQXK010000077.1 GCA_016208765.1 Candidatus Omnitrophota bacterium
ACACCAGAGTTTTGTGGATCATCACAGTCCTGTGCGGTTGCAACAACACTTCCATCTCTTTGATCTACCACAATAGTTGCAAATCCATATGCATTGTGCCACGGGACTGGTTGTTTTTGCCACAGTAGGTTTCCATTCTTGTCAAATTTATAGACCCCTGCACTATATGAATTGACATAAACGCTTCCATCCGCACGATATACTGCTGGAGCGGGTCCACCAATAGAACCTCCAAAAGAGTTGATAAAGTTCCCATTTGCATCATATTTGCTAATACTCACCCATTCGTAGTAAGACCCAACCCAACTTCATGATTTAAAAATGTAAATTAAACCATATCAACAAGTTACAAATTACTAAAACTTGGTTTTGGCACTACAGATTTTATATGATTGTTTTAATAGTTTTGCCAGGTTGGTAAGGAAGGTTTAAGGCATCATATATCTCTTTGTGAAATGGCTTGGCTTTTGAAGATTTTCTAATATGAATCATTTTTTGAGCCTTTGTTTTCATACTGGTGGTAATTCTTACCTGTGTAGATAGTAATTCAACAATAGTTTCCCAACTATAATGTATTCCTTTGCTCTTGAGCTTGAATCGGATAGCCTGTAAGATATGATAGGCAATAACGGTAATAAAAAGATGCCCCTCTACTCTACTGTCTTTTTGATGATGCACCGGCCTCATCCCTAATTCGGATTTCATACATCGAAAAGCATCCTCCACCCCAGTAAGCATAGTGTAGATGTCCCATATCTCTTTTTCCTTTAAATCATCTCTATTAAGTCGTAAGCAGTAAACCCCACTTGCGTTATCTATATCCTTTTCCTGCCATTGGACAGATATTGCTTTGTTCGTATCAGCATCTTTTTTAATGGTTATCTCATAACGACAGGATACCTTCTTGTACCTCTCCTTTAATCGACTTACCCTTTCTATAACCTTTTCATATCGCTTTGTTCCACCTTTTGTAGAAAGTGCCTCATGCACTTTTTTTAATTCCTCCTCAAATCGTTGACTAAATAAACTCTTTATCCCCGCTTCTTTTTTCTCCTTTGAGGTGGAATGACAATAGGCTTCAAACTCCTTCGAGGCTTCTGCTTTTACGAGCCCAACCTGAACAATAGGCTCTTTATCTTTGCCTTCCTTTACGGTTACCATCTTTATGCCTTCGGGAATTTCCTTTGCCTTCTTGCGACTAACAACAATATAATCATAACCATTTTTCCTGAGCCAGCAAATATTATCCTCTGTGGCTATCCCCGCATCCATCACAACAATCGGTTTCTTGCTTAAATTAAAAGACGAAAGTTCTCCAATCATCTCCTTTAGCGTCTTGGGCTCACTTACATTGCCATTAAATACCTTACTCCTCTTGGCAAACCCATCACCATCAAGGACAAGCCCTAAGGTTACTAACGGACAATCACTCCTCCTCTCTTTGGAATGACCAAACTTCGCTTTGCTATTATACTTACCTGAACCCTCAAAAAATGTATTAGTTAAATCATAAAGAATTATCTTCTCTTCCAAATTAAAAAGATTACATTCTTTCCAATTCAGATGTTTCTCGAGCTCTCCTTTGTACTTCAGAAGCATATCCGATACCTGATACACTCTATCCTGAGAAAGCATACTAAAATCTGTCCCCTGCAATTCATCAATCCCACTGAGTTCCTGTAACCAGATATGGGTTTTCCTTTCTGAACCAGGAGAGATTAATCTCCCGGCAATAACCCCTATGCCTACTTCCTTCTGGGGATTAGTAAAACCTAATTCCATTAATTTAGTGTCAAGTTCCAGCTCTTTCAAGATATGATACACAACATGTTCTGCCCCAATACTTCGAACATCTTCATCTTCAATACTATTTATATCTACCATCTGGTAATCTGGTGTCCAATCTTTTAAAATAACTTCCCTTGTTGGCAGAGGAAGTGTTCCTCGACAAATAATCTTTCTTGCATACTTCATAGCTAATGACTCAAGCTCTTTTGGATATTCTAATAGGCAGGTCTGACCTGTAATAATTTCCTCAATGCGATTAGCCAATTCTTTCCATTGCTCTGGCGGTAACTCAAAATCTGTTCCCAAATTAAGGATAGCTCGTTGCCTTGGTCCTCGTTGAGTACGGGTTGATTCAACTAATTTATGTGTATAGTATTGAGTATTATTCTTTTTATTGGTATGGGTAACCTTTCGTATAAACATGATGAGAAGAGTATATCACAAAATTATTTTGTTGTCAAGTATTTTTTTGTGAGATGACGAATATTTTGACACTACAAATGGGATTTCTAGACCTCTAAATTTATAACTCTCTGATATAAAAAGACTTAGTTTTTTGGAATGAGAAAATTAAGGCGTGCTTTGAGACTTTTTCATGAAGTTGGGTGAAGCAAATTGGCAGGATTACCGTCCAGTGCAATTGAAACAATCTTTGCCTCCTACAGCTAAACCAGAAGTAATCGTAAAGAGAGAACAAGCACGTCAGCGTACATTAAAGGCA
>JACQXK010000067.1 GCA_016208765.1 Candidatus Omnitrophota bacterium
AGCTGCTGGAAGAAGATGATTGGAAAGCCGTATTCGGGAAAACTGAACGTACGGTTTGACGAGGGGGAATTGGAGATAGAGCAGTCGCTACTACGCCAGTTCTCTACTCTACCCTTTTCCCCCTTCCAGTTTTCCGTTTTTATTGACAACGCTATCTATATAATGGTATAAATTTACATGCCGCAAGTACTATCTATAGAGTTATACCAACTTCTCGAAGAAAAACTTGGTAAAGAGGAGGCAAAGAAGGTTGCCTCTGCTATTGAGATCGGCATTGATGTTATAGAGAAAAAAGCTGATGCTGTGGCTCTCCAAAAAAAACTTGAATTGAAGGATGAGCTTACAAAGGAACTTGCAAATAAGACAGATATAGTAAGGCTTGAGGGAAAGATAGAAACAGATATAGTAAGGCTTGAGGGAAAGATAGAAACAGATATAGCAAGGCTTGAAGGGAAGATAGAAAAAGAGATTTTAAGGCTTGACCGCAAATTCACCATAATGTTTATCATCCTCTTTTTTACCATTATCTTTCTAAATCAGAATGCATTGGAATTTTTTATAAGAGTTCTTGGAGTGATAAAGTAATATGGCACTCTACTTGCATAGACAGACAGACAGACAGACAGGAAGAAACGGGTCTGCGAGTCTTTTGACTTTGTCTTCAATTTAAGAAAAAGCAGGAGGTGTTATTATGAGAGGAGAAAGAATAATTTTTTTAGGTTTAGTTTTATTTCTTTTGGTATTCTCCAAAACCAGTTTTGCAGGAGACGCCAATGAAGAGATGAAATTTGGGTTTTATGCAGACAGGGTAGTAGTCGCAACCCAGACAATTCTCTTTAATGACGCATTAACCAAAAGAGTTACCAAAATTGGCAATAAGGTTGCAAAAGCTACTGACAAGCCAGATATGAAATATACCTTTAGAATAATTAGTGACCCAACCATAAATGCCTACTCAGCCTCTGGTGGTTTTGTTTATATAAATACAGGGTTGCTGGATGTACTTGAAAGTGAGGATGAACTTGCAACAATACTGGCACATGAGATACACCACACTAATGCAAGTCACCAGATTAATTTTATCTATGCAGCACATCGAAGAAAAGTTGCAGGTCAAGTTACAGGTGTTTTAACATCTACTGTTTTAGGTGCTGTCGCAGGCGTAGCTGGTGAAATTTACAAGGCACAAAATCCGTATAATCCCTATGCATCTCAAATGGCAGATCAAGTATATAAAAGTGCTGTAGAAGTTGGGTTAAAATTGGGTGATGAAATGACAGTGTCGATGATAAAAGGATATGGTAAAAAACAAGAATTGGAGGCTGATGCTTATGCCGTTAAATACACCCAAAAAGCTGGATATGACCCTAATGCTCTGATTGGTGTTTTCAAAAAGCTTGTATCCATAAGAAATAGGCTTGGGATAAATGAGCGGAACTATGTTTCAAGCCTTATAAATGCAGAGCCTGGATTGGAAGAAAGAATAAAAAATGCAGAGGAATTGATTTTAAATCCAGATAAAAATAAGCAACCGAAAGAAGAAAGAAGGGAGGAGTCATGAAGAAAATAAAAACAACAATAGCATACTTTGCGATTCTAATCTTCATAGCTGTCTTTTCAGTTGCAAAAGCAGAAAGCTTTGACCCAGAAGCTATTTCACAGGTGAGTAAAGGAATCGCTGAATGGAAGTTGATGAATGAAGATAAAGAACAAACACAACCTGAGCAAACGGTTTATGTGTCAAGTTCATTGAGTGGAATGGTAGAAAGAGGGAGTGGTGAAGGGATAGGCGTAGTGACTGGATTGGCAGCATTTGATAATGATGATCATTGGATTAGATCAGAAATCAGAAACTGGGAACTAAATACTGGGATAGAGGCGAGCAATAGATATATTTCTCGTCTACCTGCCAATCCCTATCCACACTTTAAAGATGACAAAACTGAAAAAAGAGTAGAATATCTACAGGATAGGCTCAGGATTAATCCTAACGATGTGGAAAGTCACATGGAATTAGGCAAGATATTTTTGAAAGAGGACTTTAATGAGGAGGCTATTAACGAATTTGAGCAGGTTCTAAATGTTGATTCAAACTACATCCATGCATATCTTTTGCTTTCTTTAGCCCTTCAAAAGCGACCAAAACCTGATTTATTAAGAGTTGCTGGACTATTGGAGACAGCTACACAGATAGCACCAGATAATGCTGATGTCCACTTAAATCTTGCTCAGGTTTACGATAAATTAAAAAAGGAAGAAGAAGCTATCGCTGAATTTAAAAAGGCTATTGAATTATCCAATGACCCAGCCATCTTAGTTTCTGCCCATCTTGGATTAATGGCTATTTACAAGAAACAAGGTGATTCACTAAAGGCTAAGGAAGAATATGAGGCGGCTTATAAGATATATCCTGCGGTGGAAGAAATGATTAAGCAGGCAGAAATAAACCACATCACACCGCCTCCCAGATATGCAGGTGAGGGATTTAGAGAGGATGACGGATTACATCCATCTTATGAAGAGAGAATTAAACGGTTGCGAGAAGAAATTAGAAAAATTTTAGGAGGAGAAAAATGAACATGGCTAAGAAAATAGTTTTTTTTCTTATCTCAATAATTTTTATTGTTATTGGATGTGCTCCAGATATTCCCAAATCGGAGTATCCTGTGGAAATAGAAAAGGTATTTAATGCTTCTTTCGATAAGACGTGGGATTCTGTTTTAGAGATTGTCGCTGTATCCAAAGGTAAAATTATCACAAATGATAAATCTTCAGGTGTAATTACATACAGCATCCTTGATAAGGAATCTGAATCTCAGATTTACATTAATGTATATCTGAAAGCCCTTACAGATACAGTACGACAGCAGACAGTACTGTATTTCTTTCCAAAAATCAAAACTGGCTACTTAAAGGAAATAGAAAAAGACTTTTTTGAAAAATTATCAAAAGCTTTGGGAGGATAAATATGGACAGAAAGAGAAGAATAATCTTACTTTTTGCACTGGGTTTTGTTGGGGTTCTTTTTTTTGGTTGTGCACCAACTGTAGGCAAAACAGAGCTTGATCAACATTTTGACAATAACTTCGAAGGTCTTATAGTCCCTGACGTCACTGAGATAAAGAGCGTAGGAAAGAGTAAGAGTTTTCCCTATACATCATTTGACAACGTATGGGACTCAGCAATAAAGGTGCTTATGCAGGAGGGAATTATTGTACGGGCGTCAAAAAATACAGGCATTATAGTAACAATTGCTAAACCCTCCTTCGCTATCTTTGTAGATCGAGGTGAAGAAATTATCACAGTATACTTAAAACATATGGAGAATCTTGATTGGAGTGGTGGACAGTCCGGAGTCTTTTTTGATAAATTGGCAACTCAATTATACTGTGATGAAAAATGGAAATATTTATATAAAACTGAAAAAAAGAATTGATTTTTGGCGACCAAGCAGAAAAGGGGACGGTTTGTATGCCGTGAATGACGAGAATCTGCAAATATTCGTAAAAAGTTTGCTCATAATGTGCTAAAGGCGATTACCGGTAAAGATTTCGGAGAAGATTATGATAAATGGAAACAGTGGGAGAAAAATAAGAAATAAAGAACTACGAGAGGAAAAAATGGAAAGGAAAAATGTTAATTTTGTGAAAGTTTTTGGGTTTCTGATTTGTCTGTTTTTTACTAGTTGTGCCACTGCAATTAATTTTGACACTCTTAGAGAATCTATCGAAAACAATCGTGTTTCGGAGCTTAGAGAAATATTAGAAAGGGATGTAGTCGATATTAATATAAAGGATCCAAATGGTTGGACAATGTTACAGTCGGCCGCTAGATATAATTCTTTAGATGTAGCAAAGTTGCTAATCGAAAAAGGAGCGGATGTCAATTCAACGGACAATGATGGTGTAACGCCACTGATGACAGCTTCTATTGAAAACTTCTTAGATGCAGCAAAATTGTTGATAGAGAAAGGGGCGGATGTCAATGCAAAGGACAATGTTGGTGGGTCAGCATTGATTCAAGCAGCTTTTTGGCATTCTTTGGATGTAACGAGGTTGTTGATAGAGAAAGGCGCAGATGTTAATGCAAAGACCAATACGGGTGAGACGGCATTAACATTAGCATTCAGGAAGTGCAATATTTCTTCGGATTCAGACATAGCAAGGTTATTAATAGAGAAAGGTGCTGATATAAATGCAAAGAACGATAAGGGTGAAACGGTTTTAATGTCAGTTGTACCGTGTAATTCTTTAGCTATAGCAAGGTTGTTGATAGAAAGAGGCGCAGACCTAAATGCAAAGACTAATTATGGTGGAACGGCGTTGATTCTTGCATTGGGTGCTGCAAAAATTTTTGGGCATAGTGAGATGGAAGAAATGATATCTCTACTCAAGAAACATGGAGCAAAATGATTTATCGCCCCAATGAGACAGCCCCAAAAAACTTTAAAACTAAGGAAAGATTCTTACCCTGATGAGGCTAAGGAGGAGGTAAAGTTGAAAGTTAGGATACTATTTATAATAGTCACTCTGATTTTTTTATTCGGTTGCGCATCTTATTATGCTTATTCCGGCAGAGACAAGGCTTCGCAGTTTTATTATACTCGTGCACTTGAGAAATATCGTGCGAGAGATTATGCGGGGGCTATAGCTGACTATACAGTGGTCATTAAGCAGAATGGTAACGATGGAGGTGCTTATTTTGGGCGGGGTGCTGCAAAACAGCAGGGCAGTGATTGTACAGGTGCAATAAGTGATTTTAACGAGGCAATTAGAATAAACTCTGGAAATGCTGATGCCTTTTTTATGAGGGGCTTATGTAAATTTTTGCTTGGTGATTTTGCCGGTGCAAAAGAAGATTATAACAATGCTTTAAATTTTGTTTCAGGTAACTATAATGTTACACGTTATGATATTGAAGAAGCTGTTAAGCTTCTGGAATCAGCAGAGAAAAAATTGTCACCATAGCATAGATTTAATTTAACCTCTAACAAATTACTGTTTACTAAAAAGGAGGAATTGATCAATGTTTCAAAACAGAATTTTTCAGTTCATTATTTTGGGATTATTGATTTCAGTAGCAGGTTGTGCTTCTGCTTCTTCTATCAAGCTTGATAATGCACAACTTCGAATTTTTTGCTCTTAAATTTAAGCATGATGGGACACGGAGAACCTATCAAGCCCAATAACGGTTATATTTTTATATCTGAAGGAGGTTTTGGAAATGTTGTCGCGACAAAAAAATAATAGAATTCTGGTTAAATTCCTTTTGTGTTTAGCTATGTGTACACTGATCATATTCTCAAATCTTTCGATGTCAGAGGCAATGAATGGTGACCTCATGACAGGGATAGGTCCTATTTCGGAAACAATGGGCGGTGTTGGTATCGCGGCACCTCAAGATGTTGTGAGTGCCATCCATTCCAATCCGGCAGCCCTATGTTTATATGAGGCTTGCAATAAGAACATATCGTTGGATGTAGACAGCACCTTTCTTACACCGAGGGTCAGCACAAAAATTTCTATCGGCAATTCTGATTTTAAGGCAGATAGTAAACAAGAAACATTTATTATCCCTGCAATTGGAATAAACATCCCACTAAAAAATGATGCGTTTAAATTCGGTTTATCGGTTTAGAGGTTGTCAAGTTTTTAGTTGAAATCATCTAAGAGTGACACCTTTCTGTATACTTTGAAAAATAGACTTCACAAAATGCCCTAATTTCAATTTTCTCAAGCCAACCCATATCTAACCCTACCCTTATGCAGCCTCTTTTAAAGACATATTGCTATTTTCCGCCTCTATCTGTTCAACAATAGCCGGGATCAAAGCGAACCCTTTAATGCGGTTAAACCTATTTTCTGCATGCAGCAGGACCGCCGCCAACCACCGTTGCATCATGTTGCCGCCTCTATAACGTTTGACATTGCCTTCACCATCTCTCACCGTCGAAAACATACTTTCTATAGGATTGGTCGAGTACAGGGTTTTCCTAA
>JACQXK010000068.1 GCA_016208765.1 Candidatus Omnitrophota bacterium
TGTAACTTAAGCATCGTGGTTAATGTCTCTTCGATAGGAGTATCTAAATCCGGCCAATGTATCTGATACAAATCAATATAGGCTACATTTAATCTGCATAGAGATTCCTCTATTTCTCTTTCGATTGAAGCTGGCTTAAGAGAGGTCTTTATATCTTTGTCTTCTTTAATTAGTCCGCATTTTGTAGCGATAATTACCTTATCTCTTTTTCCTTTAATTGCCTTTCCCACAATCTCCTCTGCCCTGCCAAAGCCATAAATGGGTGCGGTATCAATAAGATTAATCCCCAAATCGATTGCCTTTAAAGTTACGTTGATACAATCATTTTCATCTGAGTACCCCCAAGACTCATCCCCTCCAAAGACCCAGGTCCCTAAAGAAATACAAGAAACAGACAAATCTGTTCCGGGAATCCTTTTGTATCTCATAGGTTAGACGTTTGAGTATTTAGCGCCTCTTTCAATTCTTCCTCTTTAAGAAAACCTAATTCCTTAAGGATATCGCCTAGAATAACACCTCTTTTCCAGTGAATTCTTAACGCCTCATCAAGTTGCTCAGAAGAAATAACATTTTTCTCAACTAAAATCTGCCCCAGTGGCTTATAAGAATCTAAAGAGTTCTCTTGTTTTTTATAAATTTGAGGGGTCAAAGATTCATCTATATGACGATTTCTTCTCTCAGCCATAAATTTACTTCCCGGTATGCTTTTAAGATATCGCTTTATCTCAGCAATCCTTTCACTTATCTCAATCAGATTCACGGATTCAGAAGGATTCCTTTTATTAACCACAGCTATAGATACACTCATTAAAGATATTCTCTTTATCTTATGGGTCCTATCCTTGGTTATTATAAAACCCTGCTTTCTATCCTCTGGGGAATAGTGAAAGGAGATAATTCTATCAAACATAAGTATAAAATTTTGGCAAATTTCCTTATATTCTTCAGGTGTAGTAATAAATACAAAATCATCTCCGCCGATATGTCCTATAAAATCGTCTTTATTGCCGAATCTTTTTATGACGGTATACAATATATAAGCGGTCTGCATAATTACACTATCGCCTTTGATATATCCATAAACGTCATTGAAGGACTTAAAATTATCTATATCTACATATCCAAATGAAAAAGAAATTCTTTTTTTGAGTCTATCTTTAAGCGCCTCCTCAATAATTCTTCCGCTGGGAAGACCGGTTAACGGGGTAGCATAAAAACTATACTGAGCCCTCTTTATTGCCATCTCTACCCGCACACGTAAATCAAGAGGGTCGGGTGGCTTGATAAGATAATCATCTACGCCATACTTAAGATTCAAAAGTTGCCTCTTCAATTGGCGTTTATTTATAAGGGTAATTATGGGTATGAAATTAGTGGTAAACTCGTCCTTAAGAATGTGGCATATCTCAAGTTGGGCTTTACTAGCAGAGTGAACATCCACCACGATAACATCAGGAGAAATTTTTTTAATCGGGGTTATATCCTGAATCAGAGAATCCCGAAGAAAGACTTCATATCCCCAGCCATCAAAGCAGAAATTAAGAACTTCTCTCAAATTCTTATCTGAAGATATAATCAAGATTTTCTTTATTTCTTCCATACTCTTTGACTAGGAAAGCCTGGTCGAGACCGAATCTCGGGCAAAAGTTTGGTCGAGACCGAATCTAGACCAAGAATATTACATTCTTTGACTAAGACCCCAGCGGTGCAGGCCTATGATATCTAAAACCAAATTAATTTTCTTTAGCGAAGCTATTACAACTGCTATTGAAAATCCTGTGTAAAAAACAAGAAAAATTTGGGTCCATAAAAAGGCATTGATAAAAAGATAATCGGAATGCCAAATATGGAGTTTACAATACGAAATGTTCTTTGTCACAATAAAAACAAACGCCGCTACAAGACAGAATAGTCTCAATAAAAAACGTGTTTTCCCTCTACGGTCAAAAATGTTATCAGTAGAAATGAAGGCGGCGAAAGAAAATATAGCGTAAAGCACAAGCACAATACCATAAAAATCCTGTCCAGACGAAGTTTGAAAACTTTTTCCAAATTCTGTTCCACCATAATAAAAATTTACCAAATAGGCCAAAATTCTCCATAAGGCATCAATCGATAATAGAAAAGCTGCTATATCTATAAGTCTAAGGGGTCCAGAAAGGTCTACATATCTACAGACATAATTATTAATTAGCTCTTTGTCTTCGTCTGAAAGTTTTAAAAATCTGCAGCCAATTCGTAAGCCGCCGGGAATCCCTCTTCGATTTTTTACCTCCATCTGAATTTTTATTACTTTCGAAAAAGGTCTCAATCGGAAGCGTAGTTCAAAAAGGTCAGGGAGGTAATCCGATTCCTTGATATTAAACGAGAGGCCGGTTGTGCTCAACTCAGTCAGATAAACCTTTTTATGAAGACGACCCTCAAAGAATATCTTTGCCGGCAATCTTGTTTGAACACGCAGAAAGACCCTCTGTCCTTCCGCTTCTTTATTGGAGAGTAGTTTATCCAAGGCTAAATTAACTCGCGTAGATAACGTAAAAATGTATTTTTCTGAATGCTTTTACATTCGGAGCGATTTAAAATGAAGGTTCCCTTCTCTACTTCCACTAAAATCTTATCACCTTCTTCTTGCACTATCCACCCAAGTATGACATCTCCATTTTTTAAGTACAAAGTATCCCGGTCTAATAGACGACCCATCTTGATACGGACTGTCGCATCTGGCTGAAGAAAAAAATACAAACTACCTGTAAAGAACATCCCCACGATAAAACCAAGTAAAAATTTTTTCATAAGAGACGGTCTCCTTCTTTTATCCTACGATAATATCATCGAGTTTTCGCTTTGGCACGTGGTGTTTCTCTTCCCTGTCGCGCCAGTATTTGATATCTCCCGTAGGACCCACTGTCTCGATTACTACTGTTTCCTTTGGCTTGCCCAGAGCCAAGACAAGTAGTATCTCGTAGTGGGGCGAGATTTCCAGAGCTTTCTTAAGTCCCTGGCGGTCTATTGAACCAATAATACAGCCGCCTAAACCCTTCTCCGACCCGCCCAGAAGAATACTCTGAGCGGCTATTCCCTGGTCAGGGCCAAAGGACTGGCTTATCTGTGTATCCCCCAGCACAATGATATACGCCGCTGGCCTTTCCCCTTCTTGTGGACCGCCCCATTCTTTAAGATAACCCGCCCAGGAAAGATAGGGAAATATCAAGGCGTTCTTTTGGGGGTCACAGGAAAGGATATATTTTAGTGGTTGCAGATTGGCCGCTGATGCAGAGAGTCTGGCAAGGTCAACAAGTTCTCTCAGAGTCTTAAGTTCTATGGTAACTTCCTGATAAAATCGCCTAAAACTTCTGTTCTTGAGTATTAAATCTCTAATCATCTTATTATTAGGTCGTGCTGCCTAAAGGCAAATTTCTTTCTACAAATTCTACAATCTTTTTCTGTGTTTCAGTATCAATCTGATAGAATTCTAAGCCCATCCCTGGATAAATCTGTGGCTGAAGCTCCCTCTCGACAAGCCAGACTACCTTAGCATCAAACTCTATCTGTCCCGGCTTAGGCAAGAGCGAAAGTTTTATATTTAATATCTCGCCCAAAGGATAAGTCTTGTCTGCGAAAACCAACAGCCCGACAGCACTAATATTTAAAACTTTACCCTCGCTAAA
>JACQXK010000069.1 GCA_016208765.1 Candidatus Omnitrophota bacterium
GCAAGCTCTCTTTCTACTATGCCCCCGGAAGATACCCAAGAACTACTCTCCTGTATTGCAGATATCTTAAGAAAACAGGAAGAAGAGTGCTGCTCTACAGATCCTGCCTTAAAAGATATCCTTGTAGTATTAGAATCAGGAGTAAAGACAAACGGATAGCATTTTTAGATCCTTCACTCGCTATTGCTCGTTCAGGATGACGTGTAATGCAATTATTTATTAATGAAGTCGGTGATTATTTTAGCGGCGCGAGAAGAGGCGCCTGGTTCGCCAAGAGAGGATTTGATTTGGCAAAGCGCATTTTTCATCTCTATCAATTGAGCGGAATTATTGAGAATGCGCACTGTTTCTGCAGCAATTTCTTTGGGTTTTGCCTTAAACTGGATAAATTCCGGGATTATTTTCTTTCCCGCCACAATATTTACCATACCTATATAAGGTAGCTTCACCTGTGGCCTATACAACAAATAATTCAATAAACTCATTTTATAAATTATCACAAACGGTTTTTGCATAATTGCGGTCTCTAAGGTAGCAGTGCCGGAGCAAACTAAGGCAAAGTCAGCGGCATTAAGGCAATCGTAGGTTTTTCCTTCAATAATTTTCAGGTTTAAATTTAAGTTTTTAATCAGGTTGTTATAAATTTCCCAGTCAACTTGGGTTGATTTTGCGATTACAAATTGAGCCTCGGGAAAAGTTTTCATAATAAGCAAAGCGCTTTTAAGCATTACAGGCAGGATTTTTCTAATTTCCTGTTTACGCGAACCCGGCAAAAGAGCGATTGTAAGTTTTCCCTGAGCCAACCCATTTTGCTTAAGAAATTCATTTTTTTCTTGGGATGGTTTGACAATATCTAAAAGCGGGTGTCCTGCAAAATCAACATTCACGCCAAATTTCTTATAAAAATCTCCTTCAAATTTAAAAAGCACAACCATTTTGCTGATAAATTTCTTAATGGTTTGGACCCTTCCTGCCCGGGATGCCCAGACTTGCGGGCTGACATAATAAATTACTGGAATGATTCCATTGATCGCCTTAGCCAGCCTTAAATTAAAACCAGAGAAGTCCACAAGGATAATCGCGTCAGGTTTTTGCGCAGTAATTTTATCTAAAACTATTTTTTTTAACCCAAAAAAAGCAGGGAGTTTCTTGAGTACATCAAAGAAACCCATTACTGAGAGGCCTTTAATATCGTAAATTATTTCTGCGTCTTCTTTGCGCAGAAAATCTCCACCCACACAGGAAAATCTTGTTTGCGGAGCAATTTGTTTAATTGCTTTAACAAGATTGGCCGCATTTAGATCCCCCGAAGCTTCCCCGCAAATTATGAAGAGATGTTTTTCTGCCATATTTTGTTTTGGATTTCTATCGCCACTGCCAGCGCCTCGCGGGCGACCGGCCCGGAAACCAAGGGCTCGGTATGCGTGGCCACGCAGTGGATAAAAGACTCAAGCTCTTTTTGTAAGGGTTGTTCTTTTTCAATGGGCAGGTTTTCTTTGACGATCTGATTGCCGACTTTCTTGTAGACGCTGGCTTTGGCGTCTTTATAGTCTAATGATATATAGGTATCTTCCTGAAAGATCCGTATCTTGCGCATTACTTCGTCGGACACGCGGCTGGCGGTAAGATTTGCTACACAGCCATTGGCAAAGGTAATGCGGGAGTTTGCAATATCCTCAAATTTGGTCAGCACATTAACACCCACAGATTCAATGCTCTTAATTTTTGACGGCACAAGCCCCAGAACTATGTCAATATCGTGAATCATGATATCAAGCACCGCGCCCACATCCAGCGACCGGTTAGGAAAAGGAGAGAGGCGATGGCATTCAATAAATTTTGGGTTGGAAATTAATTTTTTTGTGGCGCTAAAAGCAGAATTAAATCTTTCAATGTGCCCAACCTGCAGGATAAGCTTGTTTTTTTGCGCCTCCTCAATCATCGCGTCTGCTTCTGTCAGATTCATCGCGAATGGTTTCTCAACCAAGGCATGAATGTTGCGTTTGAGGAATTCGTGGGTAACTGCGTGATGGAGCTTGGTCGGCACAGCAATGCTTACACAGTCAACTTTATCAAAAAGTTCGCTAAAGTCAGAGAAGGCCGGCACTCCCAGGCTTTGGGAAGCCTCAATTAAATGCCCCTTATCTATATCGCAAACTCCTACCAGAGAGCAGGTTTGCATCTCTTTATAAATCTTGGCATGAATACTTCCTAAATGCCCAACTCCTACAACACCTACCCGGATTTTTTTCATAAAAAAATCATACCAAACCCCTCGACAAAAGTCAATGCTTATGATATATTAACCAAACTATGAAAGAATACCGAAAGCTATTTATTTTTGCTAAACCTTATTATGGCACCCTTGCACTCTCCGGAGTGTTTATGGGTATTGTTACAATATTGGATGTTTTCCGTCTGAGCGCGATCGTGCCGGTAGTAGACAGGATTTTTACCAATAAGCAGATTGTTTTTACCAGCGGTAAATTTCCCCACTTTGTTGAAAATATCTTAACCAAACTAAACAGCTATTCTCCTATTAAGGTATTGCAGATTATTTTGATTATTATGCCCATTGCCCTTGTTATCCGGGCAATCTTTGAGTTTTGGCAGTCTTATTTGATGTCAGATGTCGGGCAGAAGGTTGTGCGTGACGTGCGCAATCAGGTTTATGACAAATTACAGATGCTCTCCCTGGATTATTTTACCCAGAAAAGAAGCGGAGAGCTGGTTTCGCGCATTACTAACGATGTCAGGTTAATTGAAAATGCGGTTTCCTACGCCTTGACAGACCTGGTGTATCAGGGATTTCAGGTGGTTTGTTTTTCTGTAATGATTTTTGTGATTAACTGGAAGCTGGCTTTTTCGGCGATCTTGATTTTGCCGTTGGTGGCTGTGCCTATGATAGTGGTAGGTAAAGTTCTGCGCAAGTTAAGTAAAAAATCTCAGGAGAAGATGGCGGATATCAATTCGGTCCTGGTTGAGACTTTTATCGGCGCAAGGATTGTGCGCGCGTTTTGTGCCGAGGCGCGGGAGCTTGATAAATTCAAAAAACAAAACCACGAATATTACCGCCTGGCAATGAAATCTATTAAACGTATGTTGATTTTGGGGATTATTACAGAGCTTGTGGGTGTGGTGATGGCTCTTTTTATTATTTATTACAGCGGCAGGCAGGTAATTGGGGGCACGCTTTCTTTCGGCGCCTTTGCTTTGTTTATGGCATCGCTTCTTTCTCTGATCAAGCCTTTTAAGAAATTGAGCCAGGTAGGTTCCATTATGCAGCAGGCAATGGCAGCTTCCAGCCGTATTTATGAGGTGATAGACTCAAAACCAAGCGTTGTAGATAAGCCGGGCGCTGTGGAAATACAAGAGTTTAAAGAAAAAATTGTTTATGAAGATGTTTATTCCAGCTACGGTGATGCGTTTATCTTAAAGAAAATAAATTTAGAAATAAAAAAAGGGATGATGCTGGCGGTTGTCGGGCCGAGTGGTTCCGGTAAAACTACCCTTTTAGACTTGATTCCCCGTTTTTACGATCCTAAAAAAGGCAGGGTGTTGATTGATGGAGCGGATACAAAGGATCTAAACTTAAAGTCTTTGCGGCATTTAATCGGTATTGTGACGCAGGAAACAATTCTGTTTAATGACACAATCAGGACAAATATCAGTTACGGCAATCCTGCAGCTTCTGAAAAAGAGATTGTTGATGCCGCAATCAAGGCTCACGCCCATGAATTTGTAAAAAACCTTCCTTTGGGCTATGATACTGTGATCGGCGACCGGGGTATGAAGCTTTCCGGAGGAGAAAGGCAAAGGATTGCTATTGCCCGCGCCCTTTTAAAGAATCCGCCTATTCTTATTTTAGATGAAGCTACTTCTCAGCTTGATTCGGAATCAGAAAGAGTCGTGCAGGTGGCATTGGATACCTTAATTCAGGGAAGGACGGTTTTTGTGATTGCCCACAGGCTTTCAACAGTGCGCAACGCGCATAAAATAATTGTACTGGAAAGAGGGGAAATAATAGAACAAGGCACTCATCAGGAACTTGTTAATAAAAATGGCCTATATAAACGCCTTTATTCTATGCAGGAAATAGTAAGATAGATTTCTCGCCAGAATATTTATTAATTTCCTGCAAAATTTACCATAAAAAACATTTGCATATTAAAAAATTTGTGTTAAACTCAATAAATTACCTTATTTTATAAGGGTGGTTGAGAGTAATTTTGTAAAAAAACGCCGTTAAAATGCAATATTCACTAAGACGCTGAGGATATTTTGCGCCTTAGCGTTTATTTATGCGATTTTGCGGTAAGAAAAGGGGGAATACAGAAGTGCCATCAGAATTAATTAAGCAGTTACTGGAAGCAGGAGTGCATTTTGGGCATCAGAAGAAACGCTGGAACCCAAAAATGAAAAAGTATATCTTTGGAGACAGGAGCGGGATATACATTATTGACCTTGAGAAAACCGAGGAGTGTATTAATAAAGCACGTGATTTTCTTTTGGAAATTGCCTCAAAAGGAGAGTCAGTGCTTTTTGTCGGGACAAAGAAGCAGGCACAGGAAGTAGTGCTTCAGGAAGCCCAGCGCAGTGGTATGTTTTATGTTACTGAGCGCTGGCCCGGCGGGTTGTTGACTAATTTTGCAACCATTAAAAAGAGCATCAATCGCCTTAAAGAGATTGAAAAGATGCGTGAAGACGGCACCTTTCTAAAACTTACCAAGAAAGAAGTCGCACGCCTTGAAAAAGAGCTGGCAAAGCTCAATAAGAATTTTTCAGGTATTGTGAAGATGGAACGTATGCCCAAGGCAGCTTTTATTGTGGATACCAAAAAAGAAGAGACTGCTGTTGCCGAAGCTAACAGGCTGGGAATACCGATAATAGCCTTGATTGATACCAATTCCGATCCTGATCTGATCGCTTATCCTATTGCCGGTAATGACGACGCTACAAAATCTGTCCGCCTGATTACTTCTCTTATGGCTGATGCAATCATTGAAGGAAGGAAGAGGTTCTTATCTTATCTTTCGCAGGAAGGCGTTGCTGCAAAAGAAGAAGTTGCGCAGGAGGAATTGCCGGTGGTGCTTCCCGAAGAAGAGATAAAAATCAAAGAGATTGAGGAAATTGTGGAAACTACTGAACCTGAATTGACCGGAGAAAAGTCTATTAAGAAAAGCCGCGTTAAGGCAGGCGTTGATGATAAAGGTAAGCCGAAGAAAAAGTAAAAATAGCTTACAAAAATAATTAATAAAGGTCAAATTCAGATAAAATCAATAGGAAGGCTAAAATGGGAATATCAGTTGAGACAATCAAGGAATTAAGGAGCATGACATGTGCCAGCATCGCTCATTGTAAAAAGGCGCTTGAGGAAGCTGAGGGTGATTTGAAAAAGGCTGCTGTGATCTTGCGCAAAAAAGGCCTTGAGATTGCCGCTAAGAAACAAGGTAAGGCTGCCAAAGAAGGCAGGGTTGAGGCTTATGTACACCTTGGGAACAAAATCGGAGTTTTAGTTGAAGTTAATTGTGAAACTGATTTTGTTGCGCGTAATCCGGATTTCTGCCAGTTTACAAAAGACCTTGCCATGCAAATTGCAGCCTGCAGCCCGGAATATCTAAAGAAAGAAGATGTGCCGCAGGATGTCCTTGAACAGGAAAAAAATAAAGAAGAATTCATAAAGGCCCATTGCCTTTTGGAGCAACCCTTTGTAAAGGACCCTAGCATTACAATCAATGATTATTTGGGCACAATAGTTGCAAAACTCGGAGAAAATATTGTTATCCGCAGGTTTACACGTTTTAAAATTGGCGAATAATGTCTACGTCAGCTTACAAAAGAATTGTATTAAAGTTAAGCGGAGAGGCCCTCCAGGGTAAAAGCAGCCACGGTATTGACCACGTAGTTCTTGTTTCTATTGCCCGCCAGGTTAAAGAAATCAAAGATCTTGCAGTAGATGTGGCAGTGGTTTTGGGTGGAGGAAATATTTTTCGCGGGCAGGAAAATACTGCTTCGCGCGGGCTTGATATGGATAGGTCGGTAGCAGACTATATGGGTATGCTTGCTACGGTAATTAACGGCCTTGCCCTGCAGAATTGTCTTGAAAAAATGGGTGTGCCTACCCGGGTAATGACTGCTATAGAGATGCAAAGGATTGCCGAACCCTATATTAGAAGAAGGGCGATCAGGCATTTGGAAAAAGGGCGTGTGGTAATATTTGTGGCAGGGACCGGAAATCCGTTTTTTACCACGGATACTGCCGCGGCTTTGCGCGCAGTAGAGGTGAATGCGGATGCGATATTAAAAGCAACGCAGGTTGATGGCGTTTACTCTGCTGATCCTAAAAAAGTCAAGAATGCAAAGAGATTTGAGAATTTGAAATATATTGATGTGCTTAGAAAAGGGCTTAAGGTGATGGATGCTACTGCCATAAGCCTTTGCATGGATAATAAATTACCGATTGTAGTCTTTAACCTGCATAAAGAAGGAAATATCAAGCGTGCGGTCATGGGTGAGAAGATCGGCACAGTGGTAAAATAATCTTTTTTAGCAGGACTAAGGGAGGAACTAATATGACAGCCAAAGAAATTTTACACGCCACCGAGGAGAAAATGAAAAAGGCGTTTGAGTCTGTGACGCGGGAATTTATGGAAATCAGGACCGGCCGCGCCAGCCCGCAGATGGTTGAGGGCCTGCATATTGATTATTACGGAACTCCTACATTATTAAAGCAGCTGGCTTCTATTTCCGTACCGGATGCGCATTTAATTGCAATTCAGCCATGGGATCCTTCGGCAATTGTTGAAATTGAAAAGGCGATCAATAAATCAAGCCTTGGCATAACTCCTTCTAATGACGGCAAGGTGGTAAGGCTTTCTGTGCCGCAGCTATCCAAAGAAAGAAGGCAGGATCTGGTAAAAGTGGTGCATAAAATGACCGAGGACGGCAGGATCTCTTTACGTACTATCCGTCGGGACGCCAAGGAACACCTTGAAAAGCTTGAGAAAGATAAAATTATCTCTGAAGATGATAAATTTCGCGGTGTTGATGAATTGCAGAAAATTGTTGATAAGTATATCGCTAAGGTTGACGAGCTCTTAAAAAATAAAGAAAAAGAAATCTTGGAATTTTAGATAGTTTTTTGTTCTTTAACAAGTAAATTTTGGGCCTCTAGCTCATCTGGTAGAGCACCACCCTTTTAAGGTGGGTGTGCCGCGTTCGAGCCGCGGGAGGCTCATAAAATTGCATATTGCATGTCGCGTATCGCTTATCGCACGTCGTAAAAACGATTAGCGATTTGCGATATGCCAAAAGCCAAGTTGCGGGCGGATGGCGAAATTGGCAGACGCGATAGCCTTAGGAGCTATTGGGGCAACCCTTGGAGGTTCAAGTCCTCTTCCGCCCATTGTAGCTGGATCAGCTGAATTAGTTAATTAGCGTAACTAATTCAGCCAATTCAACTAGTTCAACTAATTAATTAAACGACATGCGGGAGTGGCTCAGTTGGTAGAGCGTAACCTTGCCAAGGTTAATGTCGCGGGTTCGAACCCCGTCTCCCGCTTAATCTTTTTCCGGGAAAAAGGTTTTTAATAAGCTTATAGAGACAGGGTGAAAAAGCGTAGATTTGTTATTTGAAAGGAGCAATATAAATGCAGATAATGGATTTCTTGTCTAAAAAAGCAATTGTGATTGATTTAAAATCCAGCAAAAAAGAAGACGTGATCAAGGAGCTTGTAGACGCCTTAATTGAAGCTGAAGAAATTGAGAAACGTAACCGCAATAAACTTATTGATGCTCTTATGAGCAGGGAGTCTTTGGGCTCAACTGCTATCGGACAGGGCATCGCTATCCCCCACGCTAAGTCAGATTGTGTAAGCAAGCTTGTGGCAGCCTTCGGCCTCTCAAAGAAGGGTGTTGATTTTGATTCTCTTGACGGAGAGCCGGCCTACATATTCTTTCTTTTAGTCGCCCCGCAGGATTCTGCCGGGCCACACCTTAAAGCATTAGCCCGTATTTCGCGGCTGCTCAAAGATAAATATTTTCGCGACACCCTGCGTAACAGCACCGATGATAAATCGGTAATAAAGATCATTACTCAGGAAGACGAGAAGAAAGTCTAACGGGCGTTTTCTGGAAGTTTAACAGAAAAATAGAATGAAACCAAAATTAAATAATTTAGTTAAATGGCTATACCCGGGTATAGGTGTCAAGCGCTGGGTGGGGCTGAGCGCATTAGGGGTAATTTTGCTGGTTATCGGGGAGCGCAATCTCCATTTGGAAGGATATTGGTTAATAAAGATCTTAGATTCAATCGTAGTTATCTCCGGGATAATTATTCTGATTTTGGGAATTAAGATGATGCTGCGTTCTTTTATTGCAGCATTTAGCCCTTCTTCAAGAGATACGGAAATAGTTGATATTTTATATCAAAAAAAACACTTGAGCCGCGGGCCAAAGATTGTAACTATCGGAGGCGGCACGGGCTTGGCGGTTCTTTTAAGCGGGCTTAAGGAATATACTTCTAATATTACTGCGGTTGTTACTGTGGCAGATGATGGCGGATCTTCGGGGAGGTTGCGGCAGGAATTTGATATTTTGCCTCCGGGAGATATTCGTAATTGTCTGGTGGCGCTTGCCGACGCACCGGCTTTAATGCGCGATTTATTCCAGTTTCGTTTTGATACTAATTCAGAGTTGTCAGGGCATTCTTTCGGCAATCTTTTTATTACGGTAATGACACGTTTGACCGGAGATTTTGAGAAGGCAATTAAAGAAACCAGCAAAGTTTTAGCTTTAAAAGGAAGAGTGATCCCCGCGACTTTAAATAATGTAGTTTTAGAGGCCAGATACAAAGATGGTTCAGTGGTTACCGGGGAGAATATGATCCCCAAGACAAAACTGCCGATTGAAAAGGTTTCTTTAAAACCTGCTCAATCCCAGGCAACCCCTGATGCGGTAAAGGCAATCCAGGAAGCGCAGATCATTGTTTTAGGACCGGGCTCGCTTTACACCAGCGTTATCCCGAACCTTTTGATCAAGGAAATCAGCGATGCAGTTGTGGCATCAAGCGCTATAAAAGTATACGTTTGTAATGCTATGACCCAGCCCGGAGAAACAGACGGCTATAGCGCCTCGGATCACATTAAGGCATTGGTTAACCACTCGCATCCGCGGGTTTTAGATTATTGTATTGTTAATATCGGGGAGATACCTCAGGAGATATTGCAACGTTATGCCAGAGAGAATTCTTATCTGGTGATTAACGACAGGAAGAAAATAGAAAATTTTGGTTATCGGGTGATTGAGGATGATTTTGCGGTGATTGAAAAGGAAGTGATCCGGCATGACCCCTCAAGGCTCGCCCGGATTATTTTAGGGCTCACAGAAGAGATATAATATGCCGTTAGTTAAGAAAAAATTAATAATTAAAAATAAACAAGGCTTGCACGCGCGGCCGGCAGCTATGTTTGTGCAAATTGCCAATAAATTTGATTCTCATATTCGGGTTAAGCGTGATCAAGAAGAGGTAAACGGAAAATCAATTATGGGTATTCTTATGCTTGGTGCTGAAATGGGCAGTACAATTATTATTGAAGCCGAAGGCATGGATGCAGAGCAAGCCATGGTTGAGTTGGAAAGGATCATTGAGAATGAGGAATAATTATGTTTAAGCTTAAAGGTATTGCTGCAGCTTCAGGGATTTGCATAGGGCTGGCCTATAAGGTTGGCAGGGAGGAGCTTTCTATCCCCAAAGATGCGATACGCGAGCAGGATATACCTTTGCAGATTCAGATCTTTGAAGAGGCGTTGATCAAAACGCGCAGGGAAATCATTGAGCTGCAGAAGCGGATCAGTTCTGAAATGGGCCAGGAGGAAGCGCAGATTTTTGATGCCCATCTTTTAGTTTTAGAAGACCGTATGCTTATTGAAGAGGTGATCTCGCGGCTAAAAAAAGAACAGGTGAATGTCGCTTTTATCTTTTCTGAAGTCCTTAAAAAATATATTGATGTTTTTTCCAGGATTGAAGATGAATACCTGAAGGAGCGTATTTCTGATATTAATGATGTCGGCCGCAGGATACTGCGCCATCTTTTGGGGGCGGAACGCAAGTCATTAGCAGATCTAAAAGAACGGGTGATTGTGGTTGCTCATGATCTATCTCCGTCTGATACCGCGGCAATGCATAAGCAGAATGTGGCGGCTTTTGTAACTGATATCGGCGGAAAAACCTCGCATACAGCTATTATGGCAAAGTCCCTGGAGATACCGGCAGTTGTCGGCCTTGAAGAGGCGACATCCAGGATAAAGCCCGGGGATATACTTATTGTAGACGGGACTACCGGTGTTGTAATTGTCAGCCCGGATGAAGAAACTTTAAATAGTTATCGTCAGGAAGAGGTAAAATTAAAAGGTATTGGTGAACGGTTCTTAGCGGTCAAGGACCTGCCTGCTTCCACAAGCGATGGAAAATTAACCGAGATCTGGGCGAATATTGAATTTCCAGATGAAGTGTCTTCTGTAAAATTGCACGGAGCCGTTGGTATCGGCCTGTACAGGACAGAGTTTTTTTATATGAACCGTAAAGATTTGCCTCAGGAGGACGAGCATTATGAGGCATATAAATATGTGGCAGAGCAGATGAATCCTTATCCGGTAACAATACGTACCATTGATTTGGGAGGCGATAAGTTTTTGTCGCAATTTCAGATTCCTCGTGAGATGCAGCCATTTTTAGGCTGGAGGGCAATCAGGTTTTGTTTGGCACGCCCGGATATTTTTAAAGTGCAATTAAGGGCAATTTTAAGGGCATCAGTGCACGGAAATCTTAAAATGATGTATCCGATGATTTCCGGTGTTGAGGAATTGCGTCAGGCAAAGCAAGTCCTTAATGAAGCAAAAGAAGAGCTTAAGAGCAAGGGTATTCCTTTTAATGATGATATTCAGGTAGGGGCAATGATTGAAGTGCCTTCAGCTGCCATGACCGCTGATATCCTGGCGCAGGAAGCAGATTTTTTTAGTATCGGAACAAATGATTTAATTCAGTATTCTCTGGCTGTAGACAGGGTAAATGAAAAGGTCGCATATTTGTACGAGCCGGCACACCCTGCGGTATTAAGATTGATTAAAAATGTTATTGATTCCGCACATAATGCTAATATAAAGGTGGGTATGTGCGGTGAAATGGCAGGAGAGCCCAACTTTGTGCTGATGCTTCTGGGGATGGGGCTGGATGCATTTAGTATGCCTCCGCAGGTGATACCGGAGATAAAATATATTATTCGCTCAGTTACATTTAAACAGGCGCATGCTGTTGCCATGGACGCGATGAAGCTTTCTACCGGCAAGGAAGTTGATGAATTCAGCCAGTTAAAACTGCGGGAAATTATAAAGTGAGTCAGGGGAATTCTTATAATAATCTTCGTAAGATTGACAAGTCAAACATGCTGGATCTGCTTCTTGATTTTCCTGTGCATTTTACGGTAAGCCAAGAAATCGCAGAAAGAGCCGTTATTAAATTTAAAGAATGTTCTTTTGATAATATTTTATTTTTTGGCGTCGGTGGGTCTGCGATCGGGGCGGACGTGGTTAGGTCGTATCTTTATTCTGAAAGTGCTTTGCCTATCCAGGTTGTGCGCGAATATGACGTTCCGCAATATCTTGGTAAAAACAGCCTTGTCTTTTGTATCAGTTATTCCGGTAACACCGAGGAGACGCTAAGCGCCTATGATCTGGCAAGGCAAAGAGGCGCAAAGATAATTGTCTTATCAAGCGGCGGAAAGTTAAAGGAACATGCCAATAGCGATGATGTAACTTTTATTGAGGTTCCGCAAAATCTTCCTCCCAGGTGCGCCATTGGATATTTGAGCATTATTTCTTTGTGCATTTTGTCGCGGATAGGGATTGTAAAAGATGTTTTTCCTGCGATTACCGAGTCAAAGAGTGTTTTGGAGGAGCTGAAAAAAGAGAGCCTTTCTCCGGAAATCGGCTTAAAAGATAATCTTGCCAAGCATATCGCCTCAAAATTAGTGAATAAGCTGCCGGTGATTTATGCCGCTTCCTTTAATTTTGAAGTTTGCGCAACGCGTTTTCGCGGTGAACTAAACGAAAACTCTAAGACCATTGCATTAAGTAACGTTTTCCCGGAAATGAACCACAATGAAATCCTGGGTTGGCAGAATCCGCCTAAACTTTTGAAGAACCTTGTGGTGGTTATGCTTAAAGATAAATTTGTGCATCGGCGTTTAAACAAAAGAATGGAGCTGGTTTGCTCTATGCTCAATAAACAAGGTGTGCGGATATTAGAAATTAATTCCCGGGGCAATAGTTTACTGGCAAGGATATTCTCTCTGATTTACGCCGGAGATTTTGTTTCGTATTATCTTGCGGTTCTTTACGGAATTGATCCTACTCCTGCGGAAAAAATTGATTACCTGAAAAAGGAACTGGCTGAATTTCGCTAATATTTAATGAAGGCATTGATTCTTGCGGCAGGTTATGCTACACGGTTATATCCACTAACCAAAAAATATCCTAAGCCACTGCTTTTGGTTAATGGCAGGCCGATCATTGATTATATTATTGAAAAGCTGCATGCTGTTGCTGAAATTGACGAAATTATTATTGTTACAAACAGCAAGTTTATTTCCAGATTTAAGCTTTGGCGAAAAACTTTAAAGACAACCAAGAAGATTACCTTGGTGAATGATCTTACCAAGAGTAATGATGACAGGCTTGGGGCAATTGGCGATTTGGATTTTGTAATCAGAAGTAAAAAATTGCGCGACGGCCTTTTAGTGGTCGGAGGCGACAATTTATTTGATGCCAAGCTAAATAAATTTGTTCTTTTTGCAAAGAAAAATAATCTTCCTGTAATCGGGGCCTATGATATTAAGGATAAGCATAAGGCAGGTAAATACGGCGTAGTCAGGATAGACAAAAATAACAGGTTGATTGAGTTTCAGGAGAAGCCCAAAAAACCAAAATCAAGCCTTGTGGCGATGTGCCTTTATTATTTTCCGGGGAACAAACTGGGGCTGGTAAGCGAGTACCAGAAGTCAAAAACCAGCAAAACTGATGCAACCGGTTTTTATATAGATTGGTTGAGCAAGAAAGTCGGCGTATCTTGTTTTGTGTTTAGCGGCAATTGGTTTGATATCGGGGATTTTAAGTTTTATGACAAAGCAAAAGAAACATTTAAACAATAGGAGGATGCAAAATGGCAGCGCGTAAGCACTTTTTTACTTCTGAGTCAGTCGGCGAAGGGCACCCGGATAAAGTTTGCGATCAGATCTCTGACGGAGTTCTTGACGAAGTTTTGAAACAGGATCCATACGGAAGAGTTGCCTGTGAAACTTATGTTACTATGGGCCTTTTAATCGTAGGCGGCGAAATTACCACCACCGGTTACGTTGATGTGAACAACCTTACCCGTAATATTTTAAAGGAGATAGGATATACACATCCTAAATACGGGTTTGATTACCATACTTGTGCCATTATAAATACAATTCACAGCCAGTCTCCGGATATTGCTCAAGGAGTAAATACCGGCGGAGCAGGTGATCAGGGTTTTATGGTAGGTTTTGCCTGCCGCGAAACTCCGGAGTTGATGCCGCTTCCTTTGATGCTTTCGCACAAACTGGTAAAACGCACTGCAGATATCAGAAGACAGGGAATTTTGAAATACCTGGGCCCTGACTGCAAATCGCAGATTACCATTGAATATCATGACGGCCAGCCAAAAAGAGTGGATTCCTGTGTTCTGGCATGCCAGCACACTGAAGACATTCTTGATTCTACCGGTGAGAAAATTACCAAGAAGGCGCGTCAGGAAATAATTGACGCAATCGCAAAACCAATATTAAAGGAATACCTGGATAAAGATACCAAGTATTATATTAATGAAACCGGAAAGTTTGTCATCGGCGGGCCTCAGTCTGACACGGGTATGACCGGAAGAAAGATCGTTGTTGATACTTATGGCGGAGTGGCAGCACCCGGCGGAGGGGCGTTTTCCGGGAAAGACCCGACCAAGGTTGACCGTTCAGCCGCATATATGGGTAGATATGTTGCTAAAAATATTGTTGCCGCAGGCCTTGCGGAAAAATGTTTGATTCACATTGCTTATGTTATCGGAAAAGCTGAACCTTTGGCAGTGATGGTAGATACTTTTGGCACAGGAAAACTTTCCGAGACAGCGTTAATTAAACTGATCAATGAAAACTTTGACCTTACTCCTCAGGGGATGATTAAAACTCTTGATTTATTGCGGCCGATTTACCGTAAGACTGCTTGTTACGGCCACTTTGGAAGGACTGAACCGGAGTTTAGCTGGGAGTCAACGGACAAGGCAGCGACGCTTAAGAAGCAGGGAGCAAAGTTATAAAAGGCCGTAGTTCGTAATTTGTAAATCGTCCCGACGCTTTATTTCATTTAGGTTGGGATCCCCCGACTGAGCCGTAGGTGAACGTCGGGATAACTGGTAATTTAGACAGGAGTATAGATGAAATACGACATTAAAGATATAAAGCTTGCTAAAAAAGGCGCGTTGAGGGTTGAATGGGCTGGAAATAATATGCCTGTTCTAAAACTGATTCAGAAAAGATTTAGTAATGAGAAACCTTTAAAAGGCTTGAAAGTGGCTGCTTGTCTTCACGTTACCACTGAAACAGGTGTTTTGATGGAGACATTAAAAGCAGGCGGAGCCGAGGTGTATTTATGCGCTTCAAACCCTCTTTCAACGCAGGATGATGTAGCTGCAACTCTTGCAAAGGACCTGAAGATCGCTGTGTTTTCCATTAAAGGGGAAGATACTAAGACCTACTATAAACATATTCAGGCTGTTTTGGCAATTAAGCCTGATATTACTATGGATGATGGCGCTGATCTGGTCAGCACAATTCATCAGCGCGAAGGATCTCAGCATGAAAATATTATCGGAGGGACTGAAGAAACCACTACCGGCGTGATCAGGCTCAAGGCATTGGCGAAAGAAGGAAAACTGCGTTATCCGATCATTGCTGTAAACGATGCGCAAACAAAGCATTTGTTTGATAATCGTTACGGCACAGGGCAGTCTACAATTGACGGAGTGATCAGGGCAACTAATAAACTTATTGCCGGCGCAAATCTTGTAGTTTGCGGGTATGGCTGGTGCGGCAAGGGTGTTGCCATGCGCGCAAAAGGATTGGGTGCAAAAGCAATTGTAGTTGAGGTTGACCCGTTAAAGGCGCTTGAGGCATGCATGGACGGATTTGAAGTTATGCCGATTAAAGATGCTGCAAAGATCGGTGATATTTTTATAACCGTTACCGGGGATATTAATGTGATCCGGGGAGAGCATTTTAAGATAATGAAAGATGGCGCTATTGTTGCCAACTCCGGTCATTTTAATGTAGAGATTGACATTGATTCGCTTAAAAGAATGGCTAAATCAACCAGGCCAACGCGTGATTTTGTTGACGAGTATACTTTAAATAACGGCCGCAGGATTTATATTTTAGGTGAAGGCAGGTTAATAAATTTAGCCGCAGCCGAGGGACACCCTGCGCAGGTAATGGATATGTCTTTTGCTAATCAGGCTTTAGGCGCTGAATATATGGTTAAGAATTATAAGGAATTAAGCCATGATGTTTATTCTGTACCGGCTGATATAGATAAGAATATTGCCGCTTTAAAATTAAAGTCAATGGGAATCAAGATTGATGTTTTAACCCCTGAGCAGGAAAAGTATTTAGCAAGCTGGGAAATGGGGACCTGATTTTT
Organism: Candidatus Omnitrophota bacterium; assembly: GCA_016208765.1. Classification (GTDB taxonomy): domain Bacteria; phylum Omnitrophota; class Gorgyraeia; order Gygaellales; family Profunditerraquicolaceae; genus JACROS01. The sequence continues at coordinate 15,766 of JACQXK010000069.1, forward strand.
GGTGCAATATGGCGATTAAGAGAATAGCGGTACTTACTACCGGAGGGGATGCTCCGGGAATGAATGCGGCGATCCGCGGCGTGGTGCGTTATGCCTTGAGCAATAAGCTTGAGGTGATGGGTGTTGTTCGCGGCTGGCACGGCCTGATAAATGAAGAATTAAGGGTGATGGATCATCGTTCGGTCTCCGGCATAATTGGCCAGGGAGGCACCATTCTTAAAACCGGAAGATGCCCTGAATTTAAAACCGAAGAAGCGCAAAAAAGGGCCTTTGATACGGTTAAGAAATTTAATATTGATGCTTTAGTGGTTATCGGCGGAAATGGCAGTTTTGCTGCGGCGAACAGTTTCTGCACTAAGTTTGGGATTCCCTGCGTCGGGATACCGGCTTCTATTGACAATGATATTAACGGAATAGATTTTACTATCGGTACAGATACGGCAGTAAATACCGCGCTTGACGCCATTGATAAAATCCGCGACACTTCTACTTCCATGGAGAGGATATTTGTGGTTGAAGTGATGGGGAGGGATTCAGGGTTTATCGCCCTGATGGTGGCTCTTGCCGGCGGGTGTGAAGATGTAATTATTCCAGAGAGAAAAACAGATATGGTGGAAATTTGCCATGATATCGTTGAGGGTAATTTAAGAGGAAAATTAAGCTGGATCATTATAGTAGCCGAAGGAGCCGGTAAAGCAGTAGATATTTGTAAACAAATTACCGATATTACCGGGCTTGAAACCCGTCCGCTTGTTTTAGGGCATATTCAAAGAGGTGGGTCGCCTACGGCATTTAGCAGGGATTTGGCATTAAATTTAGGAAAGGCTGCTGTGGATGTTTTATTAAGCCAAGAAACAAATAAAGCAGTCGGGTACTCCTGTGGAAAGAATATAATTGTAGATTTTAGTGTAGCAATCCAGAAAAAAGAATTAAAAGTAGATAAGATGTATAATCTTATTAAAATATTAACTTAGGAAGGAGTATTTATGGGAAGAAAGCCGTTAGATGTTGAAAAAATTGCAATGGATCTAATTATGAGCGAAGATTCCGCCAAGAAGAAAGAATTGGCGAAAAAGATATTTGATATTGCCTATAAGAATGGGGTTTATCCAGCGAGTATCCATGATTTTTATATTGCCCGCGCAAAAGATGGATTTAACGGTTTTACAGTTCCGGCAATTAATTTAAGGAGCATGACCCTTGACTTAGCCCGTGCAATATTCAGGGTGGCTAAGAAAAATAACAGCGGAGCTTTTATTTTTGAAATTGCTAAATCAGAGATGGGGTATACTGCGCAGCCTCCTATTGAATACTCTGCTGTAATTCTTGCGGCTGCTTTAAAGGAAAATTACAAAGGCCCGGTGTTTATTCAGGCAGACCATGTGCAGGCAAATGCCAAGAAATATCAGGAAAATCCTGAAAAAGAAATGCAAACTCTAGAGGCCTTGATTGCCGATGCAATTAATGCTGGTTTTTACAATATTGATATTGATTCTTCAACCTTGGTTGATTTATCAAAGGCAGATATAAAGAAACAGCAATATGCCAACTATGAAGTTTGCGCCAAGATTACCCAATTTATCCGCCGCATTGAACCAAAAGGGATTACAGTTTCCGTCGGAGGAGAAATTGGAGAGGTTGGGCATAAAAATTCAACGCCTGAAGATTTGCGCGCCTTTATGACCGGCTTTAGCGAGAGGTTGCGTAAGGGTTTAATTGGGATCAGCAAAATTTCTATCCAGACCGGAACTTCCCATGGAGGAGTGGTTTTGCCGGATGGTTCAATTGCACAGGTTAAACTTGATTTTGATACTTTAAAGAATTTGTCTGAGCTTGCCCGTAAGGAATTTGGCCTTGCAGGCGCAGTGCAGCATGGCGCTTCAACATTGCCGGCGGAGGCATTTCATAAATTTGCCGAATGCGATGCAGCAGAGGTGCATTTAGCCACTGAGTTTCAGAACATGATCTATGAGAGCAAGCATTTTCCTGCTGATTTAAAGAAGAGAATGTATGAATGGTTAAAGGTTAATGCTGCCAACGAAGCAAAGGCCGGAGAAACCGAGGAGCAATTTTATTACAAAACCCGCAAAAAAGCATTAGGCGCATTTAAGAAAGAAATTATGGGCTTGGCAAGCTCTGTGCGCGATGCAATTGCTGCTGAAGTTGAAGCGAAATTTGAGTTTTTGTTCAAACAGCTTAATGCGATAAATAATAAAGCATTAGTTGATAAATATGTTGTTTTAAAACGGGTAATTGTGCGTAAGCGCGATGATGCCAAAGAGGTTGTGCATGACGGAGAAGGGGCGGATTAATTCAGAAGTACCCATTTATAGGAGAAAAAGATGCGCTCAGATGAAATAAAGAAAGGTTTGGAGAGGGTGCCGCATAGGGCATTATTGCATGCCACAGGTTTATCCAGAAAGGACCTTAGCCGTCCATTTATCGGGGTGGCTACGTCTTCTACTGATTTAATCCCCGGGCATATCGGCATGAAAGACCTTGAGCGTTTCATTGAGCGCGGGATCTGCTTTGGCGGCGGTGTGCCATTTTTCTTTGGTATCCCGGGTATTTGCGACGGGATTGCCATGGGGCATTTGGGGATGTGTTATCCTTTGGCTCTTCGGGAAATTGTTGCCGATACCATTGAAACAGTTTGTAATGCCCATCAATTAGACGGCCTTGTCTGCCTGACAAATTGCGACAAGATTACTCCCGGTATGTTGATGGGGATAGCGCGTTTGAATATTCCGGCAATTGTGGTAACTGCCGGGCCAATGCTTTCAGGAAGGATTGGGAAGAAAAAATTAGCTTTTGTGCATGATACTTTTGAAGCGCTCGCCCGTGCAAAAAAAGGGGAAATTTCTGAAGAGGAGCTTTCTTGTTTAGAGATGAATGCTTGTCCGGGAGCGGGTTCTTGCCAGGGTTTGTATACCGCTAATACTATGGCATGTTTAACTGAGACCATGGGTATGTCTTTACCAGGGTGCGCAACGGCTTTGGCAGTTTCAGCTAAAAAGCGCCGCATTGCCCAGGCAAGCGGAGAGCGGATTGTGGAATTAGTAAAAAAAGATGTAACTCCTTCGCAGATTATTACTCGGGAATCGCTTGAAAATGCTATTGTGGTGGATATGGCTTTAGGCGGATCCAGTAACACGGTTTTACATTTGATGAGCATTGCTCATGAGGCAGGTGTAAATTTAGATTTAAAGACGTTTGACCGGATCAGTAAGAAGACCCCTAATATTACAAAATTAGAGCCGGCAGGAATTCATTATATGGAAGATTTGGAATATGCCGGAGGTATTCCCGCAGTTTTAAAGCGGCTAAAAAGTTTATTGACTAATACTTTAAATGTCAGCGGAGAAAAAACTTTTGCCATTGCCCAGAAAGCAGAAGTTCTTGACGAAGATGTGATCAGGCCTTCTGGCAGGGAATATGGCAAAGAAGGCGGGATTGCAACTTTGTTTGGCAATCTTGCTCCGCAAGGTGCAGTGGTTAAGCAGTCTGCAGTGAGCGCACAGATGATGCGTTTTACCGGTAAAGCAAAAGTGTTTAACCGCGAGGAAACGGCAATGCAGGCAATTATGTCCGGTAAGATCAAATCCGGCGATGTCGTGGTTATTCGTTATGAAGGGCCTGCAGGCGGGCCGGGGATGCGCGAGATGCTTGCTCCTACGTCGGCAATTGTGGGTATGGGGCTTGCGGATTCAGTAGCGTTAATTACTGATGGAAGATTTTCCGGAGGGACAAAAGGGCCTTGTATCGGGCATGTGTCTCCTGAGGCTGCCAGCAAAGGGCCGATTGCTATTTTAAGAGATGGTGATATAATTACAATTGATATTCCAAATAGAAAATTAGAGGTTAAACTTACATCCGCAGAAATTGCCAAGAGGTTTAAGTCTTGGAAGGTGGTGGAGCCAAAGATTAAAACCGGGTATTTGGCAAGATATTCAAAATTAGTAAGCTCTGCGGATAAGGGAGCGATATTGCAATGAATGGCGCACAAATTTTAATTGAGTGTTTAAAACGTGAAGGTGTAAGGGTAATCTTTGGTTATCCCGGCGGGCAGGTTCTGCCTTTGTTTGATAAGCTTTATGATGCGGATGTAAATTTTATCCTTGTGCGCCATGAGCAGGGGGCTGCGCATGCAGCTGATGGTTATGCCCGCGCAACCGGAAAGCCGGGGGTGTGCATTGCCACATCAGGCCCGGGGGCTACGAATTTAGTGACTGGAATTGCCACTGCGTTTATGGATTCTATTCCTATGATTGCAATTACCGGTCAGGTGAAGACTTTTTTAATTGGTAATGATGCTTTTCAGGAAGCAGATGTGACAGGTATTACCCGTCCGATCACCAAGCATAATTTTCTGGTAAAAGATGTAAAAGATTTGGCGCGGATTGTGCGTGAGGCATTTCATATAGCTTCAAGCGGCAGGCCGGGCCCAGTGTTAATTGATATTCCTTCTGATGTACAGTTGCAGGAAACAGAGTTTATCTGGCCGGAGGAAGTGGAGATTCGCAGTTATAAGCCTACGTATTTTGGCCACCCCGGGCAGATCAAGAAAGCCGCTAAATTAATCAGTGCTGCAAAAAAGCCGATCATTTATGCAGGCGGCGGGATAATTATTTCCGGCGCGCACCACGAATTAAAGGCATTGGCAGAAAAGATCAATGCTCCTGTGACCTGGACCTTGATGGGCATAGGCGGTTTTCCTGGCGGACACAAGCTTTCTTTGGGAATGCTGGGAATGCACGGTACGGCATATGCCAACCATGCAATCATGGAGTCGGATCTTATTATCGCAGTGGGTGCTCGTTTTGACGACCGTGTGACCGGAAGGCTTGATGCGTTTGCGCCTTATGCCAAGGTGATCCATATTGATATTGACCCTTCTTCAATCAGTAAGAATGTTAAAGTGGATGTGCCGGTAGTGGGTGATGCGAAAAATATTTTAGGGCAGCTTATTGAAGAAATAAAAACAACTCAGGATATTTCTGAGTGGCTTAAAACAGTTGAAGAATGGAAGAAAAAATATCCTTTACGCTACGGAGATAAAGGTATTATAAAACCGCAGTATGTAATTGAGCAGATTTATGAAGCAACCAGCGGTGAAGCGATTATCACTACCGAGGTGGGCCAGAACCAAATGTGGGCAGCACAGTGGTACAAATACAATCAGCCGCGCACTTTTATTTCAAGCGGCGGATTAGGCACAATGGGCTTCGGGCTTCCTGCTGCAATGGGGGCAAAGATGGGTTGTCCTGACAAGGTAGTGTTTGATATTGCAGGTGACGGTTCAATCCAGATGAATATTCAGGAGTTGGCCACTTGTGTGTGCAATAAAATAAATGTTAAGGTGGCAATTTTAAATAACGGTTATTTGGGTATGGTGCGCCAATGGCAGGAACTTTTTTATAAGCGGCGCTATTCGCATACTTGTTTGTATAACCCTGATTTTGTAAAGCTCGCCGATAGTTTTGGCGCGGTAGGGATTTTAATTACAAAAAAAGAGGATGTGCGCCCGGCAATTGAAAAAGCGCTTTCTATTGATAATGTGGTGGTTATGGATTTTCGCGTTGACCCTGAGGAAAATGTTTTTCCGATGGTGCCGGCAGGAGAGGCGATTAATAGAATTATAGGTGGATTGGCATGAAACATACTATATCAGTATTAGTTGAAAACAAATTTGGAGTATTGGCAAGAGTGGCGGGTTTATTCAGCGCACGCGGCTACAATATTGCTTCTTTAGCTGTTTCTGAAACGCTTGACCCTCAGATTTCTTACATGACTATCGTTGTGCAGGCTGAGGACGAAAAGATCTTGGAACAGATTGAAAAACAGCTGAATAAACTTATTGATGTGATCTCTGTGACTGATTTCACCAAAAGAGAGCATGTGGAAAGAGAGCTGGTTTTGGCAAAAGTTAATTATTCCGCCAAACAAAAAACACAGCTTGAGAAATTACTAAATAAGTTTTTAGCAAAGGTGGTTCAGCGAAAAGAAGATACCGCAATTATTGAAGCAGTAGGAGAGCAGGAACAGATCAGGCAGTTATTGGAAGGCCTGGCTAAATTTGGGGTAAAGGAATTAGTGAGGACGGGGAAATTGGCAATTTCAGCGTGAAATAGTTTGCTGTTAATTTTACACTGTAAACTTTTTTGACCGAAGGGAGAAAAGAAATGGCAAAGATTTATTATGACAACGACGCGGATTTGAATATTTTAAAAGACAAAACAATCGCAATTATTGGTTATGGCATTCAGGGCCGTGGCCAGTCTTTATGTTTGCGTGATTCCGGATGCAGGGTAATTGTTTCCGAGGTTGCCGGAACGCCTAATTATGAACAGGCAAAAAAAGACGGGTTTACTCCCGTAACTGCAGATGAGGCAGCCAAGGCCGCGGATATTATCCAGATTTTAACGCAGGATCATGTGCAGGCAAAAGTTTATAACGAGAGCATTAAGCCAAATTTGAAAAAAGGCAAGGCGCTTTGTTTCTCGCACGGGTTTAATATTCGTTTTAAGCAGATCAAGCCTTCTAAAAATATTGATGTTTTTATGGTAGCTCCAAAAGGCCCCGGCGCATTGGTGCGCAGGATGTATGAAGAGGGAAAGGGAGTGCCAAGCTTAATTGCTATTTATCAGGATGCAACCGGAGAAGCCAAGCAAATCGGCCTTGCATATGCAAAAGCAATCGGGGCAACTAAAGCAGGAGTAATTGAGACTACCTTTGAAGAGGAAACCGAAACAGATCTTTTTGGGGAACAGGCTGTTCTTTGCGGCGGAGTAAGCGAATTGATCAAGGCAGGTTTTGATACCTTGATTGATGCAGGTTATCAGCCGGAAATTGCTTATTTTGAAGTTTTGCATGAATTGAAACTGATCACTGATTTAATCCAGGAATATGGGATTACCGGGATGCGCCGCAGGGTTTCTAATACTGCCTGTTATGGCGATCTTACCCGCGGGCCGCGGATCATTAATGCTAAAACCCGTAAAGAGATGAACAAAATCTTAAAAGAGATTAAAAGCGGAAAGTTTGCCCGCGAGTGGATCAAAGAAAACGAAGACGGCAGGCCGAATTTTAATAAATTAATAAAAGAAGGCGAAGAGCATAGGATTGAGAAAGTCGGGCAGCAGTTAAGGGAAATGATGCCCTGGATGAAGAAAGCGTAAAACGTAAAGCGAAAAATGGAAAAGATAATTATATTTGATACAACATTACGCGACGGAGAACAGGCCCCGGGTGCCGCCTTAAACCAGAAAGAAAAGCTGGAAATTGCTCAGGTTTTGGCTGATCTTGGGGTTGATTTTATTGAGGCGGGTTTTCCTGTTTCTTCAAAAGGGGATTTTGAAGCAGTTAAGCTTGTGGCAAAATCTGTTAAGGGCCCGGGTATTTGCGGTTTGGCGCGCTCCATTAAAAAAGATATTGATGCAAGCTTTGATGCTGTGAAATTTTCAAAGAGGCCGCGCATCCATGTATTTTTGGCTACTTCCAAGATCCACATGAAGTATAAATTAAGAAAGGCCGAGGATGAAATCTTGCGCTTGGCAGTGGATGCGGTAAAATATGCCCGCAGAAAATGCCCGGATATTGAATTTTCTCCTGAAGACGCTTCAAGAAGCGAAAGGGAATTTCTTTTTAGGGTGGTTGAGGAAGTGATTAAAGCAGGGGCGTCTACTGTAAATATTCCTGATACTGTCGGCTATAGCCAGCCTCAGGAGTATGGAAGCCTGATCAAAGCAATTAAAGAAAATGTTCCTAATATAAATAAGGCGATAATTTCTGTGCATTGTCATAATGATCTGGGGCTGGGGGTGGCGAATTCTCTTGAGGCGGTGAAGAATGGCGCTCGTCAGGTAGAGTGTACGGTTAACGGAATTGGCGAGCGCGCCGGTAACGCATCTCTTGAAGAAATTGTGATGGCGATCACTACGCGTAATGATTTTTTTAGCAACCTGAAAGTAGATATTCGCCGTAGGGAAATTTATAAGGCCTCTCGTCTTGTGAGTAAGCTGACCGGTTTTGTTATCGCTCCTAATAAAGCTATTGTGGGTGCAAATGCTTTTCGGCATGAATCAGGAATTCATCAGGACGGGGTTTTAAAGGAAAGATCCACTTATGAAATAATTCATCCTGAGGATGTGGGATTTACCGGAGTAGGGATTGTTTTAGGCAAGCATTCCGGAAGGCATGCCTTTGCTGAAAGACTAAAGGCGCTGGGATTCCATTTGAGCCAGCAGCAATTAGAACAGGCATTTGAGAGATTTAAGCAGATTGCCGATAAGAAGAAAGATATTTTTGATGATGACCTGCGCACAATCGTGGAAGAAGAATTCAGGGCAGCCAAGCCTTTGTGGCAGCTGGATAGCTTTGAGGTAAATTCCGGGACAAGAATTACCCCTGTGGCATGTGTGCGCTTAAAACATAAAGGAAAGATTGTTTCCGGGCAATCTGTTGGTGACGGCCCGGTGGATGCTTGTTTTAAAGCAATTGATAAGATTGTTGGCGTAAAAGTTAAATTAGATGATTACCGTCTTGAAGCTGTAACTTCCGGCAAAGACGCTTTAGGAGAAGTGAGCCTGAGGCTTATCTGTGAGAATAAAACTTTTTCAGGGCGCGGCTCCAGCACCGATATTATTGAATCTTCTCTTAGGGCTTACCTTGAAGCATTGAATAAAATCAAAGCTAAATGAACTCCCTCAAAACTTTTGGTTTAGTGGGTTATCCGGTTAAACACAGCCTCTCGCCAGCAATGCACAATGCCGCATTTAAATTCTTAAATATTAACGCCCAATATAAATTATTTGAATTAAGGCCCGAAGAATTAGGGCCTTTTTTTTGTACTTTTGAGGAAGATTACATTTACGGCGTAAATGTAACTATCCCCTACAAGGAATCCGTGATTCCTTTGATGGGTAAGCTTACAGAAGAGGCTTCTTTAATAGGCGCGGTAAATACTGTAAAAATTGAAGATGAGAAATTAGTCGGTCATAATACCGACGGAAATGGGTTCATCCAGGATTTATTGGGATTCTTTCCCCGAGGTATTTCCGGGATCAAGGTATCTATTATCGGAGCAGGAGGAGCTGCTAAGGCAGTGGGGATTTCTTTGGCCAAACATGGCGCGCAAAATATAATTTTTTATGATATTGATAGAAATAGGGCTCAAGGCTTGGCTGATAAGATAAGCCTTGAGTTAAAGCTCTGCCCTGCAGAGGCAGTTGATTCAATTGAGGGGCTTTTTAGAGGTAAGACGGATTTATTAATTAATGCCAGTAACTCCGGAATGAAAGAAACTGACCCGGTATTAGTCAGTAAAGAGAGCCTTGCAAAAGTAACTTTTGTTTATGATTTGATTTATAATCCGGCTAAAACCAAACTTCTGCAATTGGCAGAAAGATCCGGTGTTAAATTTGCAAATGGGCTGGGTATGCTATTACATCAGGGAGCTTTGGCTTTTGAGTTTTGGACCGGTAAGGCCGCTCCGCTTGACCAAATGCGCAATGCGCTAAAGGAGGCAGTTTAATGTTAACAGGTGTGATTATGGCTTTTATTTTTGGCGCAATTATGGGAAGTTTTTTAAATGTCTGTATTTACCGTATGCCATTCGGAAAGTCGGTGGTCTGGCCGGGCTCGCACTGCCCATTATGCGAAAAAAGAATTCCCTGGTATGACAATATTCCTTTTATCAGCTATTCGCTGCTGGGGGGTAAATGCCGGTTTTGCCGGAAGAATATATCTGTGCGTTATATTATTGTGGAGCTGCTTACTGCCGTGCTTTTTGTCCTGCTTTATAACCGTTATGGCCTAAGCTACGATTTTTTTGTTTACATGGTGATGGTTTGCGGTTTGATCATTGCTACTTTTATTGATATCCCGCATAGGATTATTCCTGATGAGGTTTCTGTGGGGGGGATGATCGTTGGTTTTATTTTAATTTCAATTAAAGGGCTTAGCTTAAGCCCGTTTTCCTTTAATTTTCAGCCCATGTTGAATTCTTTTCTGGGGATACTTGCCGGCGGAGGAATAATATATTTAACCGGGAAACTGTTTGATATCGTTTATTTTAAACTGCTTAAGAAACCTGCAATCCAAGGTGAAACTGAATCCATGGGCGGAGGGGATGTAAAACTATTGGCTATGATCGGGGCTTTCCTGGGTTGGCAATTAGCGCTTCTGACTTTTTTTCTCGCTCCTTTATTTGGGGCGGTTATCGGCTTAATTAATTACTGGGTGAAGAAGGATCACACAATCCCCTATGGCCCATTCTTGTCTTTGGCAGCAATTATTTGTTTGCTTTGGAGCCAGCAGATTTTAAGATTAATTTTCTTTGGTATCAGGTAATATTTTAACCATGCCAGGACAAGATTTATTTACGCAGCTTCCACATACCGTTTCCGGTGATAAATGGCAAAACACAGGCCTGCTCAGGCGGGCAGGGATTTGCGTTCCGTTATTTTCAGTATTTTCAAAAAGAAGCATCGGCATTGCCGATTTCTCCGACCTAAAACTTCTTATTGATTTTGCCGCAGCAACAGGGCATTCCATTCTACAGCTTCTTCCAATGAACGATCTTGGTTCTGTTTTTTGCCCCTATGATTCTATTAGCTCTTTTGCTATTGAGCCTGCGTATTTATCTTTAGAGGAATTCTGTAAAGACAGATTAGTTGCAGGAAAAATAGAAGAATTGAGGAAAAAGTTTTTATTTCCAAGGCCGCACCTTGATTATGAAATAAAAAAAGATAAAATTAGTATTCTTAAAGAAATATTCTTATTGGCCAAAGATACTGAGTCGGTATTTTTCCGTAATTTTAGGCATGAGAATGCTTATTGGCTTAAAGATTATGCTCTTTTTAAAGTTTTAAAAGAACATTATCACGGACTTGCATGGTATGAATGGGAGAAGCCTTTTCGTGAACATGATTATCAGGCAATAGATAATTTTCTAAAGGAGCGCCAGAAAGAAGTTTATTTTCAGATGTGGCTGCAGTGGAAATGTTTTGAACAGTTCAGGTCAGGAAAGGAGTACGCCTCATCAAAAATTGTTTTTTTAAAAGGAGATCTTCCGATTTTAGTTTCGCGTGACAGCGCGGATGTCTGGTCGCATACTGAATTTTTTAAATTAGAACTTGCTGCCGGTGCGCCTCCTGATATGTATTGCTCCAAAGGGCAGCGCTGGGGTATGCCGACGTATAACTGGGAAAAGAAACAGGCTGATGAATATCGTTACATTAAAGAGAGGTTGAAATACGCAGAGAATTTCTATAATATCCTGCGCATTGACCATGTAGTCGGGCTCTTCCGTATCTGGAGCATAAAATATAATGATCCGGAAGAGAACCAGGGATTAAACGGTTTTTTTGATCCGGCTGATGAGGCAAAATGGGGCCAGCAGGGAAGAAAAATATTAGAAATAATTTTAAAGAATACAAAGATGCTTTTATGCGCCGAGGATTTGGGAGTGATCCCCCGGGTTTGCACGGACACCCTGCGTGAATTTGGAATTCCCGGTAACGACGTGCAGCGTTGGGTAAAAGATTGGAACGTGAAGCATGATTTTTTAACTCCACAGGAGTACCGTTTTCTTGCAGTAGCCATGCTTTCTACGCATGATACAACTAACTGGAATGCCTGGTGGGAAAATGAAGCCGGTACTGTGGATGAGCAGTTGTTTATTTGTAAATGCGAGCATAGGCTTGATTATAATCAGGTAAAAAATAAATTATTTAATTTTAACCTTTCCGGTAACGGAAGGCTTCGCTGGTTAAATGATATTGATTCCGTTGACAAATTGGCAGCAGTGATGGCCAGAAGAAAAGAAGAGATTGGTGATTTTATTGATATGTATTTAAACACATATCATGAAAAAGAAAAACTTTGGGCCCAGATGGGGCTTGTTGGCCCGATGCGTGAAAAGGCTGATAGTCAGATTCTTTCTGCAGCACTTAAAATAACTTATAACTCAAACGCTGTATTTTGTATCCAGTTAATTACAGATATCCTGGGCCTGACAGATATTTTGCAAGGCGATTCTTATCAACAGCGTATTAATACCCCAGGGACAGTCAGCGATAAGAATTGGTCACTTGTGATGCCGATTCCGCTTGAAGAGTTGCTGCAGCATAAAGTCTGCGCCGAGATTAAGCAGATGGTGGTTGGGGCAAAGAGGATGTATTAAATTTAAATGAATCTTCTGGATTGCTTAGGTTAATTCTCTTATATTTCTCCGGACACTTTAAGTATTCAGGTGCCAGGGCATATTTCTCGTAGCACCGCTTGATTTTCCCCGGTGTGGAAAATCTTCTCTCGGGCGAAAGCTCTTGCTCTCGCAGACTATGCAATAGCGGGCGAACCATGCCCGCAAGAGCTTTCTAACGTGCTGCTTAAAACATGCCTTGTCACCCAATTATCTAAAGCAAGAAAAGTTTCTGTGAGCACACAATCAGAGATTTTTTGGCACTGCGTTTTACTTAGAGTGTGCAAGGGATTACGGCGAACGAGAGTACGCAGGGTTTTGCGAAAGCCGTTACGAGAGTGAGCCGTAAACCGAAGCACACGCCAAATTATCTCGTGTGCGAAGAGAAACTTTTATTGCGATAAGAACATGCCAAATTTACACGGAACTGAATTTTATATTTCAAAGCGGGTCGGTAAGGCGATTACGGATTATGGGATGATTGCCGATGGCGATAAGGTTGCCGTAGCTATCTCCGGAGGCAAGGACAGCCTGACGCTTTTACGCGTCTTGCAGGATCGCCAGGCATTTGTACCGATAAATTACGAAATTATTGCTGTTCATATTGATTTAGGATATCCTAAATCTTGTGCAAAACCGCTTGAGAAATATTTTAAGAAGCTTGGCGTTCGCTATCATATTGAAAAAGTTGACACCCTCATAAAAGGGCCAAAAAATAAAATAAATTGTTTTTGGTGTTCGTGGAACAGGCGTAAGGCCTTGTTTCAGGTTAGTGATAGGCTTGGTTGCAAGAAGGTTGCCCTTGGGCACCACACGGACGATATTGTAGAGACTGTATTAATGAATCTTTTTTTTCATGGAGAGACTTCTGCGATGATGCCCAAGCAGGAGTTATTTAAGGGAAAGATTAATTTGATCCGCCCGCTCGCCTATGTAGAAGAGCGGCTTATTAAGCGTTTTGTTAAAGATGAGAAAATACAAACTTTTGATTGCACCTGCCCTAATTCAATAACTTCTAATCGCAGCCGCATGACACGCATTATCCGTGAGCTTGAAGAATTCTGCCCAGAGGTAAAAAAGAATATTTTTAACAGCGTAAAAAGGGTGAAAGAGGATTATTTGCTCTAAAATTGGAACTTGTGATATACTAAACATTAAGGAATAGTCAAATAGGGTAATTCTTCAGGAGTTAATTATGGTTTTCTTAGTTGTGGGCATATTTATAGTTGGGATGATCTTTGTGGTTATTTTTGTTATGAAAATTACCACGCAGGTAAATTTTCAGCTAAATGCCATGACCCAACAGGTAAATGAACGTTTGAGAGAAACTTCAAGCGCTTTACAGGAAGCGAATCGTAGCGTCGGGGAGCGCCTTGATTCGGCTAACCGCGTTTTTGGAGACGTACAGAAAAGCTTGGGCAGGCTTGAAGAAACGCATAAATACATCCTTGATATCAGCAAGGACATAACCAGTTTACAGGATCTTTTGCGTGCCCCAAAATTCCGGGGAGAGATAGGTGAAACTCTTTTGGGCAGGTTATTGGAAGATATTTTGCCAAAAGAGAATATAAAACTGCAATACCGCTTTAAGGCAGGTGATGTGGTGGATGCTGCCATTGTCATCGGAGATAATCTTGTTTCAATTGACGCAAAGTTTCCGTTGGAGAACTTCAGAAGATTCACCGAGTCAAAGAATGAAGAGGATAAAAAGGCTTCTTATCGTGTTTTCTCGCGTGACGTAAAAACAAGGATTGATGAAATTGCTTCTAAATATATCCTGCCGGGAGAGGGGACATTTGATTTTGCGCTTATGTATATCCCTGCTGAGGCAGTTTATTATGAGGCAAGCCGCGACGAGGAGTTATCAAATTATGCCAAAGCGAAAAAAGTTATTTTTGTTTCTCCCAATACTTTTTACGCCTATCTGCAGGCTATTCTTTACGGCTTGCGCGGGGCAAGCGTCCAGCGTAATATCCAGAAAATTTTAGGTTATTTTGAAGGCCTGAAGGTTGACTTTAAGAAGTTTCAGGATGATTTTGAGTTGATGGGCGCGCACCTGAATAATACTTGTAAAAAATTCAATGATTCAAGGGCGCGCGCGCAAAGTTTTAGTGAGAAATTGTCGGATAGCGGCAAAGAGGAGCAGATTGCCAAGGCATGATTTTAAGTGTCCGCGTTGTTCCTAAATCAAGCCGGTTGATGGTAAAACAGGAGCATGAAGAGTTAAAAGCCTATTTAACCAAGCCGGCAGAAGATAATTTAGCCAACGAGCAGTTAATTGTTTTACTGGCCGGCTATTTAAAGGTTAAGAAATACCAACTAAGAATTATTAAAGGGCAAAAGAGCAGAAATAAGCTTGTTGAATTTGATGAAAACATCAGAGATACTAAAAGAAAATAATTTGTTTCCTATTTTACCGCATACTGGCGTAGTGGTCGCTGGTTTTACCGGCCGCAGGCACGGGAATATGTCATTGTCATACGGTGATACGCGTTTTGCTTTGGAAAACCGCAGGGCTTTTCTGGATGAACTGGGTATTAAGCATGATGATTTAATTTGCGTAAAACAAGTTCATGGTTCCGAGGTTGCGGTAGTCACCGAAGAACACAGGGGAAAAGGGGCTTTTGACCATCATTCAGCGATTAACGGCACCGATGCGTTTATAACAAACAAAAAAAACCTTGCGCTGGCAATTTTTAGCGCCGATTGCCTGTCAGTGTTCTTGCATGACCGAAAGAATAACGCTATTGGATTGGTGCACGCCGGCTGGAAAGGCAGCAAAGAAGGGATTTGTGCAAAGGCAGTCAGTGAAATGAAGAATAATTTTGGCACATCTGCGCAAGATTTATATGCCGGTTTTGGCCCGGCTATCAGAAAGTGTTGTTATGAAGTAGGAGAAGAATTTCATCGGCATTTTCCCGGCAAGGTTGCTAAGAGGCTTGATAAGTTTTACCTGGATTTGGCCCAGGTAAATAAAGAGCAGCTTTTAAACTGCGATTTGAAAGAGGAAAATATTTTTGATTCAAAGATTTGCACGTCTTGCCGGATAAAAGATTTTTATTCCTACCGGCAGGAAGGCAGCTCCTGCGGCAGGATCATGTCAGTAGCAATGCTTAAATAAAAAACAGGATGACTAAATATTTCTTGGAGTTTATACTTAATACTTATAGCGCAGGAGCTGAGGCTATAAGGAATGCTGTTTCTGAGTTTGGCGAGTCGGCACAGGTAAGCCCTGTAGAGTCAGGCACAACCGAGCTAAGCAGCTTTGCAGTTTCCATAAATACTCAAGATCCCACTGTGGTTTTTGATATCTGCGCGCAATTTGGCAGGATCAAATCAGTTAAGGTTAATGAAATAAAACAATAAAAGGAAATTTAAGATGTATATGATAGTTTTTATTACCTGCTCAAGTGAAAAAGAAGGCAGGAAAATTGCGCAGGAGCTTTTAAAGAAGAAATTAGCTGCCTGTGTAAATATTGTAAAGAATATTGAGTCATTTTTCTGGTGGAAAGCCAGGATAGATCAGACTAAAGAGGTTTTACTTGTTATAAAATCAAAGAAAAATAAGTTTACTCAAATTATTAAAGCCGTTAAGTTTTTGCACAGTTACACAGTGCCGGAAATTATTGCCTTGCCGATTATCGGCGGGAACAAAGATTATCTAAGGTGGATTGATGATTCTGTCAGGTAACCCTATTGATTACGTTTTGGCATTTACAGGAGGCGTAGCAGTTAGTTTCACTCCCTGCGTTTATCCGCTTATCCCGATTACCCTGGGTTTTATCGGCGCCAGCGCATCCGGCTCAAGAAAGAAAGGTTTTTTTCTGAGCCTTACTTATGTTACCGGTATTGCAATTATGTATTCTTTATTAGGGTTATTTGCTTCTTTATCAGGCACGCTCTTCGGTAAATTTAGTACCTATCCTTTGACTTATATTCTCGTCGGGTTATTTGTAACTTTTTTCGGGTTATCTATGTTTGATTTATTCCAGATTCCCCTGCCAATGTTTAAAGTGCGCCAGCAAAAGAAACAAGGATATCTTTCAAGTTTTGTTTTAGGGGTAAGTTCAGGTTTTATCATAGGCCCCTGCCTCACGCCTGTATTAGGATCAATCTTAGCGTATTTGGCGGCTAAAAATAATGTTTATTATGGGGCCAGCCTTTTGTTTGTTTTTGCTTATGGAATGGGTCTGGTATTGATTTTAGCCGGGACATTTGGATCAACTCTTGTCAACCTCCCAAAATCCGGGAAGTGGATGGTTTATATAAAAAGGGCCTGCGCAATAATCTTAATTATTGCCGGGGCATATTTTATTTATAACGGGATAAGGAGATTTTAAATGAGGAAGAATCTGTTGATTTCCTGCGGGATGGCGTTGGTGGTATTTTTATCTGTTTCGTGCAAAGAGAAAAAAGAAATAAGCTCCCCGGAGCAAGGCGTAAAAGAAGAAAAACTTGAGGCAGATAAAGATTTTGCTTTTGATTTTACTTTGCAAAATCTGAATGGAGAGTCATTTACACTTAGCAACTACAGAAATAAGAATCCCGTGATCCTGTTTTTCTGGACCACTACCTGCCCTTTTTGCCGTCCGGAATTAAAAAACCTCAACGATCTTTTGCCCTCTTTAAAAAAGCGCGGCTGGGAGGTTTTTGCCATAGCTGTGGGTGAGCCGCAGTACAGGGTGCATAATTTTATGCAAAGAAACGCATATTTATTGACTATTCTTTTGGACGAAGATGCATCCGTGGCAGACGGGTATAGATTATTGGGTGTGCCTACATTTGTGGTGATTAACAAAGAAGGAAGAGTTGTTTTTAAGGATAACGTTTTGCCTTTGGAAAAGATAGAGGAGCTTTCTGTCCCAAACTCCGGAGTTAAATAAAACTGGTTAATGGATAAGAGTTTGCTGCTTGATTTATATGAACTGACCATGGCGCAGGCTTATTTTGTTTATAAGCCACAAGCACGCGCAACTTTTGATTTGTTTGTCCGCCGGCTTCCAAAGAACCGTTCGTTTTTGGTGGCCTGCGGCCTGGAAGACATTTTACAATACATAAAAAACTGGAAACTTTCAGCTTCAAGCCTTGATTATTTAAGGTCGCTTGGAACCTTTTCTGAAGAATTTCTCGAATACCTCTGTGGTTTTAAATTTAGCGGTGATGTGTTTGCCATGCCTGAGGGAGAGATTTTTTTTGCAGATGAGCCGGTTATCCGCGTAACTGCCCCGATCATTGAAGCGCAAATCCTGGAAAGTTTTCTTTTAAATACTATTAACCTTCAGTCAGCAATTGCCTCAAAGGCTGTTCGTGTAGTTTTATCAGCAAATAAAAGAGTCGTGTTTGATTTTTCTCTCAGGCGCACGCACGGGTTTGATGCAGCGCTTCATGCAGCGCGCTCTTCTTATATCGCAGGCTGTTACGGAACATCTAATTGTCTTGCGGGTAAATTATACGGCATTCCGATTGCAGGAACTATGGCACATTCTTTTGTGCTTGCGTTTAAAAATGAACTGGATAGCTTTCTTGCTTACGCAGAAACATTCCCCAAAAGAAGTGTCTTATTGGTAGATACTTATGATACAAAAAATGGCATCAAGAATGCCATTACCATCGGGCTATACTTAAAGGAAAAGAAATATAACCTTTCAGGCATTCGCCTTGACAGCGGTGACATAGTTTCACTTTCAAAATATGCCAGGGTAATGCTTGATAAGGCAGGGTTAAAATATGTTAAAATATTTGCAAGCGGCAACCTTGATGAATTTAAGATCAGGGATCTTTTGCGCCGTGGTGCTTGTGTGGATAACTTTGGTGTCGGCACAAATATGGGCACAAGCATTGACGCCCCGAGCCTGGATGTGATCTATAAAATAAGCGAGGTTACTGATGCAAGCGGCAAGTTTATTCCGGCAATGAAATTAAGCAAGGCCAAAGTTACCTATCCGGGGAGAAAACAGGTTTTTCGCGTACAAAACAATTCTGGAAAGTTTACCAGAGATATCCTGGGCATTGCTGGAGAGGGCTTACCCGGTAAGCAATTGCTTAAAAAGGTGATTGGCCGCGGCAGGATAATTTATAAATCCCCGGGCGTTAAGAAAATCAGGGAATTTACGCACTCTAACCTGGATAAATTCCCGTCTTCATTAAAAAATATTTCGGGGAAATATAAATACCCTGTTCTTATCAGCCCAAAGTTGAGAAGCTTAAGGTCGGTTTTATCGCAGCAGTTAAGAAATAATAAAATAAATTGATGAAGCAGTTTATCAAGGAAAGGAAATAAAATGTTTGATAAGATGAAGGCGTTTATGGATATGCAGAAAAAGATGCAGGAATTAAAACGGGAGCTGGAAAATAATGTTTTTGATGCGGTAAGTTCCGACGGAATTGTAAAAGTGACCATGAACGGAGCGCAGGAGGTCAAAGAGATCAAGATCCAGAAAGAGCTATCTGATATGGATAAGGCAAGCCTTGAAAAAGCTGTAAAAGATGCCTATAATAAAGCGCTTAAGCGTTCGCATGAATTGGCCAGCCAGAAAATGCGTGAAATTACCGGGTTCAATTTACCGGGAGTAACATGATTGCAAAAAAAGTTGTTGAGCTTTTAAAGGATCGCGAATTTATTAGTGTTGCCACCTGTGATTTTAAAGCAAGGCCGAATGCTGCGCCGAAATTTATCCTTAAGATTGAGGATAATTTAATCTACTTGGTGGATTATACTATCGGTAACACTTGGGAAAATCTACGTATTAATCCACGCACCTCGCTTTCCTTTATGGATACAGACACGTTACATGGTTATCAAATCAACGGCCTGGCAGAGCTAATGGAAAGCGGCGCAGAATACGATAAGATTATGAAAGAGGTTTTACAGAGGCAAGTGGATCTTTCTACAAAAAGGATTATTGAAGGGGTTACAAAAGGCAAGGTTCATGAGAACTTTGAGCTGGCTATTCCCAAAAAATTTGTGGTTTTTAAGATCAAGATTGAAGAGTGCGTGGAAATCGGCACAAGCGGAGGTTTAAAACGAGAGAAATTATGAAAGATTTCAGCGGTTTAGCGACGGGAATCGGCAGCCTTCCGCATAAAGATGCGGATAGCGCCCTTGATTTAATTTTTAAATATGTCCCTGAAATACCTTTTTGGCCGCAGCTTCCAAAGCGCGATCATCGTGAAGGAATGGTGCAGCAGTTTAGTGAGCACATGCCTTTTTTACGCTTAAAAGGCAGTGATGTTGCCTATCTAACCAAAGGTATCCCTGAAGGCGAATTGGAAACTTTTTATGAGCGCATCATTGAGGCAGATACTGATTATTTTCAGATAAGCGAAGATTATTCTAAGGGAATAAGAGCCTTTATCCAGAGATTAGAGAAGGCGGATCTTTCAAAAATCAGTTTTTTAAAATGTAATATTACCGGCCCCTTTACATTTGCCGCCAGTTTTAAGGACGAAAAGGGGGTTTCCCTTTTGCACGATGCGGTTTTTCTGCAGGCGTGCCTAAAAGGCTTGGCAATGAAAGCCATTTGGCAAATTAAGCTGTTGCGTAGATTCGCAAAGAAACTAATTGTTTTTATTGATGAGCCGTATTTGGGCTGTTTTGGTTCTGCTTATACTCCGCTAAATCGCCCGGAAGTTATCGCAGGGTTAAGCGAAATGGCCTCTGACATAAAAGCCGGCGATGTTTTGCTGGGTGTGCATTGCTGCGGAAACACTGATTGGTCTATTTTTACTGATACGCCGGGAATTGATATTATTAATTT
The DNA here is from genome assembly GCA_016208765.1 of Candidatus Omnitrophota bacterium. GTDB lineage: Bacteria > Omnitrophota > Gorgyraeia > Gygaellales > Profunditerraquicolaceae > JACROS01. The sequence continues at coordinate 35,725 of JACQXK010000069.1, forward strand.
TGATGCCTATGGATATCTGGATAAGGTCGTGCTTTATGCTGATAATCTTAAAGGTTTCTTAAAACGCGGCGGTATTCTTTGCTGGGGAGTGGCGCCTACAGACGCTTTTGACGGTTCGCAAACCCCTGAAATGCTGGTTGCAAAAATAAGCGAGGGGATAAATATCCTTGCTAAAAAAGGTATAGACAGGGATTTGTTGTCGGAGAACCTTTTGATCAGCCCTGCCTGCGGTTTGGGAAGCCTGGATTTAGAAAAAGCAGAGGGGATACTCAGGCTTCTTTCAGAAACTTCATTCCTGCTGCGGAAAATAAGTTAAAAAATAAATTGTTTGACAAATATTGTGAATAGTTATATAATCCCTGAGTTTCGTTAAATAGAGGAGCAAGATGAAAGAGATACGTATTCATGCCCGCGCCGGACAAGGCGCAATTACAACTGCGTCATTATTAGGTTACGCCTATTTTCTAAAAGGGGCATATCCTTATGCTTTCCCAAGTTTTGGAGCCGCAAGAATGGGCGCTCCGATGAACGCCTTTATGCGCGTTGATTCAAAACCAGTGCGCCTGAGAAGCCAGATTTATGAACCTGATTATGTCTTGATTATGGATGCTACTTTAATGCGTGGTTTTAATTGTTTTGCTGGTTTAAAAGAGGCTGGAATTGCTATAATTAACGCAAAAGAAGACATTGAAATACCCAAGGTAAATGCCCGGCAGAGAGCGATTGCCCTGCCGGCAAACGAAATTGCTATGAAGGCATTTGGACGGCCCTTAGGAAATACCGCTTTGTTAGGTGCTTATGTTGCAGCAACAGGCGAGTTTGATTTAGACACTCTTTATAAAGCAATTAAGCACAGGTTTAGCGGTAAAGCAGCAGAGGGTAATATTGAAGCAGCAAAGCAAGGTTATGAGTTTGTCAAGAAACTCAAGTAATATATAGGAGAGAAAATGTTTGGCCCGTTAATTTCCAAGCCCGGAACAAGCAAAAGGAATAAAACCGGTTCCTGGCGCACCGAATCAAAACCAAAGTTCCTGCATAAAAATTGTATTGCCTGTAAGATGTGCGTTACTGTCTGCCCGGAGGCATGTATTACCGGTGACCAGAAAAATACTTTTATTTGTGATTATTCTTATTGCAAGGGCTGTGGCATGTGCGCAGTGATTTGTCCTAAACAAGATATTGTAATGATCCCTGAGGATTCAAAGGAATAGTTATGAAAGAATTTTTAGAAGGTTCTTTAGCAGTTGCAGAAATTGTAAAACGTTGTAAACCCGGAGTAATTTCCGCCTATCCAATCACTCCCCAAACTCACATTGTAGAAGAGTTGGCTAATTTTGTGGCTAATGGAGAATTAGGCTCGCAGGTAGTAAATGTTGAATCAGAGCATTCTGCTGCTTCAGTTGTGTTGGGTGCATCTGCTACAGGTGTGCGCGCATACACAGCGACCAGCTCACAGGGTCTGTTTTATATGCAAGAGGTTGTTTTTAATATTGCCGGGATGCGCCTTCCGGTGGTAATGACCTGCGCAAACCGCGCGATTTCAGCGCCGATTAATATCTGGAATGACCAGCAGGATTCAGTCTCGTTGCGAGACAGCGGGTGGATGCAGTTGTTTGCCGAAGACCTGCAGGAAACAGTGGATCTGCATTTAATGGCGTTTCGCCTTGCTGAAGATAAATCAATGATGGTTCCGGTGATGGTATGTATGGACGGATTTTCTTTGACCCACGGCATTGAAACTGTGGATATACCTACGCAGGAACAAGTAGATAAATTTCTCCCTGCTTACAAACCTTTATATAAACTTGATGTTGAAAATCCTATGACTTTGGGGCCGTTGGTTGATCCTGAGTATTACATGGAGGCCCGTTATGCCTTGCAGCAAACGCTTAACAGCGCTCTTAATTTAATTCCAAAGGTTACCGGAGAGTTTGCAAAGGTTACCGGCCGCAAATACAACGGTTTAGTTGAAGGTTATCATTTAGACGACGCGGAAAAAGTAATTGTTGCAATGGGTTCTGTTTGCGGCACAGCCAAAGAAGTAATTGATGAATTTCGCGCCAAGGGCAAAAAGATAGGTTTGTTAAAAGTTGTTTCTTACAGGCCGTTTCCTGTGCAGCAGATTTATGAGGCATTAAAAGATGTTCCTAAAGTTGCGGTATTAGACAGGGCATTGTCTTTGGGCTCTTATGCTCCGCTTGCGTCTGAAATCAAGGCAGTGTTTTTTGGTAAGAAAAAACAACCTAAGGTAATCAGCAGTTTTATCGTCGGCTTAGGCGGGCGCGATATTACAAAAGGTTCTATCAGGGAGATGCTGCGTTTGTTGACAACAAAAGAGTTAAATTGCGAATTTATTGATTTAAAACCAGAACTGGTAAAGGAACAATATGAGTAAACATTTATTTACTAGCGGGCATACAGCTTGTTCAGGATGCGGGCAGTCTATGGCGGCGCGTTTGGTGATTGATACCGCCGGGCCGAATACAATAGTTGCAAATAATACAGGTTGCCTTGAAGTTTTTTCAACCAAATATCCTGAATCATGCTGGGAAGTCCCTTTTGTCCATTCCTTATTTGAGAATTGTGCGGCTGTTGCCTCGGGTGTTGAGGCGGCATTAAAATATTTGGGAACAAAAGATAAAATTAACGTGATTGCGCAAGGAGGCGACGGAGGCACTGCTGATATCGGCTTGCAGGCTCTTTCCGGGATGCTTGAACGCGGGCACGACATACTCTATGTGTGTTATGATAATGAAGCATATATGAATACCGGAGTGCAGAGAAGCGGGTTGACTCCGTTTGATACCAACACTTCCACTACTCCTGTTGGAGCAAGATCTACTGGAAACATCCGTCCTAAAAAACTTTTGCCTGAGATTGCTAATGCGCATGCCATAGCTTATGTGGCTACTGCTTCAGTGGCTTTTCCGATGGATGTCCAAAGAAAAGTTAAGAAAGCTATTTCTTTAAAAGGAGCAAAATATATTCAGATACATGTGCCTTGCCCATTAGGCTGGAGGCACGAACCGCATCTGACTGTTGAAGTTGCAAAGATTGCCGTAGAAACAGGATTATATCCTTTGTTTGAATACGAAAACGGCATATTAGTTGCCAAAAGGCAAATAAAGCCACGCCCGGTTGAGGAATACCTTAAAGTCCAGGGCAGGTTTAAACATCTGCTTAATAATCCTGAAGAAATTCAGAAGATCCAGGAAATTGCAGATGCGAATATAAAGAAATACGGCCTTAAGCAAGAAGTTGTAGCGGCAAGTTAAGAGGAGGTGTTGTTATGGGAAAACAGGCAAGGGCAATTGTGGATCTAAGCTTAAAAGAACTGGTAAGGGATTTGAATAAGGCATACGCTGATGAATGGCTGGCATATTATTTGTATTGGTATATGGCTCAGATGGTTTCCGGAAGAGCATATGAAGATATCAAAGAAATGTTAGAGAAGATTGCAAAGGATGAGTTGGAACACGCCACTGAGTTAGCTGACTTAATTGTAAAATTAGGAGATGCGCCTCTGGCTAATCCGATGGAGCTGGAAAAGAATGCCAACAACGCATATTTGATGCCGCCGAAAAATACTGCCGATATCAACAGGATCATCAGGATTGTGGCAGAAGCAGAGGCAGGGGCAATTGAGGTGTACAGCAAGCTTGCCAAGAAAACATTTGGTAAGGATCATGTTACCTATCAGTTGGTAACGCATATTCTTTCCGAAGAGGTTGATCACGAAGAGATATTTGAGAATTTGTTAGAAAGATAATTAGAACAATTTTTTATGGAGGATAGCAAATGTCAAAGGTAACAGTTGATGCTGCAACATGCGTAGGATGCGGTTTATGTGAACAGGCTTGCCCGGAAGTTTTTGAAATTCAGGGCGATGGTATTGCCCATGTAAAAGCCCAGGTTTGTGCGACTTGTAATCTGCAGGAAGTTGCCGAGCAGTGCCCGGTAAATGCAATTAAAGTAAGTTAATTAATAAAAAATAAGAGCCGTTTCTATTTATTAGAAACGGCTCTTTTATGTAACCCGAAATCAATATTTGCAAATTCCGGGTTTAAGCGCAAATTGCTTAACGCATTTGCGCTTTTTGTTTTAATTCTGCGGTAAATTTTACAAAACTCTCTTGTTGTTTTTGGGCAAGGATCTTTTTGCCAAATTCAGTTTTTTCGCTCGCGAACTTCTTTTCATCAATCGGGGTTTTGGATTTTGTTTTGATAATATAATATCCGGAAGGCATGCTGATTACGGGGCTGAATTCATTTTCCTTAAGTTTCTGCGCAGCAGCCCAGAAATTATCCGAAGCGCCGATCCCTTCTATATAGCTTCCGAATTTAAAGGGGCTTGTAGAGTCGGTTTTTAAAGAAAATTCTTTGGCAAGTTTTGTAAAATCAATTGTTTTGGGGTTTATTTTAAAATCAGACTGCATTTTTGTAAGGCAAGCTTCAATTTTCTCTTTGGCAATCTTTGCCGACTCTGTTTTTATCATGGCTTCTTTTACTTTATCTTTCGCCTGGGCAAACTCGGGAATGTAGGGTTCTCTTCTTTCTATAAGGCCCACGATATAGAATTTCTTGTCAATATTTAACGGCTCAGAAAACTGCCCGGGTTTTAGTTTTGTCATTATTAATTCAAGGATCTCCGGCGACCAGCCAATCCCGGGTATGGGGTCAGACTGAGCGAATAAACCGGTTTTGTTAAAGTCTGCCCCTGTATCTTTTGCAGCAAGCTCAAGCTTCTTTTTTTTGGGCAATAGATTAGCAGCTTCCTTAATTTTAGCTTCAGAATCGGAGACGGCATATTCAAGGTTAAAAGACAATGGTTGTTTAAATTGCACAGAATTATTCTCAAAATATTCCCTCATTTCTTTTTCTTGCGGGTATATTCCTTTGGTAAAATCCGCAGGCAAGGCTGCAAGATAGGTGAGGCTGATCTCTTCGTTTAGTTTCTGGTACTCTTTTCTTATATCTTCATCTGTTACTTTTATATTTTCTGTGATTTGGTTGTAGAGCTTGGAGATGGTAATGTTCTGACGGATTTGTTCTTCAAATGCTCTTGGTTGCATGCGTAAAAAATAACGCAGGGTTTCTGAATAAAAACGGTTGTCAAAACGGCCCTTCTTTTGGAATATCGGCACGCTGCGAATAAGCTCAATTACCTCTTTGTCGCTCACTTTTATTTTTCTACGCTTGGCTTCGTAAAGAAGCACTAATCTGTCCCAGGCCAGGTTTTCTAAATCAAGGTACTGGCGCAGTTCTGAGAAATTATCCCCAAACTGCAGTTGTGCCTGTGCCCTGACAGCATTGTAAGCGTCGCGGTATTCAAGAAGAGAGACGTTTTTGCCAAATATTTTACCTGCTGTGCCCATTTCCTTTTTATCGCGGACAAGGCTTCCTGCGCCCCAGAAGACAAATGCCGGAACAATGAGTAAAGCCAGGACAATCCATACTTTTCTTGCGGTTTTTTTGTTGCGTAAGATTTTTAACATAACATTTTCTCCTGTCTGAGGTTTTGTTTTTATTAATAGCTTATTATAGATTAAATTAGCAATAATTCAATTACAAAAATCAGCAGAAAAATAGGGCCTGTAACCTTGAAATTGAGTATAAATATGTTATACTTTTAAAGTTATTCATATTAATGGGCTCTGGTTATGGAGGTAGCCGGAGCAGCTTAAGAATTTCTAAGCCGGATTGACTTTAATTGGTCAGCTCGGCTTTTTTTATTTATAGGGACGGTTCTGATTTGCGCTTAAAAGTGTCCCTTACTATTTAA
>JACQXK010000033.1 GCA_016208765.1 Candidatus Omnitrophota bacterium
CCCATGAGACTGTCCCACTCATGGCGTTCGTTCGCAAATATGGGCCTCACCTCAAGGGAGCTTAAAGAAAGGAACTTTGGATTTTTGCTACGGCCTTCTCCACCAAGCATATATATTTATACCTCAATGCCAGGGTTAAAAACCAGTTAGTAATTTTTATCGCTCTATTTTAAATGGTTATAGTTTTCTTTGACATGGCCCTGCCTTCTTGGGGAATATTTCCTGTATAGAAATGGTAGGAGTATTTACTTTTTACCTTTTTCATTGCGTCATAGGTGTCATCTCTATTTTTGGAATGAGCTATTACCTTTAATTCTGTGGGTTCCCCTGACTCATCCTCTTTTAATACTTCGGCTAACACCCATTCATCTCTGTATTTATCTTCTACCTCTTTCAATTTCATTTCTACATCCTCCTCGATTGCATAACGTTTGAACTGTGCGGTGGCTATCAGCCATCCGCACGAGTGATTTGTTATACCCGTTTTCTGGATTCTCGTATAGCCTCTAATATTTCTTTGCGAGAAATCTTTTTGCTCAAACCCGGCACATCAAAGGGTGAACGAATAGAGGGCGTTTTCGGCAAAATAGAAAACATATCGCCTTTGCGACGACGAATAACGATTTCCTCTTTTTTAGATTCTTCCAGAATGTTTGCCAATCTTTCCCGTGCCTGAGAGTAAGTGTATGTTTTCATTTATTCCACCACCTTTATTTCAAGATTTTCTGCAATATCACACATGCGGTCATCAAGACTGATAAGAGACAATTTGTTTTCTATACAGCATTGCAGATAGTACGCATCATAGGCATATATATTAAACCGCAGAGCAATTTTCATCGCATCATGAATCTTTACCGAAAGCAACCTGACCGCTATTCGCTGCGACAGGTCGAACACTCGAAGAATTTCCCGGTCATTGAGGCGGCCTTTTCTTTTTATAGCGATTAATGCATTGCCAATCTCGTAGGGCAGAATTTCAGGCGAAACAATGCTTTTTCCAGCAGTTTTCTGAATAATCCAATCGCGGTCGCTTTCATTGAGGGCAACGGCAAGAAATGCGCTTGCATCCGCTACAATTTCCATGCTTTAATTGTACAACTCAGCCATATAGTTGTCAAGTATTGGTTTTGTTGTTTTTTTGATTTAACATTAAAATAAGCGGTGGCTTTAGCCATCCGCTGGATTTGGTTGTTAGGCATTATCCTTCAGCATTTTTATGATATGTTTTGAAAGATTTTCATTTATCTCGTTATGTCTTGGAATTGGCTGGGCGACTTTTGTTCTTGGGTTCTGATACCAATCGTGATTTCCACCATGCCTGAGGAAAACACAATCCATCTCCTCCAGTTGTCTGATCAAATCTTTTCTTTTCACGCAACTTCCAGTTCAGCAACTTTGCGAACACAAGAGATGGCGCCGCTGGTTAAGTCTTTGTACAAGTCTTTTAAATTTTCTTTCAGTTCATCGAGAGTTTCTCCTTGCGTCAAGTAGTCAGGATATTCCTCCAGATAGCCGAGCCACATATTTCCGTCTTGCCAGTGTATAAACTTTGTAGTTTCCATAGTTATCCTCCTCTTTTCTCTATTTTGTCATTTTTTTCCATATTTTTCCTGCTTTATATGCCAAAGTATCTTTGTAATTGTCATCTTGCTTCTGAAGATTAATGTTGTTGCTTCTGGTTGTAGAGACGGAGATTTCGCTACCACAGTGCCTACATTTGATGGCTTCCTTTCGGATCGGCTCGGCACAAAACGGACATGCCATCTCTTCAACATGCTGCTATTCCCATTGCGAGAGAGGTACTGGATATTCCCAATTGCATTTAGGACAAACCTGCTTGGCGGGTTTAAAGGTCGCCACAAGAAAAAATAGGATTGCAATAATATATAATAAGCGGCCAGAACCAAAAACCAATAATTAAGGCTACAATTCCGAATAGGGCGAGCCCTCCACCAGTGCCCTTTACTTTTGCATCTCCTTCGTAATGACAGTGAGGACAGTGAATCGATTTGCGATATAGTGCGATTGACATATTTCCTCCATGCCTAACGCACAGAAGTCACTGGCGCGGGGAAGAGACAAGTGAAAAATCAAAACGGTTTTATCCCGCGTCCAGTAGAGTGATTCGTTATGCAATCTTCCGTTGCTTTTTAATAATTTCAGTTAAAGACCGCAGTGCTTGATTTACAGCATCATGATTAGGAAAGAACTTAGCAATATCGGGTTCGATGACGACAACGTTTGTTCCTTCCGCATATCTCTTTGCATATTTCCCGCGAATCCCCATGCTGAAATCATATTCTTCGAGCATATCCCTATCTTTTTGCATTCTCTTCATATTGTTTCCTTTCCTTTTTTGTTGCTTTTCTTGCGCTTATTATTCTTATTTTATCTCCTCTTTCTGTATGCACAATGACAAGAAGACGGTTCTTAACGGAATTTCCAATAAGAGTGAATCTATCTTCTTCATCAGAATGCAAAGGATCATGAATAGTTAATGATAGAGTATCTTTGAATACTGTGCGCTGCCTCATCGAAAGATATTTCATGAATTTCGATATTCCTTTTTGCCTTGTTCTTATCCCATTCAAATAAAAGCATATATCTTGTGATTTATTATAGCTTTTGCAAATGAATCTGACAATGGGCGTTCATGATTAAAACGCTTTTCTTTTGAAGCGATAAACATATTTAAGATACTTAAAAGTATTAATCACGATAAATATAGGACCAGCAAAGAGGCCCCACACAGTCCATGTCCCAAAAACAAGATTCCACAAAGTAGATTGTAGAATAATCTTGTTCATGCAACTCAAACAAAAATTTCCTTTATAAACACCTTCTCCTTTTACGTACCAATAAAAGGCGTCATGCTGAACCCTGGTGGTTCTATGACAACGGTCGCACAGGTCAGAACCCGGCTGTAAGGTATTTTTGAACCAATCTTGGTGTTTCATCTGTAATTCGTTGTTGCTGATACTCAACCCCGCTATTTTCCCTTTTATTATTTTTTATTGCTGGCATAACGACCAAGCTAACCCGTGCGAATGAAGCGGAGCGTAATGAGCATCGGTGTTGAGCGATTTGTTACACATTCGAATTTTTTAGTTCAAATAATTCCGTATTCTTTGCATTTATTAAGTATCAAGTCTTTGTTCTTACAGTTCTCAAGAATATAGTAATTATTTTTTAGCGGCTCAATAGTCCCAAGTCCCTTGCTTTTTGTCCCCCAAAGCTCAATAAGAATAGTAGGAATAAAATACATATCAAAAGCCCTATTGTCTAATGGTTTTAAGCCAATGATTACATCAGAAGTTTCTGGCGATTGAGTATAAGTTTTGATGCCTGATTTATATTCTCTATCAACACCGCCTCTTGTGCCACCAGTAAAACTTACACTCGTTCTTGCTGTTTTAACTTGTGCTCTGATAATGTCTTCACTACCAGATTCAAGTTTCCTGACAATTATTATGTCGTAAGGCGATAGAGGTAAATCTACAAGAGAAACATTTTGATACTTTTTCATTAACAGACCAGCTACGATATGTTCATTTGCAAAACCCTCGATTGATGCTTGTCTTCCTATATCTTCTGTATTCGGCATAGTTTATTTTTGTAAAACGATAACCCAGTCAGTATTTATACGTTCCTCTCTCGGCACTTTTATAAAATGCTTTATAATTTCAGAGGCAAAATAGTTTTCAACGTTAAAACCGATATTCTTGGCTAACTCCATTATGTATTTCCAGTTTTCAAATAATTCCCCTCGGATTTTATTATTTCCAACAACCACTACATATCTTCCCTCTTTTTTTAGAGCCTTATGTATTTCTAACAAATTCAATCTCATATCATCCAAATATTTGAAAGCTATGTATGACCGTCTCGGGTCTTTTTTGAAAATTTTTAAGAGTGTCATATCCGCTTCCTTTACTCCGATTTTATGCAACTTCTTATATTCGCTTGATGAAACACTCTCTGTACCGACATGTTTTTTCTTTAAAGGAGTTAATGAGCCTCTTGTTAATCCCAGCCAGTAGCTTTCAAGTTGATGTGTTCTCGGATAATCTACTGCATTTGCATATGGGGGAGAGGTTACTGCTAAGTCAAAGTAATCGTTGTAGTTAATATTCCGTGCATCCATCTCATCAGGGAAACTAACCCTTGTATCCATTGGACAGTTTTGAGAAAATTCTATCATCTTTGGAACATTAAGTAGTATAACTTCGGCAAATTTTTTCAAAGCATCAGCAGGAAAAACTTTTTTATTCAATTTCTTCCGTATCACAGTTCTGGTACAGTTGTCATCGGCATTGGAGATGCCACGAATTATGGACGAAAAACAAATCCTGTAGAAATCTTTTATATCTTCAGTTGTATCAAGAGCCTCTATGTTTTTTTTTAGATATGCCAATTCAAGAATAATTTCTTTATTAAACCAATTGTCTCTATAGGGAAAGACAGGGATGTCCTTTTCAGAAACTCTTGAAGGCTTATAGTTCAAAATGAGTCTCAAAAGATATTTTTGAGCAGACTGTAATTCCTTTTCATTTAGAGGTGTTGTCTTTACTTTTGAGAGATAGCGCGAGAAAGGGTCAACATCAATACCGATAGAATGTCTTCTTGTCAGAAGTGCTTCAACATTTGTTGTACCGCTGCCAGAAAATGGGTCGAGAATTGTATCGCCTTCTTTAGAATATCGCTTAATAAGCCAACAGGGTAATTCAGGGAAAAATTTAGCAGGATACTTATGAAGTCCATGACTTAGAATGCTTTGGTTATAGCTGATAAATAAAAACCTATCTCTGTCTTTTACTCGTAAGTTAATCGGAATTTCTCCATCAACCCGAATAATTTTTTCTCCGAATTCATTTATTATTTCTTTTACGTTATCCAATGGCTGATTGCTAAATAAGGTTGTTTGCTGTATCTTCCCATTAGTTAAGCCGTTACGTCTGCCATTTTTTTTAGCAACTTTCGCCTTTATCTCATCTAATGAAATCGGATAAAAAGATGACTGTGCTGATGACTGTGCTATGGTTTGCATTTTAACCCTCGCAAAATTATAGCACTTTTCATTGTTTCATATCATTATTTATTTTATGTGTAACGTATAGTGTTTTATCCGTAAGGCTGGCAGGCGTTGCGGATAAAACAGGTTGAACTGAGCCATCGCTATGAATATAGAGCAAACCTATGGGGATTGTAAAGGGTGAATGCTGATTACAGAAGTACGGGCCCACTCACG
>JACQXK010000079.1 GCA_016208765.1 Candidatus Omnitrophota bacterium
GGAGACCCCACAGCAAAATACGCAGGAAGATTAACCTTAAATCCTCTTGCCCATATCGACCCAGTGGGAACAGTGCTTCTGCCGTTCCTGCTAATTATGATGCGCTCGCCCATTATCTTTGGATGGGCAAAACCTGTGCCAATTAATTTCTTTAACCTTCGTAATCCCAAAAGCGATATGGTCTGGGTAGGATTGGCTGGTCCTGCAGCCAATTTCGCTTTAGCGCTCACCCTCGCTATTCTTATAAAATTTCAAATCTTCACATTTTATCCCCTTCAGTTCTTATTAGTTGCAATAATCTTTATTAATTTAGCATTAGCTGTCTTTAACTTAGTGCCTGTTCCGCCTTTAGATGGCTCAAGGATCCTGACAGGGATCTTACCAAGGAAATATGCATCTAGATATAGCCGCCTTGAGCCATATGGGTTTATAATTTTGATTATCCTTTTGTATTTAGGTCTCATAGATAAGTTAATCTTGCCCACTGTTAAATTTATTGCCCAGTGGTTAGGAATACAGATCCTCTGGTGAGATGAGAAAACTTACTGTAAATTTAGGCAGGCGCAGCTACGACATCGTGATTGGCTACAAGGTTCTTCCTGAATTTGGAAGATTGTTAAGGAAATTAAAAATTGGCTCTGATGCGGTAGTGGTCACCAACCCCTATATCCGAAAATTATATGGCGATAGATTAGAAAATTCTCTTAAAGAAGAGGGCTTTAGCGTTAGATTTGAGGAAGTGCCTGACAGTAAGACAAGTAAGTCAGATAAAATGTGCTTGAATCTGATTAAAAGAATCGCCCTTTACGATGAGCAAAGAACTTTATTTATCATTGCTTTCGGAGGAGGTGTTATTGGAGACCTGGCTGGTTTCCTGGCTAGTATATATAAACGTGGCATTCCCTATGTGCAACTTCCCACTACGCTTTTGGCACAGGTCGACTCCGGTATAGGAGGAAAAGTAGGTATTGATTGGACTTATGGAAAAAATTTAATCGGCGCCTTCTATCAGCCTAAAGTCGTCTTCTCTGATATATCTTTATTAAAGAGTTTGAACCTGCGCCAGCTAAGGTCGGGTTTAGCAGAGGTGATTAAATATGGTATTATTCAAGACGAGGGCCTATTCAGATACATAGAGAAAAGATATTTAGGGATACTGAAGTTAAATGAAAATGACTTACTTCATATTGTTCTTGCATCGAGTAAGATAAAAGCGCATATAGTCCAGAAGGATGAAAGAGACACAGAGGGGAAGCGTATGCTACTTAATCTTGGGCATACTATTGGCCACGCTATTGAGGCCGCCACTAAATACACTCTTTATAGTCATGGAGAGGCAATAGCAATTGGGACAGTCTGCGCCGCCCAGATTGCTAAAATTTTAAGACTCTTAAGCCCGGATTCTTTCCAGAGGATAGAAAATCTGATTTTAAAGGTGGGCTTACCCGTTAAGATACAGAATGTAAAATTAACCGAGATTCTAAAGGCACAACTTCATGATAAGAAATTTATAGGAAGGAAAAATCGCTTTGTTTTACAATTTATAGGAAGGAAAAATCGCTTTGTTTTACCTGTAGGGATTGGTAAAGCGGAAGTTAGAGAAAATGTGCCCTTGGAGATGGTTAAAAAGGTGATAAAGAGTAGGTTGGAATGCACTTAAAACAAATCGAGATAAACACAAAAACAAAGACAGATTTGATTGACATTACTCCAGATATTGACAAGATTATAAGAGAAAGCAAAATAAAAAATGGGATATGTTTTTTATTTACTCCTCATACTACCGGCGGACTTACGTTGAATGAAAATGCTGACCCCAGTGTCCGAAAAGATATATTGATGGAGTTAAATAAGAATGTACCTTTTGAAGATGGATACCATCACACTGAAGGTAATGCTGCTGCTCATATAAAGACCACTTTAGTTGGCTCTTCTCAAATTCTTTTTATTGAGTCAGGCAAATTGGTATTGGGAACATGGCAAGGTATATTCTTCTGTGAATTTGATGGGCCCAGGAGAAGGAAGATTTTAGTTAAGATAAGTGAGACCTAAAAAGTTAGGGGGTAATTTGTAAAGTAAATATCTTTCCCTCAAAAGTTAGCTCTACGTGGTCGGAAAAGATTTCTTCTACTTTTGCTCCTTTAATAAACTGCCCCTGCCTGACAATCTGATCATCAATAATCGCCCAATTTTCTTCTCCAAAATGAGCGATTCCTTTTAAGATTAAAGAGGGGGGTAGCCTATCTTCAGAAGAGTTCAAAGAAGGCGAGGGAAGAGAAAGAGACTTGTCTTTTTCTGGTAGTAAAGAAGGCTGTTTCTTTAATAAAGTGAACCCTGTTAGAAATTTTGTTTTCCCTGTTGAGATTGATATTTCTAACAGGGTGAAGCTAGTAAGAATTAAGATAAGACTTAAGAAAATAAAAACAGTCCATCCCTTCCTCTTTTTAGAATGAGAAATTGTTTCTATTTTTCCTTCCGGTTCAATCTTTTTTAATGCCTCATTTATGATACTCATATCTTCCTTCAAGCTCATTGACACATCTTTTAATTATATCGTAGGTTATATCCATCCTTTCTAAGACGAATCCCGCCAATAACGCCCTATCGCAGAGGATATTTATGAGTCTGGGAATTCCATTAGAATATGTAAATATTTCCTCTATGGCTTCTGCACTAAATATTATTCGGCCGTCAGACCCTGCTACTTTTAGACGATGGTCAATATACTTTTTTATTTCATCTTTATCTAAGGGAAGGATATGGTAACGTACGCTGATCCTCTGGTTTAGTTGGCGCAATTTAAGAGAAGCGAGTTTCTCTCGTAATTCCGGCTGACCCACTAAGACAATCTGTAAAAGCTTTTCCTTTTCTGTTTCTAAATTTGTCAACAGGCGAATCTGTTCTAATTGGTTTCTGTTTAGGTTCTGCGCTTCATCAATGATTAGCACTGCATTATCACCCAAGGAAGCCAGATTCAATAAAAGTTTATTCAGTTTAGATAAAAGGACTTTTTTTGTCCTCTGTTCTAATTGTAAATCGAAATCCTCAAGGATAGCTTCGAGCAACTGTAATTCCGAGAGATTGGGATTTAGGATAATAGCGGTTCTTACTCTATCGTCTAAACGGTTTAACAGTGCACGGCATAAGGTCGTCTTGCCTGTTCCAATCTCACCGGTAATCTCTAAGATTCCTTTTCTATCCTGTATGCCGTAGAGAAGGTGCGAGAAGGCCTCTTTATGTCTTTTGCTTAAGAAAAGGAAATTAGGGTCTGAAGTTATATTAAATGGTAATTCTTGTAACCCATAGAATTCCTTATACATCGTCCCAGTGTGGTCGAGACCGGATCTCGACCAAAATATTGACAAAAAGATAATTATATGGTATACTTATTTGTAACTTATTAAAACAAAGGAAGTTAAATGTACCCTGTTAGAAATCAAGATAACCCTGTTAGAAATCAAGATATTTCTAACAGGGTGAATTCACTTGAAGAGAAAAGACAATTTTCGCGTTTAAATCTACACATCCCTGTTCGCTGTCAATACAAATCTTTTAGCAAATTTAATTTTACCTTAACCAGAGACATCAGCGAAGGTGGCTTAAAACTTGTCTCTGAAGAGTTCATACCCCCTAAGACAGATTTAGTCTTAGAATTCAACTTATCTCTTGAAGCAAGGATGATCAAGGCTGTAGCAAAGACAGTCTGGATTCAGCAGATGCGCGGCAGTGATTGGTATCGCATAGGAATACAGTTCCTTAATATAAATCCCGAGAGAAAAAAAGAAATTGCTTATTATGTAGAAACAGAGCTCAAATTCTCTTACTTACCTCGTTAGAAACATCAAAGTTGCCTGCCCCGTTAGAAATACCAAATTCCAACTAGAAAGAACAAAATTTCTAATGGGGCCTGCCTAATTTATACCACATCTGCTTTCTTATTTCAATCAAATTTTCTTTACAAATCCCTTAAAATATTGTAATATAATCCTCAAGAAGGAGGTAACTTATGCCAGAAACAGAAACTAAAGAGAAGGTTTCTTCAACTGTTAAAACGACCAATTGTGCTAATTGTAATAAGTCTTTAAAAAGGGTAAAATGGTATTATCGTAATGGGAAATATTATTGCAATAAAAAATGCTGGAAAGCTTTTCAAAAGAAAGGTTAATCTAATATGGAGAGAGAAGGGGGAATAGAAAGAAGGAAACATCCTCGAGTAAAAAAAAGATTGCCACTCAAACTTCATGATGAGGTGTTTGATATCGTTACCCAAACAGAGAACATCAGTTGCTCGGGGGCCTATTGCGAGGTAAATAGATTTCTTGCACCTATGACGAAGTTGAACGTGGTTATGCTCCTACCAATGGAACATAAGGGCAAAAAGGCAGTTAAAAAGATTGAGTGTAAAGGAGTAGTGGTTAGAACCGAACAGCCTCAACTTACAGAAGGTAGCCAAATATACAAGATTGCTATTTTCTTTAACCAGATAAACAAATCGGATATGAAGAAGATTGCTGAATATGTGAGTTATCACCTGTCTAAGGATAAAGAATGACAGAAAATATAATCTGGTTAGGGCATGCTAGTTTTAAGATAGTTAACGAAAAAGTAGTCTATATTGATCCTTGGAAAATAAAGGAGAAAGAAAGAGGATTGGCTGAGCTTATTTTAATTACGCACGAACATTATGACCATTGTTCTCCAGAAGATATTACAAAACTTTGTAAGAGCAATACACAGGTCGTAGCTCCTGGGGATTGCGTATCGAAAATCTCTGGCGATGTCCAGGCAATAAAGCCAGGTGAGAGCTTGACTATAAAGGGTATAACAATAGAAGCGGTCCCTGCTTACAATTTGAAAAAACCTTATCATCCGAAGGCAAATGGTTGGGTTGGCT